>JBNMNW010000136.1:0-14573 GCA_051278165.1 Planctomycetota bacterium | reverse complement strand
AAGGCGCCGGCGCTGCTCTATCAAGAGTCGGATCTGGTGTTGAAGGCGATGCGTGACCAGTTCACGCCGGATATCGCAGACGTCGTTGTCGATAGCGAAGACGTCTACATGCGCATCCGCGACTTCGCCGAGAAGCTGATGCCGGTCATGGCCGATCGCATCAAGCGCCACTCGGTGACGACGCCGTTGTTTCATTCGTTCGGCATCGAGAAGGACGTCGAAGAGCTCTACGAGCCACAGGTCAACCTTTCCAACGGTGCGTCGATCGTCATTGACCAGGCGGAAGCCTTGGTCGCCATCGATGTAAACTCCGGCAAGTTTAAGGCCGGTAGTCACGGTTCCGACGAGACGGCGTATCGCACCAACCTCGAGTCGATCACCGAGATCGTTCGCCAGTTGCGCCTGCGCGACCTCGGCGGCCTGATCATCATCGACTTCATCGACATGTCGCTCGAGAAGCACCGACGCAACGTGGAGCGCAAGATGATCGAATCGCTGCGTGGCGATCGCGCCCGCATCAAGGTCGGTCGCATCTCGCCGTTCGGCATGATGGAGATCACGCGTCAGCGCGTTGGTCCAGGCCTGAAGCGCACGGTGTTCATGCAGTGCCCGCACTGCAAGGGCGCCGGTTGGTCTCGCACGGTGCAGTCGAAGGCTCTGTCGGTGCTCCGCGAGGCGCGGGCTCTGGTCAACCTCAAGGGCTACTCGATGCTGCAGGTGTTCGTGGCCCCGGCCGTTTCGGACTACCTAGTCAACTATAAGCGGCGCGCCGTGCTCGAAGTGGAGGATGCAGTCGGCAAGACGATCGTCTTCCGCCCGGAACCGAGCTATCCGATTGATGTCGTGCACTACCGTTTCCTCACCGGGGACGGCCAGGAAGCACGGATCGCGATTCCGGCTGGGCTGGGCGTGAAAGCCTAGGCCAGCGGAATGCCTGCCGGGGGCCGCAAGCTCCCGGCCCCAAACCACGGCCCCAGCGGACGATCCGGCGGGGGCAGCCGATTTCGGCAGGCCTGGCTGGAGCCACCAGGCCAAATCTCGCTTGATCGAGACTCTTGACTCTCGCTCGCGCACCGCTACTCTCCTTCGCCCTTCCAACCCCAAGCAGACCAATGTACGCCGTTCTCGACGATCGCAATCAGCAGTACCGAGTCGCCGCTGGCGACCGCATCAAGATTCACCTGCGCCCCAGCAGCACCGAAGGTGATTCATTCACATTCGACAAGGTCTGCCTGGTCGGCGGTGAAGGCGATAGCGCCGGCCGAGTTGGCACCCCATTTGTCGAAGGCGTTAGCGTCTCGGCCAAGGTGGTGCGCAACGTCAAGGATGCGAAGGTTATCATCGGTAAGTTCCGCCGCCGGAAGAACAGCCGCACTCGCAACGGCTTCCGCGCCCAATACACGATGGTCCAGATTGAAGCGATCAACGGCTAACGCCGAAGAGCTTCACTAGACTCATCAGCAACTGAATAACTGACTAAGAGCTATGGCACACAAGAAGGGAGTGGGTTCGACCCAGAACGGCCGCGACAGCAACCCGCAATACCGTGGCATCAAGTGCTACGGTGGCCAAGCTGTCCTCGCTGGTTCGATCATTGTCCGCCAGGTCGGAACCAAGTTTCACCCCGGCCGTAACGTCCGTAAGGGCAAGGATCACACCTTGTTCTCCGTCGCCGAAGGCGTCGTTCGCTTTCAGTCGAACGGCCGCGTGCACGTCGACGTTCCGGCGAGCAGCTAGTCGACTTTCGACTAGTCGCGCTACTAAGAAGAGCTACTAGTCGACGTCCGACTATATCCGCGTCACTCTGTTTTGGGGTGATGGCGGGCCTGACCACCGACGATTCCCGTAACTTACGATGTTCGTCGACGAATTGGTCATCACCGCGCGCGCTGGCAAAGGCGGCGACGGGTGTATCTCGTTCCTCCGAGACAAGAACACCATCAAAGGTGGTCCTGACGGTGGTGACGGTGGTTTTGGCGGCGATGTCGTCTTGCTGCCGACGACCCACGTCAACACGCTCTACCACCTGACCGGTCGCGGCGTCATTGCCGCTGGCAACGGCGTTCAAGGCGGCCCCAAGATCTGTTCGGGCAAGGGCGCGGACGATTTGGTGATCGAGGTCCCCGTGGGCACCCAGGTGCTCGATGCCGATCGCGGCAACGTGCTCAAGGACCTTAACAATGCCGACGAGCCGTGGGTGTTGGTTCGCGGTGGCTTTGGCGGCCGCGGAAACGTGCACTTTGCTACTGCCGTCACGCGCACGCCGCGCAAGGCGGGAATGGGGCGCGAAGGCGAGGTTCGCAAGGTTCGTCTCAGCGTCAAACTGATTGCTGATGTTGGCCTGCTTGGTTTGCCGAACGCCGGCAAGTCGACCCTGTTGTCGACCTTGACCAAGGCGCGGCCGAAGATTGCTGACTACCCGTTCACCACGCTCGAGCCGTCGCTTGGCATTGCGCAGGGGCCGGGCGAGTCGACGTTTGTCATCGCCGACATCCCGGGATTGATTGAAGGCGCGAGTGAAGGCAAGGGGCTTGGCGACAAGTTCCTCAAGCACATTGAGCGCACAAGGCTGCTCTTGCACCTCGTCGATTGCAGCGCTTTGCCGCTGGATGAGCCCGAGAAGGCCTACGAGATGCTCAAGCAAGAAGTGAAGAGCTACTCGGACGATCTTGCCGATCGCCCGGTCATCGTCGTCGCCACCAAGGTCGAAGATGAAGATTGTCGCAAGCGCGCGCAGCTGTTGGCCACTGCCATACAGATGCCGGTGATGCCAATTTCTAGTGCGACTGGGCAAGGCCTGCGCGAACTGAGCAGCGCCATTTGGTCGGTGTTGTCGGGACTTAACGACAGCTGAGTCAGATCGGGCGGTAGGGCAGTCCCCACGGTTCTCAGTGGGGCTTCGGGAGCAGTTCTCAGCTGCCGATAAGAGCGGCGAGGACATTCACTTGCCGACCCCAACTACGCCACCGCCCGCCTCGCCCGCCAGTCGCATGCCCAAGCTGCGAGACTTCCTTCGCATCATGGTCAAGGAGAACGCCTCCGACCTGGTCTTGAAGGCTAACGGTTGCCCTGCCGTGCGAGTCGCCGGCGTCATCCGCTTCCTTGGTGATCAGCCGTTGCCAGCCGAGCTGGTCCGCAGCTACGTCTCCGAGATTCTCAACGAACGCGGCGAGAAGGAGTTTAACGACACCGGCGCCACGGACACGGCAGTTGCCCTTCCCGGAGTCGGCCGTTTTCGCTGCAATGCGTTTCATCAGTGCGGCGAGCAGGGGCTCGTGTTCCGCGCCATCAAGAGCGAGATTCCGTCGTTCAAGGATCTCAACCTGCCGGTTGAGCCGCTGAAGCGTCTGGCATCCTTGAAGCGTGGTCTCGTGCTTGCGACGGGTATTGCCGGTTCGGGCAAGTCGACAACGCTCGCTTCGATGCTTGAATACGTCAACCGCACGATGAATAAGCACATCGTCACGGTTGAGGATCCGGTCGAGTTCCGCTTTGAAGACAAGCGTTCGATCATTAACCAGCGCGAGATCGGCACCGACGTCAGCAGCTTCCCGCAAGCGCTACGTCAGGCGCTGCGTCAATCTCCAGACGTCATCCTGATCGGTGAGATGCGTGACGCCGAGACAGTTGCCGCGGCTATTTCCGCCGCGGAGACCGGTCACTTGGTGTTCTCGACGTTGCACACCGTCAACGCAGTGCAGACCGTCGAACGCATCATCTCGTTCTTCCCGCCACACCAACACGAGCTGGTGCGCATGCAGTTGGCGCTCAATCTCGCTGGTGTGTGTTCGCTGCGCTTGGTTAAGAACAAGGACGGCACGTCGATGGTTCCGGCGGTCGAGTTGATGATCAATACGCCGACTGTGCGTGACCTGCTTGAGCAGGGTGAGACACGCATGCTTCCGAAGGCGCTAGCCGAAGGCAGTTATTACGGCACGATGACGTTCAATCAGTCGCTGATCCGGTTGTTCCAGGCTGGCAACATCAGCTTGGAAGACGCTCTTGGGGCATCGGACAACCCGGACGATCTGAAGATGCAGATGCGTGGCATCACTCAGGGCGCGCAACCGCGCGTCAACGCGTAGCCACTCGCGCGACCGTGATCCTAGACCGTGATGCCAATCGTGCCGCAGTGATGCTAATCGCACGGCGGTGAGGTAGTCAGTCATGGCGCCCGAAGCCCGAACGTCCTAACGTCCCGTGCTCAATGGATCGGCTGCGCACCTTCGGCATCGTGGCCCACATCGATGCAGGGAAGACGACTCTAACGGAGCGTATTCTGTTCGATACCGGTGCGCAGACCTGGGTCGGCAGCGTCGACGACGGCACCGCGACGATGGACTTCATGCCAGCGGAGCGAACCCGCGGGATCTCGATCACGGCCGCAGCTAGCCGCGTCGCATGGGGCAAGCACATCCTGCAGGTCGTTGATACGCCTGGGCACGTCGACTTCGTCGCCGAAGTAGAGCGTTGCCTGCGGGTCATTGACGGCGTGGTCGTCGTGGTGGATGCCGTGCGCGGCGTTGAGTCGCAGACTCGTGCTGTTTGGCAGCAAACCGTTGCCGCGGGCCTGCCAAAGTTGGTGTTCGTCAACAAGCTCGATCGCCCCGGGGCCGACTACGAAGCGGTGTTTCGAGAGGTTGGTGAAGAGCTCGACTGCAACGTCGTGGAGCTAGTGGTTCCGTTACTGGATGAGGGTGGCAAGTTCGCGGGCCTGGGCGACGCGCTGACTGGTTCGGTGCAGTGGTTTGAAGGTCAGCCAGATCAGGCGCTGGTGCCCAAGCTCCAGGCTGACCTGCGAGCCGCGCACGAGCGCTTAGTTGAGGTTGCGGCTGATCACGATGACGACGTAATGGCTTCGGTCGTCGCGGGCGATGCCTTGGCGCCGGCTCGTCTGCGGGCCGCATTGCGCGGCGCATTCCTGGCGGGCGATTTGGTGCCAGTGCTCGCCGGCGCGGCACTCTACAACCGGGGCGTCGACTGGCTGCTCGATGCTGTCGTCACGTTCTTTCCAGGAGTCGCCGATCTGCCTGCGCGAGGCGTTTGGAGTGTCGCTGGCGCCGGTGACAGCGACGGGGCGTTCTGTGGTTTCGTGTTCAAGGTCCAGCACTTTGACCAGGTCTGGAACTATGTTCGGGTCGTGCGGGGCCGCGTCAAAGCCGGCACCGAGCTGGCGCGGGGGCAGCGCCGGCAAGCAGCACCCGTGGTCGTGCCAGAGCTTTGGTCGATGCGTGCGGATCGTCATGACGTGCTCGTCAGCGCCGGTCCAGGCGAGATTGTGGTCGTGCCGGGTGACTTTGGCTGGCGCACTGGTGACACCGTCTGTGACCCAGCAGCACCGGTCGTGTTGTCTTCGCCAAAGTTCCCAGCGCCGGTGATGGCGGTGACCTTCGAGCCGGAGCGCGCCGAGCAGGTTGGTGCCGTCTATGCTGCGGTTCGCGACCTTGCCATCGATGACCCGACGCTGCGGGTGGCGCGGGAATACGACCGGATTGTCGTCCGTGGCATGGGGGAGTTGCATCTCGAGATCGTGGCCGACATGGCGCGCTCTCGAGCAGGCGTCGCGTTCCGAGTTTCCAAGCCGTGGGTCGATCGCCGCGAGACGTTGACGAAGGCTGCCGTCGGTTCCGCCGAGGCACATGCTTTGATTGCCGGAGTCGAACAGGTTGCGCGATGCGAAGTGGCAATCGAACCGGTGCCTGGCGGAGAACCAGCTTCTTTTCTGGTTGAGGCCGAAGGATCCATGGTTGCAGTGGCGGCGACGTATCTCAGGGCCCGCTTGCTAGCGGGGGCCCGGGTCGGTGCGCTTCACGGCATAGTGTTACGTCTAGTCAATGTCAGCGGCGACGCCTTAGCTGAGGCCCTGGTAGAGCAAGCCGCGGCCAGGGCGATTGAGGACGCCATCTCGCGCGCGGGATTGGTCGAACTGGAGCCCTGGGTGTCATTCGAAGTCCTTGCCCCAGCGACAAGTTCTGCTGCTGTGCTCGCCGACCTGCGCTCGCGTGGCGGCGAGGTAGCAAACCTAGCAGCCAGTCGCATGGGCGCGCGATTAACGGGGCGCGCGCCACTTGCAAAGATGATCGGCTACGTAACACGCTTGCGTTCCATCACCAAAGGCCTCGGCCAAGTCGTGATTCGGCCGGCTGGGTTTGCTCCATCAGCATGATCTGGACCGAATCACCGTGGGATCAGGCACAAACTGACAAGGAATGCTCAAATAAGTGGGGGGGCAAGGTTGACCGACCTTTTAACGATCGCTAGCATATCCGCCCACCTGTGCCCCAGGGAGCACACTTTCGAGTGTAACCCCTTGCCGCACAATGGATAGCGCACGGTTAACGGCTTACGCCAACGACCACGCCACACTGCAGTGCTGCCCTAACCCCTTATCCGACACCTGACTGAGACGTTTCTCAGGTAGGGAGTTGGTCCCGACTGTTATGCAAGAGCGAATCCAAATCCGGATGGAGGCCTACGATCACGAGGCCCTCGATCAGGCATCACTCGACATCGTTGAGACTAGTAAGCGCACCGGTGCCCGTGTTGCTGGCCCAGTGCCGCTTCCGACCCGCATCGAGCGATACACGGTCTTGCGTTCGCCGCACGTGGACAAGAAGAGCCGCGAGCAGTTCGAGATTCGCACGCACAAACGAATCATCTACATCTCGGAGCCAACGACCAAGACGGTCGATGCTCTGAGCAAGTTGAACATGCCAGCTGGCGTGGACATCCGCATTAAGGCCTGCTGATCTCTCGAGTAACTGAGCCTGGCTGTCGCTAACGCGAATCAAGAGCTAGAGCAAATCAACAATGGTCGAAGTCAAAGTATACAAGGGCGGGTCAGTCGCAACGCGCGACGTTGACGCCGGTGCCTTCGGTGCGAAGGTTCTTGGGCGCACGCTCAAAGACGCCATCGTCATGTATGAGGCGAACCAGCGCCAGGGCACTGTGCGAGCCAAGACTCGCTCGCAGGTCCGTGGTGCTAACAAGAAGCTTTACCCGCAGAAGCACACTGGCCGCGCTCGTATGGGCACGACCAAGTCGCCGATCTGGCGTGGTGGTGGTCGTATCCATCCGCCGCAGCCGCGCGACCTTAGCTATGCGATGCCGAAGAAGGCTCGCCGCGTAGCGCTGCGCAACGCCATCTTCACGAAGTTCCGAGATGGCGAAGTCGGCATTGCTGACGGCTGGCCGACGGACTTGCCAAACACCCAGTCCGCGTTTGCCATCCTTACGCACCTGGAAATGGTTCGTAGTGTCACCGTTGTGACCGATGGCGCTGACAAGACCGTTTACAAGTCGCTGCGCAATGTGCCGCTGGTTGACGTTGCTTGCCTGGACGACCTTAACGCTCGTCAGGTGCTGCTGCGCCGCTACCTGGTGCTGACCCCGGCCGCCTACGAAGCGCTCGAGAAGCGGTTCGCTCAAAGTTCGACCCCTGAGACGCAGGCCCCTGAGAAGCAGGGAGCGGAGTCCTAGTCATGGCCAACGCAGAGCAATTCTACGATGTCATCCGTCGCCCGATCGTGACTGAGAAGTCCAGCGCAGCGCAGGAAGTAGGCAACAAGTTCTCCTTCGAGGTCTCTAACGATTCCAACAAGGTTGAGGTCCGCAAGGCCATCGAGACGCTGTTCTCGGTCAAGGTCGAGGCGGTCAACATGGTGACGATGCCGGCCAAGCGCCGACGCGTCTTCGGTCGTCCGGGTCACATCCCGGCTTGGAAGAAGGCTGTCGTCACGCTCAAAGCTGGCGACACGATTGACGTCAACTAAGCGCCACACGCATAGAGGATCCAAAAGATGCCAGTCAAAGTCTACAAGCCAACGTCAGCCGGTCGCCGCAACGCGTCCGTGCTCGACTTCAGTCACCTGACGAAGGGCGCTCGCCCCGAGAAGTCGCTGATTGAGCGTTTGCCCAAGAGGGCCGGACGCAACGCGCACGGTCACATCACCAGCCGCTTCCGTGGTGGTGGTGCCAAGAAGATTTACCGCAAGGTCGACTTCCGTCGCAACAAGGACGGCGTCCCGGCGACGGTTAACGCGATCGAATACGATCCGAACCGCACGGCCGACATCGCTTTGCTCTTCTACGCCGATGGCGAGAAGCGCTACATCCTCGCTCCGAAGGGGTTGAAGGTTGGTGACAAGGTTATGTCCGGTCAGCAGTGTGAGCCGGAAGTCGGCAACTGCATGCCGCTTGAGTCGATCCCGCTCAGCTTGCAGGTTCACAATGTCGAGTTGCAGCCCGGTAAGGGTGGTCAACTCGCTCGTTCGGCTGGCAACTCATGCCGCCTGATGGCGCGCGACGGTGGCCACGCCACGATCGTGCTTCCGTCCGGTGAGACTCGCAAGGTTCCGGTGACATGCCGAGCCACGATTGGCGAGATCGGCAACAAGGACTGGCAAAACGTGACCATCGGTAAGGCTGGTCGTAAGCGTCACATGGGTCGTCGTCCGCATAACCGTGGCACGTCGATGAACCCCGTCGCTCACCCAATGGGTGGTGGTGAAGGTCGAACCGGTGGTGGTCGTCACCCCGTTTCGCCGACGGGCGTTTTGGCTAAGGGCGGTCGCACCCGGAAGGGTAAGGCTCGCAGTAATCAATACATCTTGCGTCGTCGCTCGCCAGGTAAGCACGTCGCTGTGGGCAGTGGTAGCTAACGCTAGGACTTCGATATGAGCCGCAGTACTCACAAGGGCCCGTTTGTCCATCCCAGCCTTCTCAAGAAGGTTGGCGGTCAAAACGAGAAGGGCACCAAGATCCCGATTCAAACGTGGTCACGCGCAAGCGTGATCCTGCCGGAGTTCGTTGGACACACGTTCAATGTTCACAACGGCCGTGCCTTCCTCAAGGTCTACGTGACTGAGGATATGGTCGGCCATCGTTTGGGCGAGTTCGCGCCGACGCGAACCTTCCGTGGCCACCAGAAGAAAGACCGATGAGCTTCGAAACGCGAGCAGTACACCGCCGTGCACGAATGGGGGTCAACAAGGCCCGCCGTGTTCTGGCACTGGTTCGTGGCCTTACGGCCAACGAAGCCCTCGACCAGTTGCGTCACGACCGCCATCGCGCGGGCAAGGCGATCTACAAGGTTCTGGCTTCGGCAATCGCCAACGCACTCCAAAACCCTTCGGTTCGTCCGAACCGCTTGGTCATCTCCAAGATCTTTGCGCAAGACGGTCCGCCACTCCCAGGCGGCAAGCGTATGCGTCCGGGTCCACAAGGCCGCGCGATGCCATTCAAGCGTCGTACCTGTCACATCCACGTTCACGTAGCTGATCCGGAAGCAACGCCGATTGCTGGCACCGATGGTGCTACCGAAGTCACTGAGACCGAAGTCACTGGGGCAGAGGAATAACCATGGGCCAGAAAGTACATCCAACCGGCTTCCGAATCGCGGTCACCGAGCAATGGCGCTCGCGTTGGTACGCTAACAAGCGTGATTTCGCGCAGAACCTGATCGAAGACCAGCGCATCCGCAAGTTCATCAAGAGTGAATGGCAGTTCGCTGCAATCCCGAAGGTGGAGATTGAACGCGCCGGCGAATTGGTCACGGTGTTCGTGCACACCGCACGTCCCGGCGTTTTGATCGGCAAGAAGGGCACCAAGGTGGACGAGTTCCGCCAGGCGCTTGAGAAGCTGACCAGCAAGCCAGTGCGGATGAAGATCATCGAAGTCCACCGCCCGGAAGTGGAAGCTGTTCTTGTTGCTGAGGCCGTGGCCGAACAACTTGGTAAGCGCATCAACTATCGTCGTGCCCTCAAGAAGGTCGCCGACGCAACGATGGCAGCCGGTGCCAAGGGCGTGAAGATTCGCGTCGCTGGTCGTCTGCAGGGTGCTGAGATGTCGCGCGTCGGCAACGTCCGCAAGGGCCGAGTCCCGTGTAGCACGCTCCGCGCGCAGATCGATTACGGTTTCGCCATGGCGAAGACTAAGTCGGGCGTGCTCGGCTGCAAGGTCTGGATCTTCAAGGGTGAGTATGGCCCAGGTGAAACCACCCAAGGTCTGCTTCCCGTGCGCCCGAACACTATCGAGCGCCCAACGGTCTAGTCGGCGAACGACTAGATAATCAGCAAACACATAAAGTCAAAGCAAACGGATCCCTACCATGTTGATGCCCAAGAGGACCAAATGGCGCAAGCAGATGCGCGGACGAATCCGCGGCGAAGCTTGTCGAGGACATGAAGTCGCGTTCGGCGAGTTCGGTCTGCAGTCGCTCGAGCCAGGATGGGTGTCGGCGCGTGTGATCGAGGCAGGCCGTGTTGCCTGTGGTCGTAACGCACCGGAAGGCAAGGTCTTCATCCGGATCTTCCCGCACAAGTCGATCTCCAAGAAGCCAGCCGAAACCCGTCAGGGTTCAGGTAAGGGCGACGTCGATTACTGGGCGGCTGTAGTAAAGCCGGGCACTATCCTATTCGAGCTAGACGGTGTGACTGAGGACGTTGCGAAGCGCGCCTTCAACCGCGTTGCTCACAAGTTGCCGGTGAAGGTCCGTTTGGTCCGTCGCCGCCCAAGCTAAACAGGCACAGCAGATACCCTTCACGGGATTCACGATGAACAAGGCCATTGAAGACATTCGCGGGCACGACTCAGCAGACCTAAAGGTCAAGCTGACCGAGTTGCGCAAAGAACAGTTCGAACTGCGTTTTCGCGGTGCGGGCGAAGGTTCCAACGCGGGACGCGTCCGCAACGTGCGCCGCACGATCGCACGTATCATGACCATTCTCGGTGATCGCGACCGTCAAGCCGCCGCCGCTGCAGCATCTGCTGGAGACAAGAACTAATGAGCACCGAACAGCAAAGCACCGACAGCACCGACGCGCCGGCACGCCGCAAACGCAAGGTCATGCGCGGCATGGTCATGTCCTGCAAGATGGAATTGACGATCGTTGTGCAGGTCAACCGCAAGGTTCGCCACCCGCTCTACGAGAAGTTCGTGTCGAAGCGCTCCAAGCTCTACGCTCACGATGAGAAGAGTGAGGCCGCCGTTGGTGACATCGTTGAAATCACCCAGACCCGCCCACTGAGCAAGCTCAAGCGCTGGCGTCTGCTTCGCATCGTGCAGAAGGCGACCGTCTAACCGGTCCTTCAATCAGCAACACCCGCGCGCGACAGTAGCGCGCAACACCCGCACACTGATCCCTACCAACAGGTTAGGACACTTAAATGATCCAAGAAATGTCCATGCTCGACGTGGCCGACAACACCGGCGCCAAGCGCGCCATGTGTTTGAAGGTCCTCGGAGGCAGCAAGCGACGCTTTGCGTCCGTCGGTGACGTGATTGTCGCCGTTATTAAGAAGGCGCTGCCCGCCGGTGAAGTCAAAGAGCACGAAGTGATCAAGGGCGTGATCGTGCGCACGGCCTACGCCGTCCGCCGCAAGGATGGGTCCTACATCAAGTTCGACCGCAACGCGCTCGTCGTGATCGACAAGGACAACAACCCACGTGGCACTCGCATCTTCGGTGCAGTTGCCCGTGAGCTCCGCGATCGCAACTTCATGAAGATCGTCTCGCTCGCCGAGGAGGTTGTCTGATGCTCGCCAATAAGCCCAAGCCGCAACGCGCGTCGTTGCACGTCAAGAAGGGCGACAAGATTGTCGTCACCACTGGTCAATACAAGTCCGACGAGGCACGTGAAGTGCTCAGTGTCGACGCCATCAACCGCCGCGTGGTAGTTGCCGGAGTCAACCTTCGTTGGAAGCACCAAAAGCCTTCACAACAGAATCCCAAGGGCGGTCGAGTGCAGTTTGAGCACCCGATCGATGTCAGCAATGTGTTGTTGTTCAGCGAGAAGCTGAGCAAGGGCACTCGCACCAAGACAGAAGTCGTCGACGGCAAGAAGGTCCGTGTCGGCGTTCGCTGTGGAACCAAGTTCGACTAACCGAGCTGAAGCCAAAGCCATTCCATGACTACCACGACAGAAACACCCGAAGGCGAAGCGCGCACCATGCCGCGTCGCCAGCAGCAATACCGCGAAAAGGTCATTGCTGCACTGACTTCGGAGTTCAAATACCCCAACCCAATGATGGTCCCTCGCCTAGAGAAGATCGTCATCAACATGGGTGTTGGCCAAGCGGTTGAAAACAAAAACCGTATGGATGCCGCCGTCAAGGACTTGACGGCCATCTGTGGCCAGAAGCCCCTGATCCGTAAGGCTCGAGTTGCTGTGTCAGGTTTCCGCCTGCGCATCGGCTACGCCGTTGGAGTCGCGGTCACCTTGCGTGGCAACCGCATGTGGGAGTTTCTGGATCGCTTGATTAGCCTTGCGATCCCTCGCATCCGCGACTTCCGAGGTCTGCCGAAGAAGTTCGACGGCCACGGCAATTACACCATGGGCCTTTCCGAGCAGAGCGTCTTCCCGGAGATCCAGCTCGACAAGGTCGAGTTCGTGCAAGGCATGGACATCACGTTTGTCACTGATGCCTCGACCGACAAAGAAGGCTTCGCGTTGCTCACGCAACTCGGCATGCCCTTCCAAAAAGAGTCGGACAAGAAATAGTGGCATTCCCCAAGAACCAACCGAGCGCATACTGATATGGCCAAGAAGTGCTTAATCGTAAAGCAGCAGCGGAAGCCGAAGTTCTCAAGTCGGCAGTACAACCGTTGTCAGCTGTGCGGACGCCCTAGGGCTTACTACCGCAAGTTCGGCATTTGCCGTTGCTGTTTCCGTACACTCGCATTGCAGGGTGAGATCCCTGGAGTGCGGAAGGCCTCGTGGTAGGAGATTCTTAGCCATGATGACCGATCCGATCGCTGACATGCTGACGCGTATGCGCAACGCTCTTATGAGCGGTGCAAACAACTGCGTTGTGCCAGGTAGTCGTCTTAAGGTAGCCATTCTGGATGCCATGAAGCGCGAAGGCTTCATTGACCGCTACGAAGTCGCTGTAACGGGGCCTCGCTCCGCAGTGAATATCGAGTTTCGCCTCGGGCCTGATGGCGAGCGAGTGATTACATCACTTGCCCGTTTCAGCAAGCCCGGTTGCCGACGCTATCGCTCGTGCCTGGAGTTACCGAAGGTCCGTGGTGGCCTTGGTATCGCCGTGGTATCCACCAACCAGGGTGTGCTTTCCGACCGTGAGTGTCGGGCACGCAAGGTCGGTGGCGAAGTGCTCTGCACGATTGATTAACGGAGATATCCAATGTCCAAGATTGGCAAACTACCCATCGAAGTACCGAGCTCAGTGACGATCAACGTCGCCGCCGACTCGGTATCCGTTAAGGGACCAAAGGGTGAGCGCACGCTTCCCCTCCGTCCTGAAATCAAGCTGTCTGTAGACGGCACGACCCTGACGGTCGACACGACTGAGGACTCGCGATTCGCGCATGCTATGCGCGGCACGATGAGGTCCTTGCTCAACAACGCCATCACCGGCGTCACGACTGGCTACGTAAAGAAGCTAGAAGTGAACGGTGTTGGCTTTGAGGTCGACATCAAGGGCAAGACTCTGATCCTCAAGCTCGGCTTTAACATGCCGAAGAAGTTTGATGTCCCGGACACGGTGACCGTTGAGTGTCCGACACTCACGAACATCACGATCTCGGGTATCGACAACCAGCAAGTGGGCCAGGTCGCAGCAGAGATTCGCAAGTTGCGCAAGCCGGAGCCCTACAAGGGCAAGGGCATCAAATACGAAGACGAAGTCATCAAGCGCAAGGCTGGTAAGGCCTTCGGCTCTGGTGGCTAGTAACCCGGAATAGCAAAATGACTTCGACTAAGAAAACTCACAGAGCTCGCCGGGGCAAGGCAACGTCGCTACGCAAGCGTCTGCGCAACGTGTCTGACCGTCCGCGCCTATCCGTTTGCCGTAGCCTGACCAACATTTCGGTCCAGCTTATTGATGACCTTCAAGGCAAGACGTTGGCTTCGGCCTCGTCGCTCGAGAAGGAAGTCAAGAGTTCGATCGAAGGCATGAACAAGACGGACATCGCCAAGAAGATTGGCTTGTTGGTCGGCGAACGTGCCAAGAAGGCTGGCGTTACTCAGGCTGCGTTTGATCGCGGCGCATACAAATACCACGGTCGCATCAAGGCACTTGCCGATGGCGCCCGCGAAGCCGGACTGGAGTTCTAAAAAGGCACGACATGTCTAAGGGCACATTTAATCTCATCCCGATCAACGAGGCCTTGGCCGCTGACGTCGAAGACGACGTCGTGGCGATCAACCGCTCGGCAGCGGTGGTCAAGGGTGGTCGTCGTTTCTCGTTCAGCGCCTTGACGGTTGTTGGCAACCGTGACGGTCTGGTCGGCATTGGCTACGGCAAGGGCCGCGAAGTTCCAATGGCGATCGAGAAGGCAATCAAGGATGCACGCAAGCAGATCATGCGCGTAGTCCGTGAAGGCACGACGATCCCGCACGCGGTCGATGGCAAGTATTGCTCGTCGACGGTGCGCTTGATTCCGGCTGCGCCGGGAACGGGCATCATCGCCGGTAAGGCTGTGCGTAAGGTACTCGAGCGCGCCGGCATTACCGACATCCTGACCAAGGTCTATGGCTCGACGAATGCGCTCAACGTGGTCAAGGCCACGATGGTCGCGCTCGACATGCTGCGCAGCCGCGAAGACACCGTGA
>JBNMNW010000135.1:0-14575 GCA_051278165.1 Planctomycetota bacterium | reverse complement strand
TGCTCGGTGGCGCTAGAACGTTGTCGACATGTGCGCCACAGCAGCCAACCGCCACCGACGAACGGCAGCAGCAAGAACCACATGCCCTTCTTGTTCTTGCGGTGGTCCTTCTCGCGCTCACTCGGAGGCACGATATCGCCCGCCTTATTGTAGGCGACGCTGGTCAGCTTCGCCGAGAAGACGCCCTTCTTGCTGCGTTCAATCTTGATCGTGTCCTTGCAGCTGTAGACGGGACTCTCGTCCCAGACCGAGCCGCCGGAGCTGCTCCAGCTGAGAACCTGAACCTTCTTCGACTTCAGGATGGTTTGGGCGTCCTGCCAATCGCGTGACTTCTTGGCTGCGTGGTAGGCCGCGATCATGCTTTCCGGCACGAGTAAAAAGGACGTGCCGCCTCGGCGTGGCGCACGTGCCTTGTCCGCTGGGGCAAAGGCACGGCCCAGTCTAATTGGCCGGCCCTGATCGAGGAACACGAAGGTGTTCTCGGTGCCCGGCCACGTGAGCTTTGGTGGCATCCAGATGCGTTGGCCGACGGCGAGCTTGTCTGGATTGAGGCCGGGGTTGAGGGCGATGATCTCCTTCACCGTCGTAATCAGCGGCTGCTCTCGGTGGGTGAGGGCGAGTTTTGACAGCGTCTCGCCCTTGACGATGACGTGTTGCACGCAGCAGTGATCGAGTAGCGGTCGTGCTTCGATGCGCAGCTCGGCCGTGATGCTACGGGTGCCGGGGACGACAACGTCCGGGAGGGGGGCAGCGTCGGCGGTGCGAGCTGGAGCGGCAGGTATGCCAGCGAGTGCGATCAAGCAGCCGGTGAAGAAGTGTGCGAACATCAGTGCATCCTCGTGAGTCGGTAGGAGTGGCGCCGCGTCATTGCGCGGGCTCGGCCGAACGGCAGTTGTGGAGGTCAGTTCCCGCGAACTTCAGAACCTGCGAGCTACGCAGGTCCCAGGACCTACTCCGGCCACATGATGTAGTCGGGGAGCGTCGGGCGTTCGACGCGGAAGATGCCCTTGGCGAGCAACACGAAGTTGCCGTGCTCGTCCTTGGTCAGCTCGCCGGTGATCTTGACCTTGTCGACCAGACGCATGCCCGGCATGACCGGCACTTCGAGGGTCTCTCCCTGGCCGTCGACGGCCATGACGAGCAGCGAGTTTTTGGCGATGTCATCCGGGTTGTCGCAGCAGTAGTCCCACGGCGTGGGGCATTTGTCTTCCTTGTTGACCTCGCCGCAGTAGTCCATCGACACTTCCATGACCTTCATGATCGCCCAGTCCTTGGTCAGGTCGTAGACGCGGCCCTCGACGATGACGTTCTTGTTCGGGCCGCCTTCCTTAGCCTGCAGGACGGTGGTCGCCACGCCTGGATCCGCGGCCAGCGTTAGCGCGGCTGCGCCAGTCTTCGGGGTGTTGCCCGGCGTACCATTTGGCGTGTCGGCAGTTGGGCCAGCCTTGTCGCCACAGGCAGCAAGGATGGTGAACAGAGAAAGGGATAGGTAGAGCTTAGACATCATGCACGGCCTCCAATGGCCTCAACTAGGGGTAGACGGACTGCGCGGACTGCCGGCACGATGCCGCCCAGCAGTCCAGATAGTAGCGCCGCGCCGAGTCCAATGGCGCGGCTAGTTAGATCGGCTTTCAACAGCATCGCACCCATTGGGTAGCGAAGGGATACATCCCCGATTCCGAGAGCGATGAGGGTGCCAATTGCGCCTCCTAGGAACGCGACCAGCACCGATTCTTGGACCAGGCCAATGGCGATGGCGGCCGGCGAGTAGCCGAGTGCCCGCAACGTTGCGAGCTCGCGGGTGCGGGCGAGCACGGCGGCGAACATCGTGTTGGCGCAGGCGAACGCGCCGGCGACGACGGCCATGAAGGCCATCCACAGTGCCAGTTCGGCGATCGGTGTCAGGCTGCTTGCGAGTTGGCGCATCAGTTCGGGTTCCGGCACCGCGTCGATCTCAAGGTCGACGCGCTCGGCCGCGAACTTGCGCACATACTTGAGCTTGCTCGGGTCTTCGAGTCGCAGCACGACGCAAGACACGTCCTCGCGTTTGGTCGCGAGCATGACGTCACTCAGTCGACCCCACAGTTCGGCTTCGTAGACGGTGCCGGGCGCTGAGAAGTGGCCGACGATCGTGAAGTCGCGGCGCTCAAGTTGCATCTTCTGGCCGATGGCGACGTCGGCCGGCGTGAGGTCCATGCGTGCCGCGGCGAGTGCACCGATCATGATCTCGAACGGCGCACGCGGTTCGCGACCTTCGATCACGGTGACCATCGGGTGCGCGAGATAGGCGGCGTTGGTGACGCCGCGCAGTAGGCCGATCTGCGTGCCGTTGCGCGTTGCGATATGCAACTCCACCGAAGCGGCTCGTTGGCCGCCAACGGTGAGCACGTAAGGCACAGCCGCCGCCGCGACCTCGGCGTGGCCGCGCTTGACCACGGATCGAACCAGGTCGACTTCGGCCGACGAACCGAGCAAGTAGACCGAGTCGTGCCGCACGTTGCCTTCGGCCGCTTCGTGCATGCCGGCGGCGAAGGCACTCATGCCGATGACAAGCAGCGTCGTGGCCGCGACGCCAGCGATCGTGACGAACGTGCGTAGGCGGCGGCGTAGCAGGTTGCGGAGTAGGTAGCTGAATGGAAGCATCAGTCTGTCTTGACCCCGAGGTAGAGCGGCCGGCGTGCCACGGCGATCGCTGGCGGCAGCGAGGCGACGACGCCGACGACGAACGCGGCAATCAGCGACTGGGTGACCATGCGCACGCTTGGGGCGAGGTCGATGCCGTGGCCTTCGACGCCGAGCGTTACCGGCCAGATCAATAGCAACACGGTGACGATGCCGGTGCCAAGGATGCCGCCGATCATGCCCAGACCGATGCCTTCGCCGGCGATCAACGCCATCAGCATCGGCTTCTGCATGCCGACCGTTTCGAGCACGCCCATTTCTCCGATGCGCGATTCCGCGCTGATGAACACCGTGTTGGCGACGACCAGCGCGATGATGATGACGCCTAGGTAGCCGAGCCAGCGGGCGAAGTCGACGACCTCCTTGATCTCGGCGATCGCGGCGGCGACGAAGGCTTGCATGCCCTTGGTGTCGGTGCGCGCTTCATCGGTGCGGAAGTGTTCGTCGATGGCGCGTGACACTTCTTCCGGGTCTGCGTTCGGGGCAACCTTGACCATGAACTGGGTCGCGGCACCTTGTCGATCGCGCGCGAGGCTCAGTAGGTCGAGCGGCACGAAGGCGAGGTTGCCGACGGCGGCAGACTCACTGCGAATGATGCCGCTGATGTGCACGTCGACTTCACTCAGTTGCACACGCTTGCCGACCTTCAGATTGCGGCGCTCGGCCAGTCGTTCGCCAACCAGTGCACCGTCGCTGCGAGACTTCCAGTCTGCGATGCTGCCGTCGAGCACTTCGAGATCGTAGAGCTTCTCCAGTTGGTCGAATGGCACGCCATGTAGCGTCACCAGGTCGAGATTCGAGCGGCACGAATTGATGAACACCAATGTCGGCAACACATCCTGCACGCCTGGGATCTTGCGGATATCGCCTTCATAGCGAACCGGCAACTCGCTGGTCAGCGGGCAGAACCGGCTGTCTTGAAACACCACCAGCACCGGTTGCGCGGTGCGCTCCGACAGTTGGAGCACGCCATCATCGACCGTGCGCACGAATGCGAACAGCATCATGGCGAAGGTGCCGCCGAGCACTGTCAGCAAGCTGCGGGTCCGGGCGCGCCATGCCGTGCGCAGGACGTAGGGTAGGAACGCAAATAGGCTACGCATGGTGGTCCTCGTGAGTCAGTTCGCCTTCGACGATCTTGCCCTTGTCGAGGTGCACGATGCGGTCGGCTTTCTTCGCGGCTTGCGGATCGTGGGTGACCATGACGAGGGTCTTGCCGAACTCTTCCACGAGCTGCCGCAGCAAAGCCATCGTCGCCGTGGCTGCCTCGCGGTCGAGGTTGCCGGTTGGTTCGTCTGCAAACATCACGACTGGGTCGGCCACGATGGCGCGCGCGATGGCGACGCGTTGCTGTTGGCCACCAGACATCTGTCTCGGCAGGTGGTGCGCGCGGTCGGTTAGCCCGACGGCGGCGAGAGCGGTCGCGATGCGCTTCTGTCGGTCTTGCTTCGTCATGCGCAGCAATAGCAGCGGCACCTCGACGTTCTCATACGCCGTCAGCACCGGGATCAGATTGTATTGCTGGAAGACGTAGCCGACGGCGCGCGTGCGCCATTTTGCGAGGTGGCTCGGGGTCATTGCGGACACTTCCTCGCCGCCAACGTGCACCGTGCCCGACGTCGGTCGGTCGATGCCGGCCAGCATGTGCAGCAGCGTGGTCTTACCGCTGCCCGACGGTCCCATCAGGCATACGAACTCGCCCTTCTCGACGTCGAAGTCGAGGTCCTTGACGGGCGTAACGGTTTCGGCGCCTGATTCGAACGTCTTGGTGACGCCGCGAAGTTGGATCAAGTTCATTGTGTTGCCTCTTGGATGGCTTCGCCATTGCTCACGGGTTCGATCACGACGCGGTGGGTGGGCGACAGGTCGCCGCGCACGATGGTTGCGTCGCCATCTTCGCCAAGCACTTCGACGGCCACTGCCCGCGCGGTGCGATTCTTCGGATCAAATAGGTAGACCCGGCCGTCTTGCACGGCGGCTTTGGGGACGCGCCACGCGGTGGTTGTCTTGGCGGCGCCGGATGTTTCGGGTGTGGTCGGTGCCAGGAAGCGTGCTCGGCAAAGCGTCTCGGGGCGCAGCAGTGCTGGTGGATCTATGAGTCCAATTTTGACTTGCAGCGTGTTCTTCAGCATGTCGGTTTCGTGCTGCAAGCGCTGCACGATGCCTTTGACGATCACGTCTCCGATCGCATCACTGGTGACTTCGACAGCTTGGCCCTCGCGGATGCCAGCCAGAGAGTCGATTGGAACGTCAATGCGCGCGCGCAGTTTCTTGGGGTCGTAGAGCACCACGATGCCCTTCTCGCCGTGGCCGACCATGTCGCCGGGTGCGGATTCGAGTCGCAGCACGACGCCGTCGATCGGGGCGCGAACGGTGGCCCAGCCGAGTTCACGTTCGGCGATCTGGAGTTGTACGCGTGCCTTGGCCACTACAGCTTTGGTCCTGGCAAGTTCGGCACCGGCAATCGCGACGGCGCCGCGCAGATCCACGGGGTCGGCAGCGAAATCTTTGCAGAGTGCGAGCAGGCTGCCCTGTTCGTCGCGCTCAAGCTGCAAGCCGTGGAGTTCGGCTCTACTTGCATCGACGGCGGCGGCTGCTGCCTTGGCGTCGGCGCGGGCACGTTCCAGCGCGACCGGGAAGCTGTTGCCTGCTTCCTGCAACCGCTGCTGCGCCTTGGTGTGGGCTGCTGCGCTGTCGGCTTCTGCGGCAGTTTGCTGCAAGCGTGCTTTAGCGGTTTCGACTTTGGTGCGGATCGCAGCCAGCTTGGTTTCGGCTTCATGGGTGCGCAGCACGGCGTCTGTGTTTTGCTCGAAACGCTCCGTCGCTAGCACGTGTTTGGCGCCTGCGGCTGCGTGTTCCGTCTCGTGTTCATGCAGTTCTGCAGTGGTGCGATCGACGGCCGCCAACAGTGCGGCACTGGTCATTCGGCCAATCACCGTTTCACCGGCTTTGACGTGTGCGCCTTCGAGCACGTCCAGCGTCTCGAGATGGCCACTAACGAGTGGCCGCACCGTGATCGTGAACGGATCGGCTTCTACCCAGCCGACGGCTTCCATGTTGCCGATGGAAGCGGCGGAACTCGCGTACGAAGCCGGTTGCACTGCGGCCATGCGCACGGCGCGGGCTGGCCAGAGCATGGGCACCAAGAACGTTGCGGCGACCGCAACTACGAGCGCCAGCACGGCAAGAACCAGTAGTCGCGGTGCAATTGGTCGCTTCGGTACGGCTGCTTGCGAATCGTCGATGCGCAACGCGGAGAGGTCGACGTTGCTCATGATTGTTGCTCCGGCATCTTGGCTGGTGAGGGCTGCTGGCGACGCGGCCATCCGTAGGCTGTGGCACGTTGCACTTCGGCGCGCACGTGTTCGAGCACCGCGCGGCGGTGTTCCATCGTGTTGCGCATGACTGTGGTGGCGGCGTTGGCGAACTTGGCGAAGGCATCGACTTCGACTTCGATCGAGGCGCGCGCGGCGTGGAATGCGGTCGTGCTCGATTGCAGTCCGGCTGCAGTAGCCATCGCGACTGCTTGTGTGGCAACGAACTGCTGCTGGCTGACCGAGGCTTCACGCGTGGCTTGCAGGAACGCGGACTCTAATTCGGCGCGCGTTGCCTCGCGGTGTTCGCGCGCGGCTTCAGCTAGTCCCTGCATGCCGATTGGAACCTGCAACATGGCCATGGCTCGCAATGGATTACCGGTTAGCGAGACGTTGGGGCCGAGTTGTAGCGACGGGTATTGCTCCGTTACGGCTTGGTAGAACTCGGCATCGGCGACTTCGAATCGTGCCGCGGCGAGCGACAGGTCGGGTCGGGTGATGATGTCGCTCGCGGTGCCTTCGGGCTGCTGCAGCCAGTTAGCGTCGATTGCCGTGATGATTAGTTCGGCGGCGTCCGGCAAGCCGAGCAGTTCGCGCAAGCGAGCCAGGTTGTCGCTGCGCTCGCGCGCGAGTTCGACGCGTTCGCTGTTGCTCCGGGCAAGTGCCGCGCGCAGCTGCATGGCGGCGACCGGCGAGGCGAGCCCGGCGCGTTCGAACGATGCGACGTCGAGTTCCAGGTCGGCGACTTGCAGCTGTTGCAGCGTCTCGTGGATGCGGAACTCAGTGGCAACCCCGGCGATGATTTGCCAGCGTTGCACGACGAGTTGCGCGGCAGCTTCAAGAACGCGAGCTTCGGCTCGGTCGATGGCCGCTCCGCGCGGTCCCCAACCCAGCAGCTCGATTGGGTCGATCACCGCCTCGATGCTTTTGTTGCGCCCCAGCCAGTTCGCGCGCACCGGCAGCGGCACCGTCGTCGCGGCGTCGGCTGCTCGCAGCCTCGCCGTCAACGCCTGCAGGCGCGGGTTCTGGCGCAACGCGACATCGATCGCTTGGTCGACGGTGAAGGTGCCGCCGACGCGCGCAGCGACGATAGCGGCAATCGATTCAGGGGTCGCGTCGTTGCGTTCGTAACTGACGCAACTCGCGAGACCGGATAGAAGCAGAAGGAATAGTGTGCGTGCCGACATGGCGGAGCTGGGTCTGGAGGCAAACGACAACCAATCGATGCGCTGCAGAGGCGGCCTTGCCACACTGCGTCGCTCGACGTCGCAATCGTTCGGCGTCTAGATCAGCAGGACGGTGCACACGCGCAGGGCGGTGCTTCGATCGACGCGCGGTGGGCCGCGATCGAACCGGCGCAGTCTCTCTAGTTTGCGCACGTGCATTGGTGCGAACGATTGCGGAGCTGGCGGCAGCGCCAGTGCAAAGGTCATCGGCACTTCGACCGGCACGTCAATCGGCGCCATCTCGATGTCGAAGTCCATCGTCAGGCAGCAGTCTGGCAGGCATCCGCCGCGCGGGTCGCTCAGCGGGGATTCGTCGTCGCTTGGTGCTTCGCTGGGCTGATCGCTCGGCGACTCGTCATTGCAGCCACAGCATGCGTCACCGGTGATCGCATCCGTCTCGATCTGACAGCAGGCAGCCGTCTCAAGCTCGCAGCATTCGCCGACGCATGTCGTGACGCGCAGCTGGCTGCCGACTGCCGCTAGCAGCAACGCGACGACCGCGATCCAGAGGATCGGGCGCATGTGTCGGGTTGTGCGTAGGGATAGCATTCGGTTTGCCGCGGGCGACGCAGGTTCGGCCGTTGTCTATCGGCTGTCAAGACGGTTGTAACCAGGGGGCATTGGGATTGGTGCTATCAAGGGACCGTGGTACCGTGGTAACAATTGTGGCATGAGCAACCCGGAGCCGATCAAGGTCGAACGCGTGCAGACCGGCGTTCGCATGGAGAAGCGCTTGGTGAAGGTCCTCAAAGGAGTCGCTGAATACTGCGACTTGACCCTGGGAGATCTTCTCGAAAGTGTTTGTTTACATGCACTTGAGGGTAAGCAGCCGTTTGAGGAGAGCGCTCTCGAGCAGATCGCGGTGCTCAAGCGGGTCTACGGCCTCGAGCGGACCGCGGCGAGCAGCCACAAGCTGGCGGACTGACCGATGCGCCACCCCGGCGAGCAAGCGCGCGCCTTGCAGCCGACCCTGTCGGCGTATGCCGCCAGCACAGGTCACCCAGAGATCTTCCCCGAGACCATCACCATCACCGTCGCGTTCGTCGGCATGATGTCCGAGCGATGTGATTCAGGGTCCTCGGACGCGCCACGACGCACGCTGCGGTCGAAGAGTCGTCGGGCCAATTGTCAGTAATCGGCGCAGGTCGTGACTTGCCGCTTCCCCAACAACAGCCATGGTTGCAACGGCTCGCTGTTGGTGGGCAGCGAAGTTGTGGTCGGCAATTTGCACGCGGTGTTGCAGCTTGGCAGCGGTTGCTTCGCCGGCAGGTATGCAGCGAGCCGAGCCGCCGTCATCAAGACCATGTCACCAAGCTGTCATCAGCATTCTTGACGGTGACGAGAGTTGTGACGCAGGCTTAGGATGGCCTGCAGATGCCCTCTCTTCGCGCTGCTGTCTTGTTTCCGATCGTCGCGCTCTGCACTGCTGTTGCGTTGTGCGCACAGGTGCCGAGCCCGACCGAGTTCTTTGGTCATGAGGTCGGCGCCGACTACAAGCTGATCAACTACACCGACATGATGCGCTACTTCCGCAGCATTGAAGGTGCGAGTAAACGCATGAAGCTCGTCGACATCGGCGAGACCAGCTACGGCCAGCGCATGATGATGGCGGTCATCAGTTCGCCGGAGAATCTGGCCAACATCGAGAAGCTGCGCACAATCAGCGTCAAGATGGCGCACCCCGGCGACCTCGACCAGGTGGGCGCCGATCGTTTGGTGGCCGCCGGCAAGCCAGTGGTTTGGATTGATGCAGGTCTGCATGCGACCGAGACGATTGCCGGGCAGAACATCATCGAACTGGTCTGGCAGATGAACTCGCGCAGCGACGCTGAAGTCATGCGCATTCTCGATGAGGTTGTGTTGCTGGCGACGCCGGTCAATCCGGATGGCTATGAGCTGGTTGCCAACGCCTACATGGCGACCGCTGATGCGGCGGCAGGCAAGGGCGGCAGCACTTCGACGCCGGTGCTGTATCAGCGCTACATCGGCCACGACAACAACCGCGACTTCTACGCATGCAACCAGAAGGAAGCGCAGAACATCAGTCGCGTCTTCTGTCGCGATTGGTGCCCGCAGATTGTCTACAACCACCACCAGAGCGCGCCGCGTAACACGATCATCTACACGCCGCCGTTCCGCGATCCATTCAACTATCTAGTGGATCCACTGGTGGTGCGCGGCATCGAGATTGTCAGCGCACACATGAACAATCGCTTCGCTCTGGAGAACAAGGCGGGCGTCATTTCGCGCAGTGGCGCGCCGTATTCGGGTTGGTGGAATGGTGGTCTGCGCTCGACCAGCTACTTCCACAACATGATTGGCATCCTGACCGAGTCGTTCGGTCGCCCGGAGCCGACGATGATCAAGCAGCCATTGTCGCGGCGCTTGCCATACCACGACTATCCACAGCCGATTGGCGCGCAGTTGTGGCACGCGCGCCAGACCATTGAGTATCTGCAGACGGCGAACTTCGCGATCCTCGACTACGCCTCGCGGTTTGGCAATGAGTTGCTGCACGGCATGCATAAGATGTCGAGCCGCGCCATCGCCAACGGTCGCAAGGACTACTGGACAACGACTCCGGCGCTCGTCAACGAGGCGAAGAAGCGCGAGGACGATTCGGTCTTCAGCGATCCAGACTGGCGAGACCCGCGCGCCTACGTGTTGCCGGCGGATCAGCCAAACTGGTCGGGCGTGATGCGCTTTGCGCGTTCGCTGTGGCACTGCGGTGTCGACATGCACTACGCCAATGAGTCGTTCCCTCTCAATGGCAAGGTGATGCCGGCTGGATCATTGGTGATCCGCTGCGACCAGCCGTACCGAGCTCACCTGCTCGACATGATGGAGCCGCAGTGGCATCCCGATGACCTGCGCGACGGCAAGCCGATCCCGCCTTACGACGCGGCGGGGTGGACGATGGCGATGCAGACGGATGTCACCGTGGAACGCACGTTCGAACAGCTGAAGGGCCCATTTGAAGCGATCACGTCGTTGCCGTCGTATCCGCGGCGCGACTTGCCGCAGTCGGGTTCGTTTTGGCTGTTGGATGTGCGCGACCTGCACTCGATCACGACGGTCAATCGGTTGTTGGCAGCTGGTTGCACCGTCGAATACGCGAACAGCGGTCACTATGTCGTGCCGGTCGCGCCGGGGTCGAGTCAGGTGCTCAGCAAGGCAACGCGCGAACTAGGTGTCGTCGCCGTGGCCGCGAAGCTCGGTAACGAGAAGCGGCGCAAGTTGGCGCCGGTTCGGGTCGGCTTGTTTGACGTCTATGGCGGCAACATGGCGACCGGTTGGGATCAATGGTTGCTCGAACAGTTTGAATTCCCGGTGCAGTTGGTGTGGGGGGATCGCGTGCAACGCGGCGACCTGCGCGCTGACTTTGATGTGCTGATCTTCCATACCGGTTTGCCGGGGCCGCGCGACCTGACAAGGGCGATGCGGCAACGCAAGCCACCAAACTTTGCTGCGCTCAAGAAGGCTCTGCCGCCGTTCCAGGATTGGAGTGACATCGAAGCCCGTGCGACCATGCTCACAGGCGAGAAGGCGCTGCCTGCGATTCGCGAGTTCGTGCAGCAAGGTGGCACGTTGATGGCGCTCGGTCGCGAAGTCGACAAAGTCATTCGCCACTTCGGTTTGCCAATCAAGGTCGGCACCTACATCGCGAACGACGATCCGGAGGCTGAAGACGTGATGCGCAAGACCACGCGTGATGAATACTACGTGCCCGGCTCGCTGATGGCGATCAAGGTGGACACGTCGCACGAGATCGCGCGCGGCGTCAGCTTGGATCTCGCGGCGATGCTGTATCGATCGGCCACGATCCTCGAAGTCGAAGAGGGCGCGAAGGACGTCGAGGTCGTCGCGCACTATCGCAACCACGACACCCTGCTCAGTGGTTGGGCGATTGGCACCGAGTATTTGCACGGCAAGGCCGGGGTGGTCGCGGCACGCGTCGGCAAGGGGCGCATTCTGCTCTACGGCATTGACGCGACCTATCGCGGCCAGCCAACAGGCACGGCCAAGATGTTCTTCCAGGGCATTCTGACGGCGACTGAGAGTCGCTGATTCGGCCGGAACGCGGAATGCTGGGCCGCCGTTGGCACCGAGTTGCCGGAATTGGGAGCATTGCAGGGGTGCGTGCGTCGTCGCACGCCTCGCTTGTCTATACCCCAAGGCTCTGGTAACCCAATGTTCCGTATCTTCAGTTCGTTCGTCGTCTGTTCCGCTCTCGCCTTCGCACAAGAAGAGACCGCCCCGGTGGTCGTGCAGGGACCGGTTCTTCCCGAGGCCAACTCGGATGCGGCCCGCGCTCTAGTCGCCAAGGCTCTCGACAAGACCGGTGCCTACGCGCGAGGCAATTTCACGACGACGGAAGGGCAAGACAGCGCCATGTTCCGCAACGCTGGCTTGCCGATGGGCGCGCAAGAAAGTGAGGTCAGCGGTGGCTGGGACCGCAGCCTGATTTGGGCGGAATCGGACGGCAGTGACTACGTGACGGCTAACGGCCGCATGTTGGCCAAGGTCGACGGCGAGTGGCGCCTGCGTCGCGGCAAGTTGGCCGGCGGTGTTGAGGCACCGTTTACCCTCGATCCGGACTACCTAGTCGCGGCGCTCAAGCAGTTGCCGAAGGCTTCGAGCAACATTGTGCACGTCGAAGCTGGCAAGTTGCGTGGCAAGGCGATGGTCTTGCTGACGATCAAGCTCGACAACGAAATCGCACTCGAGTTCTCGGACTGTGGTGCGGTTCCGGATGTCGGCGGCGGTTTAGGCGGCATCATGATGCTCGGCGGCATGGGCGTGGCGCCACCGCGACCAGAGCTTGAAACCTACATCGTCTTCTACGTGGATTCAGAGAGCGGTGACCTTGCTCGCTTGTCCGTCAAGACCTACTCGACCAGCGAGATGATGGGCCAGATCCAGATCCAAGGTGGCGGCGGCTTCGGCGGTGGCGACGAAGAAGCTGAGGAAGAAGAAGACGAAGATCAGGGCGGCCCGGTCAAGTGGAATCGTGGCCTGCCGCGCCTCAAGCCAGCCAGTGACCAGTCGGTCATGACGTTCCTCGCCGACTTCAAGAAGCTTGGCTTGGCCGAAGCCCCGGAGCTCGATGAGCGCTCGAAGGCTCTGCTGCGCATGCGCTAACTAGCGGCGTGAGTCAGAGGTCCGACGCATACGTCGCTGGCCATGACTCGCCTACTTGTGCTGCGAACCTCTGGCGCTGACGCCTAGCACGACTCGGCACTGTCGAGCACTTCATAGTGCTTGACCATGCACGTAGGGCAAATGCCATGTGTGACTTGCGTGCCGCTGACGTCCTGGAAGTATTGCTCCAGGCGTTGCCAGTTGTCGGCATCGTCGCGCACGGCGTGGCAGTGGCCGCACATCGGGATCATCTCGGCGAGGCTTTGAATGCGTTCTAGGCAGCTCGCCATGTTGCGATTGCTGCGGCGCAGTTCTAGCAAGTGCACAACTTGGCGCGACACCTGTTCCAGCGTGTCGAGTTGTCGGCTCGAGAGTTGTCGCGGTTCTCGATCAATGACACATAGCGTGCCGAGGGCATGGCCGTCGGCATCGACTAGCGGTGACCCGGCGTAGAACCGAATGTTCGGTGCGCCAGTCACGAGTGGATTGTCGGCGAACCGCTCATCTTGTTTCGCATCGGGCACGACCATCACACCTGGCTTGCGGATCGCGTGGTCGCAGAACGCGTGCTCGCGCGGCGTCTCGTTTGCATCGAGGCCGTGACAGGACTTGAGCCACTGCCGGTCTGTGTCCACCAAGCTGACCAACGCGATCGGCGTTTGGCAGGCGTCAGCAACCAGAGCTGTCAGGTCGTCGAAGGCTTGCTCACTTTTGGTGTCGAGCACTGCATAGCTTTGAAGTGCTTCCAGTCGCGTGGTTTCGAGGTCTTTCTTGGCGTTTGCTTTCATGCTTCTGTGCCTTCGATGTGGGATCTTGGATCCCGGTGCAGATGATCTGTGAATGGCAAATCACTTCAGGAGCGCGTTACTAGGTCTGCTCTCCGTAGTAAGCCTTTCGGCGCAGGAGGCTCTGCAAAGCAATGATCACCTTCCTGTAGTGGTTTCTCCTGCGGGCTATCAGAAGGGCGATTGGGTGCCGACTGTTGTGGTCTGGTGCACTGGGGACGAACGCCGGGCGGTGCTAGCCGGTGCCCTAACTGCGGTTGGGTTGTCTGTCGTGCAATTGCACAGTGCGCCCGGCTCGGCAGAGCTCCAGAAGATCATGGCCAAACTTCGTCAGCGAGTTCGCATTGCGCAGGGTGGCGTGCATGCGGTGATCGAGTCGGATGCGAACAAGGCCGTCGCGGCTGTGTTGGCGAACCGGCAGGAGTTCCAGACCGTGACCCTTTGTGGTGCTGCCGCCGACGTTGAAACGCTGGCGTTGCGGCGCCTTCCCAAGCGGCGTGTTCAGGCTCTCGCGACGAACGATGCCAGTAAGATCGCGGCGCACTTGAAGGCCCTGCACGAGCAGCGTGTGGTTGCGGGCGTCGCCGGTGAGGTGCATCAGGTTCTCGATTCGTTTCACGATGCGGCCGCAGTTGGCGACGAAGATCGTTACTTCGCGATTCTGCCAGATGACGCGGTGTTCTTGGGCACGGACGCAACCGAGCGGTGGACGGGCAAACAGTTCCGCAGCTTCGCGATGCGCTACTTCAAGCAGCCATCGGCCTGGACCTACGTGCCATTGGAGCGTCACGTCACCTTGAGTTCGGACGGCAAGTTAGCTTGGTTTGACGAAGCGCTCGACAATGCAGGCTACGGCGAATGTCGTGGCACGGGCGTGCTGCAGAAGCGCGATGGCCGCTGGGTCTTGCTGCAATACAACCTGACGGTGCCGGTGCCGAACGACCTCATGGGAGATGTCGCCAAGAAGATCCGCGCGTATCTCGATAGTCCGAGAGGCGCTGGCAAGAAGTAGGGCGTCTTCAGGCTGCCCAAGGCTTCAGCTGGCCTAAGAACTGCACGACAGCGCCGAACAGCCCGGCTTATGTCGTGCCCACTCCGGTCGCTTCGCCGCTAACTCTTCGTGCTCGGGCTGTTCGTCGAACGGTCGCTGCATGACCTTCTGTAGTCGTTCTAGCACCGAGTAGTCGCCCTTGTGGGCGGCGTCGATCGCGGTTTGCGACAGCCAATTGCGCAGCACGAACTTCGGATTGCATTGGTTGAGCGCCGTCGCCAGTTCGGTTGGCGCGCGGCTTTCTTTACGCGTGCGCTGCCACCAACGTTGCAGCCAATCGGTACCTGCCGCGACGTGCGCCTTGGATGGCTCGCCATAGAACGCTTCATGGCACGCGGCTGGCATTGCCGTGGGCGCTTCTGCCTCGGTCACGAC
>JBNMNW010000134.1:0-14658 GCA_051278165.1 Planctomycetota bacterium | reverse complement strand
TCGTCGATGCCGTGTCCGATGGCATTGCCCAACGCATCCCGGAGCAAGAGGCCTGGGAGACGGCCCTGCTGGCAACGGCCGTCGCCGCTGGCGTGGCCTTCGCTGGCGGTGTCTTGCGCAGCCTGTCATCGGTCGTCAGCGAGAATCACGGCCGCCGACTTGGCGACGCTGGCGTTCAGAACCTGCAAGAACTGACTGCGGAACTCGATCTGGCGGAGTTCGACAAGCCCGGATTCCACGACGCGATGCAGCGCGCTGGCCAAGAAGCTGGCCAGCGGCCGGTGCGACTGAGCCAAGACCTGACGGCGGTTCTGGTCGCCGGATTGTCCTTGCTGCTGATGACGGCACTGCTGGCTCAGGTCGAATTGTGGCTACCGGTCATGGTCGGCCTGGCTGCCGTGCCGATCGCCTGGGCCCGTCGGCGACACGCCCGACTGCGATTTCAATGGCATCGCGAACACGTCATCCCGCAACGCGAAATCGGCTACCTCGGCGCGTCCTTATCTGGCCGCGCCACGGCCAAGGATGTGCGCGTTCTAGGACTGGCTATTCCGTTCGGCCAACGGCTGCGCGCAGCGCGTCAAAGCTTGCGGACCAAGTTGGCCAAGCTGGCTCGGATGCGCGCGCGCGATGAACTGTTCGTGCACACCTTGGCTAGCGGCGCGTTGTTCGCCGCCTACGTGTTCTTGGCGAAGGACGCACTCGCCGGCGCGATGACACTCGGCGGATTGGTGCTGCATGCGCAAGCCGCGCAACGCACCCAAAACGCTGTTCGCGATCTGTTGGCGGCATGGACGGGCGTGCAGGAACATCGCTTGTTCTTACGACCATTGGTCGACTTCCTGGGCCTAACCGCTTCGCGGCCCAGCACGCCAGCGCACGAACTTCCAGTCGCGGGCCAACCGGCTGCATTTGCGGCGACGGGACTGGGCTTCCGCTACCCAGAGACGCCGCGCGATGTGCTCAATGGCGTCGACATTTCGATCGCGGCCGGCGAGCGCGTCGCCATCATCGGTGCAAATGGCTCGGGCAAGTCGACGTTGATCAAGTTGCTGAGCGGCCTGTATGCGCCGACAAGCGGCCAGCTGCGCCTCGACAACCGCCCGGTGTTCGCGTGTGATCCCACCTACCTGCGGCAACGCATCGCCGTGTTACTGCAGGATGCGTCAGCGTTCGAACTGACGCTACGCGAGAACCTGTCTCTGGGTCATGCAACGCCAGTTGACGATGACGTGCTGTGGCGCGCGCTTGACCTAGTTGGCCTCGGTGAGCGGGTCCGCGCGCTGCCGCTTCGCTTGCATTCACCATGGAGTCGTCGCTTGCAAGGCGGCGTCGACTGGAGCATCGGCGAAGCCCGCCGCATCGTGTTGGCCCGCACACTTTCACGCCCGGCCGATGCGCTACTGCTCGATGAACCGTTCGCGTCCCTCGACGGCAAAACAGCGCAAAGCATCGCCACCTACCTTGCCGACTTGCCGCGCAACCAGACCATCGTCATTGTCGATCACCGCGGCCCGGCACTGCGATGCGTCGACCGTGCGATCTGGCTTCACAATGGTCAAGTGGTCGCCCAAGGAACTCCAGCGGAGCTGGCAAAGCACGCCAAGTTCGCCGAGCAGTTTCCTGACTGGAGCAAATAGCTAACGACGTCGTCTGCGCTGCCGCGCAAGTGCCGTTTTGCTAACTGCAACACGAATGCAATCCGAACGCCCTGCTCGCGCTAGCAGGTAAATCATGCTTATGGTCGGCAATCGCGCGACTTCCGTATCCGGAGACAGGTTTGCACCCCCTCGTTCCAACCTACCAATCGTTTCTCTCGCTGTTCGCCGCGGCACTCCTTGCTTACACCTTGCCGGCTCAGCACGGCGAGACTGCAGGTGGTGAAACACCGCCCGGTCACCCACCGACTGCAAGCAGTTCGGCGGAGCAGGACCCGGTGGCACAGGACCCGGTGGCACAGGATCCTGCAGAGCAAGGTTCGGAGGCTGCAGCTGCAACCAACCCGCCCAAGAAGCGACCCGAGAAGCCGGGCATTCCGGTCGAAGACCTGCTGGTGAGAAGTCTGTGCGGCCGCTGCCACACTGTCGATGATCGCAGTCACATGACGCGCATCTCGTATCTGCGCAAATCACCAGAAGGTTGGGCTCAATCGATCAAGCGAATGGGGCGGCTACACGGTTTGCAGTTGACCCCCACCAGCGCGAAAATGCTGGTGCGCAGCTTGTCTAATTCGCATGGCCTGTCGCGTGCAGAAGCCGAAAAGGGCCACTACGAAAGTGAGCGTCGGGTGCACTGGTCCGAAGAGGCTAACGACAAAGACTTCCAGCAGGCTTGTGCGCAATGCCACCCACTGGGGCGCGCGTTGCTGCAATACCGCGACAAGGACGAATGGCAGTTATTGCGCGCCACACACGTCGCCATGTTCCCGTTGGCAAGCAGCCAGATGGGCGGTGGACCACCGCGAGCCAGTAGCAATCGCGGTCGCTTCGGCGAAGGCAACTCCAGTGACCCGACCAGCTCATCGAGTACTACGCCGCCGACACGTGGCGGTCGTGGCGGCAGCAACAACGCAACGTCGAGCACGGCCAACAACAGCGGTCGCCGTGGCGGCAGCACCAGCACTGGTGATCGCGTTCTTGAGAAACTCAGTAAAGACCAGCCACTGTTCACGCCGGAATGGGAGGCCTGGACGCAACACAAGCGCGAGGTTCCGCTCGCCGGCACGTGGACCGTTCACGGCCATGAGACCGGCCGCGGCGACATCATCGGCACGCTGCAATTGGCGCGCGCGGACGTCGACGAATACACGCTGACTTGGAACCTCAATTGGAGCGACGGCTCGAGCGAGATTCGCACCGGCAAGGGCGTGCTCTATGCCGGCTACACGTGGCGCGGTCGCAGCCAAGGTCCGGACCGCAGCAACTGGCGCGAAGTGCTACTGCTCGACGAGAACTGGCAGACGTTCAAGGGCCGCGTGTTCCAGGGGCAATACGACGAGATCGGCATGGACATCACGCTCGATCGCGACGTTGGCCGCACCCGCATCGTGTCGCTCGGCAATGCATCTGTGCCGGTGCCAACATTGGCACATAACGTCGACGTCTACGGCGAGAACTTCGCAGCAACCATCCAGGTCAGTGATTTCTTCATTGGCCAAGGACTGACCGTCACCGCTGTCGAACGCAAGAGCGCTCGACATCTCGTGGTGACCGTGAGCTCAGAAGCAGGCACCAAACTCGGCACGCGCACGCTGGCATATGGCCCGCGCCCTGGCTCGGCCAAGATCACGCTCTACGACACAGTCGACTACGTGCGAGTGCGGCCGCTACAGGGCTTATCCCGCAATGGCGGCGCAAAGCACCCCCGTCAACTCGAGCGCTTCGAGGCCTTCGCCATGCATCGCGGCAAGGACGGCAAGCCCTATACCAAAGATGACGTCGACCTGTTCCAAGTGCGCGGCAAGTGGGCGCTCGCAGAGTTCGCGGTTCGCGACAACGACGACGACGTGCAGTATGTCGGCGCGATCGATGCAGCGACGGGTGTCTTCACTCCCAACATCGATGGTCCAAACCCACTACGCAAGTGGCAGACCAACAACATCGGCGATGTCTTCGTGACGTTCGAAACCACGCTCGATATTCCGGTGCGTCCGCCAGAGAAGAAGAAGAGCAAGAACGACGAAGAGACGGCCGACAGCGATACGAAGACTGACGAACAAGCCAATGAGAAACCAGAGGAACCTGTGATGTCGGACAACGCCGATTCCCCGAAGGTGATACCAGCACGCGAAACCAAACGGTTCTTCGCACGCAGCCACCTGATTGTCACGGTGCCGATCTACGCACGCTGGCAGGTACTCGACTGGGAGGACCGCTAGTGCAACTTCGCACCGTAGTGCACCGTCGCTTTCGCGACGAATCTGGCACCGAGTTCATCTACCTGGCGAACTCGGCCGCGATCCTCGCACTCGATGAGCCAACTGCGGCCGTTGTGGACGCGTTCGTCACCGAAGACGGCGTTGATAGCGAACCGTGGCTAAAGCAGCAAGCCAAGCCATCGGCCGCCGAACTGACGCTCAACGACTTGATCGACCTAGGTGCCATTCGGCCGGTCGATGAAACCCCCGCTCCGCGTGCCGACCTGCCGCCGATGCCGTTCCCGTTGGCGACGTTGGTGCTCAACGTCACCAACAAGTGCAATCTGTCCTGCACCTACTGCTACGAATATGGCGAGGACAAGCTGTTCGACGAATCGACGGCCGGCAAAGCGCTCATGGACGAGAAGACGGCGCGCGACTCGATCGACTTCTTGATGCGCAGTAGCGGCGACCGGCCGCAAGTTTCCATCACGTTCTTTGGTGGCGAGACGCTGCTCAACTTCGAAGCGATCAAAACGGCAGTGCTGTATGCCGAAGAGCAAGGCGCGCTGAACGCCAAGCGCGTGCACTACTCGCTGACGACCAACGCGACGCTGCTGACCGATGACATTGTCGACTTCCTGACGACGCATCGATTCGGCATCACGGTGTCAATCGATGGCGACAAGGACGAGCAGGACCGGCACCGCAGCTACAAGAGCGGCAAGGGTTCTTACGAAGTCATGGAGCCGCGGATCAAGAACCTGATCAAGAAGAACAAGGAGCGCAATGGCCGCCCCATCGGTGCGCGCGTCACGGTCACGGCCGGCGCCACACCAGTCGTTGACACCTACCGCTACCTGGCTGGCGAACTTGGCTTTGATGAAGTCGGTTTCGCACCAGTGACCGCTGGACTAGGCCGCGACTACGCGCTCGGCGAGCAAGGCTACGAACGCTTGCTGCACGAATTTGGAGTGCTAGGCGACGAGTATGTTGAGGCGGCCGGCCGCGGCGAGAGCCATGGATTTAGCAACCTCGGCGACCTCGTCCGCGAACTGCACCAAGGCGTCAACAAGGCGCATCCGTGTGGTGCGGGCCTTGGCTTGGTTGGCGTCTCTACCGAAGGCGAAATTGGCTTGTGCCATCGCTTCGTGGAATCGAAGAGTCACTCGATCGGCACCGTGCAAGACGGCCTCGACGAGCAGAAGCGCAGCGAGTTTCTCGCCCAAGCGCACATCGACAAAAAGACCGACTGCGCGCAATGCTTCGCACGACCACTGTGCGCTGGCGGTTGCTATCACGAGGCACACGTTCGTTACGGCAAGGCCACGGTCGCCAATCTGCACTACTGCGATTGGATCCGCGGCTTCATCGACCTCGGCCTGAAGAGCTACGGTCGAATCCAAGCTACCAACCCCGCCTTCCTGGCTCGATTCGATCAGTAATGAGCGACTCACAAAACGATCCCGTTAGCGATGCGCCGGATGCCGAGCAGGAACCTGCTCATAAGCAACCGCGCATCATCGCTTGCAACCAGAAGGCGCAGCAACTCGCCAGCATGGTGCTCGCTCGCCGCGGTGCGGCGCGCGCGTTGACCCAGGATCCACCCCCAACGCAGTATCCGTATGGCTGCACCACGGTGTTCGCACCAGGTTGGGAAGTGGACTCTGGCAACGGCACCCACGGCCTCTGCCAGCCAATCGAACGCGATCTCTACGATTGCTATCACACGTGCTACTGGCCGGCCCAAGTGCCCGACGGTGTCACCAACGCTCCTTCTTGGACCTCTTCCTGCGGCGCACCGATGCAGGATTGGAAGTCCATCGACCTCGTCTTCCCGTAAGGCACAACATGCTCGCTCGCCTTTGTCGCACGGCGGCATCGCTGCTCCTGATCGGAGCGGCCGTGCTCGCCCAAACCCCGCCGGTAGTGTCCCCGCCGGTAACTTCCCCGCCGGACATCAGGGTCATTGAAGAACCGCCCCCACCACCGCCGCCGGAAACCCAAGATCCAGCACCAACTGCCGCAGATGGCGCCGGATCAGAAGGTCGTCGCGGCCGTCGCGGTGAAGGCCAGGGACGAGGATCTCGCGGCAAGCGCAGCAACGACCTACCAGAGTTCACTCCGGTCGCCGCGCCAACGCTCGCGGCCCTCGAGGGCAAGCAATACTTCTGGTTCACGATGTACCCGGACTTGGTGGTCAAGTTCGATCCTGAGACCGACAAAGTCGTGCAGCAAGTGCAGCTCAAGGGCGGCATGTTCTGGCGCTCGACGCTCACCCATGATCGCAAGCGACTGCTAGTCGTCACCAACCAACAACACACGATCGAAGTCGTCGACATGACGACTGGCACTCTGGTCGGCAACCACCTCTTCCAGGAAGAAGGCTTCACGTTGCGCATTCGCAGCGTGCGCGAATGCCCGGGCGGCGTATTCTGGTTCGTGCAAACGGATCGCGTCAAGAAGGAGATCGATCGCTACAGCTTCGAGGCGACGCAATACCTGCTCTACGACAGTTCCAAGAAGAAGATCGTGAGCAAGGTTCCTAAGCTGCCAGACGCGATGAGCCGCGCACGCCTGAGTGCCGACGGCACCCACTGGCTATCGTCGAACGATGGCAACCTGCAGTTCCTCAACGCGCGCACCTTCAAAGAGATCGACAAGATCGACTTGTCGACCCCGCGCTTCTTTGGCGCTGGCGCCATTCGGCTGAGCAGCACCGACTTGCTGGATGATCGTGACCCGAACCGTTCACTGCAAATTTTCACGACCACCGACCCGGTCGAAAAGCGCCGCACCAACTGGGGCCTTGTCGACATCGACTTGAAGAACCGCAAGGTCGTCAACGTCACCGAATGGGGTCCTAGCAAGAGTTCGTGGGGCATGCGCGTCGCACACAAAACGCGCATCGCGGTCACCATGGGACGCGGCCGCGGCGCCGAACGCCAGATGGTCACCTACGACTTGAACACCGGCGAGCAGCTTACCGAGGCCTACCACGAATTCCGGCCGCGCCGCTCACTGGTGGCCATCTCCCCAAATGGCGACAAGGCCTACGTCGGCGTGGCTGGCAGTGACTTTGAGATCTTCGACATCAAGACCCTAAAGCGCTTGCCGACCGTAGAACTCGACGGCGAAATCGTCGGCACCATTCACGTCGTCGACGCATGAGTCGACCCAAAGTGGTAGTGATCGATAGCGGCATCGATCCTCAGCACCCGGGCCTTCGCGGCGGCGCCAGCGTGATCGCGGGCCCGCGGTTTGATCGAGAAGGCATTGCCGAAGAAGCCGGCGGCGGCGTCGATGATCTAGGCCACGGTTCGGCCGTAGCCGCGACCATCGCCAATTTCGTCAACGACGTAGAGATCGTGTCGCTGCGCGTCTTTGATCGCGAAGCTACCTGCGACTTCCTAGCAGTGTTGCACGCGCTTGAGCACGCCGTCAACCTCGGCATTCCCCTGATCAACTGCAGCCTCGGCACAACCTCGTTACGCTACCGCAAGCAGCTCGAACAGATCGTTGCCCGCGGCCGTGACCAAGGTGTGCGCATTGTCGCGCCGGCCAGCTACGCCGGCTTGCCATGCGATCCTGGCAACTTAGCAACCGTCGAAGCCGTAGTAGGCGATGGCAACGTGCTGCCGCAAATGCCTGAGATGCGCACTCATGGCTCGCGTCTGGTTTGGTTCGCATCGCCGCTGGCGCCGCGCGATGCCGATGGTGGCCGCAAGTTGATCGCACGCGGCGATAGCCTCGCGGTTGCATCGGTGACGGGATGCCTACTGCGCGCGGCGCAGGACTAACAGCACCGTTGACGACCCAGTTTCACGGAGCCAGTTTCACGACACGAGCCACCCACGCATGACGAGTTGCACAATGGCCTCGTGGACTTCGTGCGGCGTCAAGACGAACAGGCTCGGATCCTTGCTTGCGAGCGACACGGCACCAGCCAACGACGCTGGCTCGCCAAACAACCCGATCACAGCGGCCACTGGCACCCGTGCGATGCGCGCGAGTTCTTCGCCAGTTGCCTGATCGATCGCACCAGCTACTTCAATGATGCGCGGCCCATGCCGCATGAGCACGCGTGCCGTTTGCACCGTAGTCGACAGGCGAAACACTTGGTCATTTGGCACCTTGGCGGGTGCCGGTGCCATTGCTTGGCGCTGCTGCCAGAACGGCTCCGAGGCAAAGCGCGACTCCACTTCATAGAACGCATTCGCCGAACGACTGTGCGCGGCCTGCAGGCCGTGCTCCCAGCGTGTGTGCAGAGCCCGCAGACGCGCCCACCACTCGGGATGCTCCAACGCCGTTGCGATGACAACCGAGGCGTGCTCGGCTGCGGAGACGGCCTTCTCGACCCCCTGACTAGCCAGCGGATCGATCGTGGCCGCGGCGTCCCCTAGCAACAGGCAGTCCGAGGCAACATCACGCTTCCACATGGTCGCGTCATTGGCGTGAGCCACCCGCCAATCACGAAGCCGAGCCGCCGGCCCAGATGCCTCTGCGAACATCTGCTCGATGACGTCTTCCGCCTTGCGGCCCTTCAACAGGTCGCGATCGACAAGCACTGCGGCACTTGCCTCTCCCGTCGCCGGCACATGCGTCCAAATCCAGCCGTCGCGAACCGCCTCCACCACCGCCGAACCACGGTCGTCGTCGGCCGGCTGCCCGAGCACCGTCACCGCGGTCGTCTTAGGCCCGACTGGCTGGGTCTTGGGTAGGCACGGCAGCGCCGCGCGGCCAGTGGCATAGGCAAGCAGCGTCGGCTGGAGCAAAATCGTCTCGCCGTCACCCGCCGTCCATTGCCAGCCATCTGCTACGCGCTCGGCTCGGGCCCCCTCATAGACCTCGGCGCCGGCCGCATTCGCCGTCGCCCGCAACGCCGTATCGAAGACACCGCGACGCAGCAACAACCCCGCCTCTTCGTCTTGCCGCCACTGCAATTCCTGGTTGCCCCAGATCGCGCCATGGCGCAACGGATCTACCGCGACACCTGCCGCAACGGATTGCAGCAATCCCATTCGATCCCAGATCGATTTCGTCGATGCGAGCACCGTCTCGAAGGGACCGCTGTAGTGCGCGCGACCGTGATCGACCAGCGCGACCGCAACGTCGCGCTGGGCAAGATGCAACGCCAAGGCTGCGCCGCCCGGACCACCACCGACGATCAGGCAATCTAGCTTCCGCGTCCGCACGCTCACAGGCTACCAGACGCGCGTCCTGCGCGTGCGCCACTTGTTGATCGCTCAGTTAGCTGGTGACCGTGGCCATGCGCTGCCATTGCTCGGCCAGCGCCACCTGCAGGCTAGTGAAGCCCGCGTAGTGAACGGTGCGCGCTGGCACGCTGCAGCTACGTGCAATTTCGAGCGCCGGCTCGGTCGTCTCGTGACGGTTCCAGTGCAACAGGATCAACAAGTCAACGCCGCCCTTCAGGCGATCGGTAATCGTCGAGACGGTTTTTTGCGGCGACGTGTAGTTGGTCATCAACCACTCGCCTTCGAAGCCCCACTCCTTGCCTAGTTTGTCGAGGCGCGGATGGTGTCGTCGTTGTCGTTCGTTGCCACCGACGACCAGCACGCTAGGCGTTCTGCCGAGCGACTTAGCCAGCGCTTGCACCGCGGCGCGCGCACCGTCGGCGGTGTGCGGTTTCTCATCGTTGAGTTCGAGCAACCTCTCGATGCCGATCAGTTCGTCCGGTGCTAACTCCGGATAGACACAGTTCACTTCCTGCAGCAAGCCGTAGGCCTGTTGCAGCGCTTCGACATCCTTGCGTGCCTTCAACGAGCGCGCGATGGCGACCTGCAGCGACGCCCGCTCATAGTCGCGCCCCTCCAACTCGTCGTAGACGTTGACCAACTCAAGTTTGATCTCCAAGTGATCGAGCGCCTGGCCAACGAACTCTTCGTTCATCAGCAGTTTCTCAAGCTGCTCAAACTTGCCGCGCTGCACCAGCAGTTCACGCATCTCGGCATAGCAAGCCCGGGCCTGATCGCGTTCACCCAGCATGTTGTGCGCAGTCAAGACGACGCGCAGCGCTTCGATGCGTTGGTCGAGGTCGAGCGCCACTTCCAGCACCCGGCGAGCGGCCAGCGATGCCGGCGCCGCTTCACCAAGGGTGAGATATTCGAGGGCTACGAACAGCAGTTGGTCCGGAGTCGAACCACGACCGACGTCGACCGCGTCCAGGAAGCGCAGCGACAGTTTGCGATCGTGGGTCTTCAGCGCTTCGTGCACAGAATAGAAGCTCTCGAGGTCCGGCTTAACGGTCTCGAGCGCCTGCTCCATGAGCTTCAACGCGCGCGTGGTCTCGGTGGCGTCGCCAGCCGCCAACAGCGCGGCAGATTGAAAGAAGCGAGCGCGATCGCGCAACAAGACATCGCGGCCTTCGAGGCGGCGCAGACCGTGAATGGCACGCTCGAAGCCGCGCGCTGCAATCTGCAGGTCGCCGGTTTCATATGCCAGCAGGCTGCGCAAGTAGAGCGCTTCCGGACTCGCGTCATCAGGTTGGTCGGCGACGTGTTGCAAGCGCTTCAACGCAGCATCCCGCTCGGCCCGTTCGGCGCGAGGCTCGACACTGACGGTGTCATGTTCGCGAATCTCGCCGAGCGCAGCCACCAGAGATGCCGAGCTTTCCAACATCGCACGACCGTCGGCCAGTTCGTAAGCCTTCTCCGCGCTCTCAATCGCTTGTCCCCACTCACTGGCCTCGAGCAGTCGCTCAGCCAGAGCCCGGTGGTAGCGAGCCTGAACATCATTGGGCAGCCGTTCGAACCCGGACATCCCAAGCAGCTTGCCAAGGATCGATGCCGTGCTCTCTTGGTCATCACTATCGACGCGGGTTTCTAGTCGCGTCAACAAGTCGGTGACGGCCGCATCGACGATGGTTTCGAGCTCGCTCGATCCCGGCTCGGCAGCGAGGTATTGGATCGCCCGCACTGCGAGCTTGATATCTCCCGACCAGAACAACGAACGCACCACCAGTGGCAGCGCGTTGCCTGCAACCATCGGGTCGCTCAGCAAGTCGAGCAGCATCTGAGGGTCTTCTAGCGTCGCCGCAATGCGTTCGCGATCGCCGGTGCGGTCAAAGGCTCGCACGCTGCCAAACAAGCGCCAGCGGCGGCTGCGTTCTTCGGTGCAGACCACCGGCAACTCAATATTGAGCAGCGCAGAGGCGTAGCCGAGCAAGAAACTCAGACCTGGCCGTCCAGCCGCGACCTCGCCGTAGTCGAGCAGCTGCCGCTGCACCTGCTCGGTTTTGGTCTTGTCCTTCTCGGCCTTGTGAATCTGCTGCATCAGCAGCCGATCAAGTGCGGTTTCCCAACCCATGCAACCAGTATCGGGCCGTACAGGGTGCTTGCTGGCTAGCCAGATCTAAGTAGCCATGCGATGGCTACTGCGGGCGACCGATCTCTTCACCAAGACCCAATCGTTAGTCAATCAGCGAGCGAGCATCGATTGGCAGCACCACGACCATGCCGGCCATGCGGCGGTGCAATGAAGTCGGCTCGTCGCCGACAATCGGGGCAAAGCCGCCGAGCACAATGTCTCCCGCCGCGAGCAGGTCAACGGCGTCCTTGGCCGTCAGCAGCCAGTGGCTACCACCATCATCGTCGCGCGCCCCAAAGCCATCGGAGCCGGTCTCTTCGACCTGCATCAAGCCGGGAGAGTGCACCGGCGCTTGGTCGTTGGACAGCGCGATGCCGGCCGCTTGAAGGCGCTCAAGTTGATCTAGCAGCGCGCCCTTGCAACGTTGCAGAACTTCGCGCGGATCAATCTCCTGCGTCACCACGACCCATTCGTAGAAGCTCTGCAGTTCGTCAAATGCACCGCGAACTTGTGCAACCCGTTCGCCCGGCGCCGAGCGCAGGTAGACATGCAGCAAGAGCCGCATCAGGTCACCTGCCGGAATCGATTCGACATCGGTGTTGGGCACGGCGGCGCTGCGCTGCAGCTCGATCCACAACATCAACGCCGACTGCTCGGGTTCGTTGTTGCCGTTCTCCCAATGGTATTCGGCGATCAGCGGTGCCAGATCGCCAGCATCGCCATCGGTATCGCCGGTTTCGAACACCTCGGAAACGATCGCCGTGTTGCGATCGTCGGCGGCGGCATCCCCCTCTTCCGGTTCGATGCCCGCGAGGCTCTCCATCTGCTTGAACACGTCTTCGACGTCCTCTTTCTCACCGATACCTTCATCGAGGCGACGCACGAGCTGTTCGCCAAGGGTCTCACCGGGTGGTCCAGAAGAATCACTGGCTTCCTCGGTGCTTCGCACTTGGCCAGCGTGATGTGCGTTCCAGATTTCCAACAAGACGCGGCGCACGCGATCGAGGTCGATCTCGGTATCGAACGCGAGTTGATCAAGCAACGGCCCCATCACGGCACCTGGATGCTGAGTCTGGCCAAGTTGCTCGCTGATGTCGGTGACGCTGTGCGTATGGCCAACCGCCAGCAACAATTGTTCGAGGTCTGCCTCGAGATGTTCAAGTGGCACATCGGGAGCCGCTACGAGTTCGGCCGCCGCCGGCTCCTGGACAGAACCACCACCAAGGGATACCGAGGTTCCGCCGTGCTCTCGCAGCAACAAGTGCTCAAGCTCGATCTGCACCAAACGCCGACCGAGATCGAGTTTGGCAAGATCCTTCATGAACGCTTTCGCGAGGTCGCGGCCAGGTCGCAACGCCGGCGTCGCAGCGGACGGTGCCCAGCATTCGCCCGTCACGGAATACATGCGGCCAACCAGCAAGTCGCCAACCTTGAGTGTGCCCGGTTCGGCCAACTCGAGGACCTGATTATCCTGCATGTCGACCGCGGTGACGGTGTCGCCTACGGACTCGACCAAGAACAGTCCGGCGATCGATCCGTCGAGTGCTTCGATGTCCGCTGAGTACGGGGGGATCGTCACCGGCACCACGCCAAGCGATTCACTCTCACGTTCCATCAGGAACCATTCCGCGAAGCGATGCTCCGCGGCGTCGTCGCCGACACCGTGCAGATCGTCGCCAAAAAACTGGCGACGCGCACGCTGCAGCTCCGCCTGCATTCGTGGTTGTTTAGAAAGCTGCGTCGCCAATTGGGCGATGCACTCGGTCTGCCGCTGAACTTCGTCTCGGGTCATACTTACGGAAATGCTTGGGATCGCGCTCCGCAGGGTGGCCCACGTCGGGCTGAATTGCAAAGGCAAGACCGCCGGACATCGTTACGGTACGCGACAAAACCTCGCCCCCCGGGCATTATAGACCACAAGTGATCGCCTTCCAGGACCCAACCACCGTCTCCTCAACCAACAGCGTCGTCGCCGCCCTGCAGTCGCTCGGCTGGGTCGATAAGACCGCACTGGCGGTGCTATTGGTGTTTTTCGTACTCGGCCTGTTCAAGGGCCTGATCTGGCAAGTCAGCCGGATCGGCATCCTGCTCGCCGCCTACTTCGTGGCCGGCCGATTTGGCCACGACGTTGCCGCATTACTTGGCGCCAGTCCGAGCAATCCGGTGCCAGTTGGCGTCGTAGGCTCCGGCTCTCTTGCCTTAGGCACGCCCGAGGTGCCACAGGGTGAGACCACACTCTACGTCGCCTATTGCCTTCTGTTCGTTGGCGTCCTGATCGTGCTGAGCCTACTGGCCATGCTGATCAAGAAGCTTGCCGACCGCGCCGGACTTGGCTTTTTCGACCGGCTCGGCGGCGGCGTGCTGGGCGTCGCAACGGGTGCCTGTGTCGTGCTCGCGGGGGTGTTCGGTATCAACATGTTCTTCCCGTCGAGCAATCTGGCGCAGGCCGCCGGCGACTCGCATTCCCTGCGCTGGTCTCAGCAGGCCATCAGCTGGCTCGGCGATGCTGTCGACGACGACTTGCGATCGGTGTTGGCGCTACAGCCGCTGACCGCTGATGGCACGCGGGCTGATAGAACGCAACCGGCTACCGGCGATGCAATCCCCCAAGGTAATTCTGCAGGTGGCAAGGCAGACAACCGGCCGAAAATGCCGACGCCACTACCCTTGCCGAAAGGCATGAAAGTTGAAGGTGGCGGCAGGGCTCCCGGGCCATCCCCAATACGCCCCCAGCCTGGCGCCACTGGCGGCGGCCGCGACGGCAATCGCTAAAGACCTTGCAGTTGGGTGCGCCACGCGACGGGGATCGCGGAGCTTGCTTGCACCCGCCCACTGCTCACGACATCCTACCTGCGGGCTTTCGAGCCCGCCCTGCTTGGGGGCGTTCGCCGAAGCGGACTGAGAAGCACCCCTTGAACCTGATCCGGCTCGTACCGGCGTAGGAAACAGCAGCTATGACTGACACGACTCCGAAATCTGACTCCCAAGAGACGATCATCCCGCGCCCGCTCGCCGCTTCGTTCCCGAACTCTGACAAGGTCGTCGTAAGCGACCTCGAAGTGCCGGCGCGCGACATCCGCCTGACCAATGGCGACATGGTGCGCGTGTATGACACCACCGGGCCGCAGGGACACGCGCCCAAGGACGGCATCCCGAAGCGTCGCCAACCGTGGATTGACGCGCGACGCGCACGCGGCGACCAGAACTTCTCGCAGATGCACTATGCCCGTCAGGGCGTCATCACTGAAGAGATGCAGTTCTGCGCAATCCGCGAAAACGTCGAGCCAGAGTTTGTTCGCAAGGAAATCGCCGAAGGTCGCGCGATCATCCCGGCCAACATCTGCCACCCGGAAATTGAGCCGATGATCATCGGCCGCAACTTCCTGGTGAAGATCAACGCCAACATCGGCAACTCGGCACTCGGCTCGTCAATCGACGAAGAAGTCGAGAAACTGCAGTGGTCGATCCGCTGGGGC
>JBNMNW010000133.1:0-14675 GCA_051278165.1 Planctomycetota bacterium | reverse complement strand
CCTGCGCGTTGCTCCAGCCTTCGTTCTCGATGCGGTGCACGGCGCACATCATGACGGAGCGACCTTCGCCGTGTTGGCAGTGCACCAGCACTGGTCGTTCTGCCTTCGCCAACGCATCCAGAAATGCGTGTGCTTCGCCGAGCATAGGGTGCGAGATGGTCGGCAGGTGCACGTGGGCAATGCCTGCTTTTGCAGCGGCGCCCGCAGCTTCTAGAACGGCATCCGGCAGTTCGTGGCGCAGGTCGATGACCGTCTTGATGCCGTAGTCATTGCAAATGGCGATGAGGTCGGCCGGTGCAAACGCCGCTGATTGGTAAACCGCGCCGGGTGTCACGGTGACCAGCCGGTTGTCGAACGTGATCCACTTGCCGTAGCAGAACGCCGCGGCCATCAGGGGCAGCAGCAGTATCGCTAGGGTAAGCCGGATCAATCGTTTGGACGTCATGCGGCGCATAAGCACAGCATGCCGGGAAGCTCGCGATGTGCCAGTGCCAAGCTAAGTTGCCGGCGCCGATGCTCACGCTGGATCACCGCAGTCGGTAGTAGATAAATCGCGGTTGCAGGTTGATGGGGGAGCGGCTTACCAAAGCTTCCCGCCAGTCCGGCCACGCGATGCCTTGGCGATAGAACTTTAGCCAAGCCTTGCGCGAGTAGAACGAATGGAACGAACCGACGCGTTCGATGGCGAGGTTACGTTCACGCGCCGCGGTCTCAATGCGCTCGCTGTCTGATTCGAGCGCGAATAGGTAACCGTGGTAGTTTGCGAGTCGGTGCGCCAGACCTTCGCCTCCCCACATTTGTTGCACGCTGCGCTGCAGTCGCATCGACAACATGCCGGGCTGCGGGCGAGCAAACGTTCGCACCTCCGCTGTGGCTAGATCATCTGGTAGGTCTTGAGGGAGCTGGTTGATACCGAGTGACGGGTAGAGAAACCCGATCAGCAGGCATAGTTGGGCGCCGCACATAGCGGCCGTTCGCAGCACGTTGGGTTGTCGGCGTCGCGCCATGCGCATGGTTAGCACCAGCAACGCGACAGCGATCGCCGGTAGCAGGTAGGAAAAACCAAACCACGCAGCAAACAGTGCAAACACAACGACCGGGATCGAGGTGACGGTAGCGGCGATGATCAGATGCGCGCGCTGCGCCTTCTGGCTGCGAGTCTCCAGCCAATGCGAGGCGAGCACCGCCATCGGACACAACAGGGCGAGCATGTAGCGTTCGAACACCTTCATGAACACGAACGGCAAGAGCCCAATCACGATCCAGGCCAACATCCAACGCGCGGCATGGCCGGAAGAAGACGTCGTGCGCAGGCCGCACCACATCGCTGCAAGCACCGCGATCGACCATGGCACCGCAAGGCCGAGCACGGCCCCGAGCATTGCTGGCAGTCGCTTCGCCGTTGGCCAGCCGAACTCCCGATGTTCAGCCTGCGTTTGCATGACCTCCCAAAACTGCGGATAGGTGGATTGCACCCACAGTGGCCAGGGCAGCGCGATGGCGCAGAACACGGCTGCCGCAACCAGCCAATGTCCGACGCGGCCCGGTGTGCGGCTGCGCATCGTGAGCGCTGCGGCAAGCATGGGCGCGGCGAAGAACCACAGCGCGACCGGTCCCTTCGTCATCGATGCGAGGCCCAGTGCGGCCGCCGACACCATGGCCGAGCGTAGCTTGCCTGAGCCATGCCAGACCGTGGCGTAATACACCGCGACGGTGCATAAGCAGCCGACCGGTAGATCGAACATCGCGCGACGCGATTCGATCATCACGCCAGCGGCCGACACGATCATCACGCCGGCGAGATAGCCGCTGCCTTGGTAGCGACGGGCTAGCTTGGCGACGAACAGTGCCATCGTGGCGCCGGCGAGAACCGTCCAGATGCGCGCCGCAAACAGGTTGCCGCCAAACAGCAGATACGAGCAGCGCATCAACCAATACAGCAGCGGTGGCTTCTGCAGCCGCACCTCACCGTTCACGTAGGGCGTCAGCCACTCGCCGCGTTCCTGCATCTCGAACACGGTGCGGAACGATAAGAAGTATTCGTCTTGGCCGGTGATGCTGCACGGCGACCAAATGCTCGGCAGTAGCAGCAGCACACAGAGCATGAAGAAGCCTGCGTCGCGCGCGGTTGATGGTGCAGGTGGAAGCTGTTGCGTGATCAACAGGCACAGGCTGCCCTGGCTGGCGCCAGTGGGCTACCCTGAGTCGGCTAGTTTTTTGATCGCACCCTAGGAAGCCGGGTGCCCGACCCGTTGGCCACAAAGTCCATGTTTGGTTTTCGTTCGTGTCGGCCGTAGCATGGCGGTCATGGGTGGCTACTGGCGCGAGGTTCGTTCTTGGACCTGAGCACGTTCGTAAAGCAACTGCGTGCGAACGCGGATGATGGACCGGGCACGGTCGATGCATTGCATCAGGTCGAGCCCCGGCCGGCGCGCATGCAGCCGTTCCCCGACTGGCTGCACCCTTGCCTCAAGGATGCGCTGCATGCCCGCGGCATCCTCGAGTTGTTCTCGCACCAGCGCGAGTGCGCCGACCTGCTGCATGACCGCTTGCACACGGTGATTGCGACGTCGACGGCGTCCGGCAAGTCGCTGGCGTATCACCTGCCGGTGCTCGATGCGTTGGTGCGCGATGGGCTCGATGCCCGCGCGCTGTATCTGTATCCGACCAAGGCGTTGGCGCGCGACCAGATGGCCGACCTGGAAAAGCTGCTGCAGCACGCACAGGCTGGTCGTCCTGAGGAAGAGCAGCCGCTGACGGTTGCGGTCTACGACGGGGATACGCCGCCGCAGGTTCGGCAGTCGCTGCGGGAGCATGGCACGTTGGTGCTGACCAATCCGCACATGCTGCACCAAGGTATCCTGCCGAATCATCAGAAGTGGCAGGGCCTGTTCGCGGGGTTGCGTTACGTCGTCGTGGACGAACTCCACACGCTGTCCGGTGTCTACGGTTCGCACGTCGCCAACGTGCTGCGCCGGTTGCAGCGCATCTGCCGGCACTACGGTGGCAACCCGACGTTCTGCGGCGCTTCGGCGACGATTAGCAACGCGGCCGAGCATGGCCGGCGACTGTTTGAACAACACGTGCATTGCGTCGACGAAGACGGTAGTCCGCGCGGCAAGAAGCACTTCGTGTTCTTGAACCCACGGGTTACCCAGCAGGCCTCCGGAATGCGGGTGCCAGCGAGTGAAGCGGCGCGCCAGCTTGGTGGGCAGTTGCTTGATAGCGACCTGCAATCGATCTTCTTCGCGCGTTCGCGCAACCAGACTGAGGTGCTGCTGAAGTATCTGCGCGATGACGCGCGGGCCAAGCACATCGATCAAGAACGCGTAGCCGGATATCGCGGTGGCTACTTGCCCAACTTGCGGCGCAAGATCGAGAAGGGGCTACGCGAAGGCAAGATCCGCACCGTGGTTTCGACCAATGCGCTCGAACTTGGTGTCGACATCGGCAGCCTCGACGTCTGCGTCATGGTTGGCTATCCGGGCACGGTGTCGAGCATGTTCCAGCGCGCCGGGCGCGTCGGTCGCCGCAGCCAAGAAAGTGCTGTGGTGATGGTGGCGCGCAGTTCGGCGATGGATCAGTTCTTGATGCAGAACCCGGGCTACCTGTTTGACCAGCCACGCGATGCGGTCAGCATCGATCCGGACAACGCGATCATTCTGACCAACCATATTCGTTGCGCGACGTTCGAGTTGCCGTTCGACGAGAACGAAAACTTTGGCCAGGCCCAGGATACGCGCGACGTGCTCGACTTCCTGACCCATGACCTGCGCGTGTTGGTGCACCAGTCCGGACGGTTCCATTACGCCGAGCGAACCTACCCTGCCGAGGGCGTCAGCTTGACGGCGGCGGACATGGATAACGTGACGATCCAAGTTAGCGAATCGCGCAAGATCTTGGCCGAAATCGATCGGCCGTCGGCGATCACCGAAGTCTACGAAGGCGCGATCTACGGTCACCAAGGCGAGACCTACCTGGTCGAACGCTTCGACTACGATGATCGGCGGGCATTCGTAAAAGCAGTGCACGCTGACTACTACACCGAGGCGGACACCGAGACCGAGGTCAAGTTCTTGCACCTCGACGAGCGTCTCGAGTTTCCTAACTACGTGGCGCATCGCGGCGAAGTCCATGTCGCGACGCTTGCCAAGGCATTTAAGAAGATCAAGTTCTACACCCGCGAGAACGTCGGCATCGGCGAGATCAACTTGCCGCCCGAAGAGTTCGAGACCGAAGCGACCGCGCTGGTGTTGCATAAGGATTTGGTGGCGAGGCTCGGCCTGCGCAACGGCGGCGAAGCGTCGTGCTTGCAAGGCGTCGGGCAGTTGCTGCAAGGTCTGGTGCCGTTATTTGTGCGCGTCGACCCCGGCGATGTGAAGGTCTTGGCGGAAGCGCTTCATCCACACTTCGAGGCGCCGGCGCTGATCCTCTACGACCGCATTCCGGATGGCGTTGGTTTGAGCCAGCGACTGTTCGAAGTGCATCGGGAGATCTTGGCTGCTGCTGAGCAGCTGTTGATGAAATGCCACTGTCGCAGTGGTTGTCCTTCCTGTGTCGGCCCGCAAGCGAGCCTCGGCACCCGTAGCAAGTCGGTCGCGCTGGCCATTCTGCGCGGCATGCTCGACGAACGAGAGCAGATGTTGTCACCCATCGAGGAGTCTGCGTGGTAGCCCCCAAGAAAATTACAACAGGACGTGTGTCTGACTCTGGTGTTGGTTCCGGCGACCTTCAGAAGCCTGGCGCCACCCGTTCGCGTCGCGACAAGTTGCGCCGCATGTTCCAGGTCGATGTTGCGCCCGCTGCGGGTGCTCAGCCACCGAGGCCATCTGCTTTGGGGCAGACGCCTTCGGAGCAGCAGCTAGATCGAACACAGTTAGATCGAGCACAGTTAGATCGAAGATCTCTGGATCAAACGCTGCTAGACCAAACGCTGCTAGACCAAACGCAGTGTGCCTCTGGACACCACCATCAATCGGCACCCGAGTTGCCGGCGCGAGGCAACATCCGCGCGTTCTTGCAGGCGCGCCGCGATCGTCTTGCCGCGGGCATGCCGGCGAACCTGTCTCGGCCAGTTGTCGAGCTGCCGCCCGCGGACATATTGGCAACCGAGCATGGTCCGTTGTGGCGTCGCGAGCTGCGCTATCCGGCCTCGCATAATCACGGTCGTATCAAGATTGATTCCGGACGTCACTTTGATCGCGAGCGGCTCGCAAAGATGGCTAAGTCGCCGTCGTTTACCGAGCTTCGCGCTGAGCAGTGCTTGTTCCTCGATACCGAGACTACCGGTCTCAGTGGTGGCGCTGGCACGATGGTGTTCGCTTACGGGATTGCGTTCTACGAAGGCGATGAGTTCGTGCTCGAGCAGTTGTTCTTGCGCGACTTCGGTGAAGAGCCGGCGATGCTGCATCACATCGCCAAGCGACTCGCGGAGCATCCGGTGCCGGTCACGTTTGTCGGCAAGAGCTACGACCGTCATCGCATTGCTGCACGTCTCGCGGTGCACAAGATCAAGGCGCCGATCTTGACGGACCGACACCTCGATCTGTACCACGTGATTCGTCGTGAGTTTGGCAAGAGCTGGCCGAACAGTCGGCTGCACACCGCTGAAGAACGGTTGCTTGGGCTGTATCGCGATGACGACTTGCCGGGCAGTGAAGCGCCGGCCGCGTTCCTGGATTGGATTCGCGATCGCACCGGGCCCGTGGACCGCGTGCTCGAACACAATCGCTTGGATGTGCTCAGTCTGGCGGCCTTGCTTGGTGTGGTGACGTTGCCGGGTGCCCAGATAGCTGACGTGTAGCTGACAGGGCTTTTGCTGACAGGGTGTTCGGCTGGCAGGCCGCTCTGCTGGCCCGTGACTCCTGTCGGCCAGCAGAGGGAACTCTTCCCGATGCCGCGGTCAATAGGCCGGATCGCCTCGCAAGTTCACGTATTTTGGCCCTGCCGCGACGGATCGGGTCCTCGGTGTCGTCTCTGTTGCAACGAACCAACTGCAACCCACCAAACAGAGACCCCGATGAACGCCAAGCTCGCTGCTGCCCTGCTCTTGATCTCGATGACCCTGGTCTCCCAGGACCCGACTTCTGGCCCGACCCCGACCCCGACCCCGACTCGGGCCCAGGCCTCGACTTCGCGTGTTCGTGCCCCGGCGCGGACAGACATCGTCAACCTGAAGTTTTCGGGTGGCTCGATGGCCGAGTTCGTCGCGGCGGTTCACAAAGCGCAATCTAGCGCCAACATCGTGCTGGCGACTGGCGCCCGCGATGCTGCGGTGCCGGCGATGGAGCTGAAGAGCGCCGGCCTCGAGCAAGCTCTAGAGGCTGCCTGCATGGCGGCTGAGGCCAACTACCTAGTGCGCGTGCAAGAGTTCTATGGCGGTTTCGGGGAGCCGGTCTACTCGATCATCTCAAGCAAGCGCAAAGGTCAGGTTACGCAGACAGGCGTGAACACCAACTCGGCTCAGCAGCGCGTCTTCAGTCTCAACGACATCATTGCCCCGCGCCTGTCGGGCATGAAGCCGATGAAGGTGGAGACCATCCTGTCTGCGATCGAACTGGCGATGTCGGATGAGAAGACTCCACCGCGCATCCTCTACCACGAAGACTCCGGCTTGCTGTTGGTGCGCGGCACGTTTGCGCAGACCGAGGTCGTTGAGCAGACGCTCAGTCAGTTGGGCCGCGACCAGGACAAGCGTGAGCATCGCTACCAAGTGCAGCCGCCCCGCGAAGCCATGCAGAAGGAGTCTCGCGAGCTGAAGGCCGCTAAGGGTGGCCAGCCCAAGTAGTGCGCTGTCTCAGTTGCCGCGCACCTCACTTGCGGTGTGTGACAGTTCCGCTAACCGACCGTTCCGAATCGCAACGCCTTGCCTGACTCGCAAACAGGACCAGCTGCCGGAGATGTTCCGGCAGGATATTCGCTCACGGGCCGCATCGCTTCCGGTGACGAATCTGCGTTTGCTGAGTTCTATGAGGCGTGGTTTGCATCGACGCTGGCCCTGTCGCGCGCCATCAGTCGCCGCGACGAAGCATGGTGCCTCGATGTCGTGCAGGACGTGATGATGACCGTCGCCAACAAGATGCCATCACTACTGACGAACGAAGCCTTGCGTGCCTGGATGACGCGCACGGTCATGAATGCGGTGACCGACCGGAGCCGCCGTGAGGCTCGCCGCCGCCGCCGCGAAGAACTCGCCGCCGAAGTCGCTCGCGGTGCCGTTGCCGAGCCGTGGATCGAGCTCTGCGATCGGGAGAGGCTTTCGTGGTTGTCCGCCAGCGTCGCGGATCTCACGGACACGGATCGGGCGCTGTTGCAAGCGCGCTTTGGCGAGGCAGCGACGGTGGCGCAAGCTGCCGGTTCGCTCGGTCTCACTTCAGATGCCGCCCATGGCCGGCTGCGTCGAGCACTAGAGATACTGCGGCAGAAGGCCGCGGAGTATTGGCATGGAACGTAACCAACAGATGAGTTCGCTGGCGCGTCAGCGCATGGCGGGGATGTTGCCTGGCATGCTGGGCGCCGTGCGCTGGCGCCGTCGGCGTCGCCACATCGTGCGCGGGTCGGTGCTGGCTATTGCCGCCGTGTTGCTGGTCAGCTACTGGCCGGGTAGCTACTGGCAGGATCGTGGTGCGGTGGTCACGCCGATAGCATCTGTGCCAATCGCCCCGGACGCGAGTGCCTCACAGCAGACCGCTAGCTCGATGGTCTGCGAAGTCGTGCGCGATGTCCCCGGCGTCGTTGATCGCTACAGGGTGGTCGGTAACAAGCACGTTGCATGGTATGCCAGCGATGCTCAGTTACAGGACTTCCTGCGTGACGCCGATCGGCCGAGCGGCATCGTGCGCGTTTCGGGCAAGGTGATCGTTACGGAGGCGGCGCTCGATCCGTTTCCGCTGATGGCTGACGAGTAGGCTCGAGTTGCTGCGCGGTCTTGGCATCACGCTCAGCCGCCAAATGGCCTGCTTGCGGACTGATCCCCTTTTGCGGTACTGGATCGAAGCCGGGTTCGCAGAACGGATGGCAGCGACACAGGCGCCGCAGCGTTAGCCAGCTGCCCTTGACCGCTCCGTGCACGCGCAGCGCGTCTAGCGCATAGGCCGAACAGGTTGGCTCGAACCGGCACGTCTTTGGCTTCAGCGGACTGATGATGCGGCGGTAGAAGTGCACCGGTAGCGACAGCAGCCACGCGAACGGCGAGCGCATTACCTAGGTTTCCGCCGCGGCGGTCGCTTCGGGGCCCTCAGCGCCTTCTCAATCAGAGCGGGCAACTCGACGCGAATCTCAGCCAGCGGCATGTTGTCGTCGCGCTTCTTTGGAATCAGCACGACGTCGATGTTTGCCGGCATGCCGACGCGCTCCATCCGGAACGCTTCACGCAGCACGCGCTTGAGCTTGTTGCGACGAACGGCGCCACCGTGGTCCTTGCTGACCGACAAGCCAATCCGTGGTGCCGGAATCTCACCGGGACGCCTTAGCCAGACCACGACAGTTAGCCAGGCGCCCGAGGCTCGGCGACCGCGTCCGTAGACGGAGCGGAAGTCGCGCTGCGAACGCAGGCGATACTCAGCCGGCTGCGTATTGGCGGTGATCACCGAGTCAGCGCTTTCGTCGCGAAGGTCTTCTTGCTGCTCGCTGACGGCAGCTGCGAGGTCGCCAGGAAGGTGCGGAAATCGCTCTTGGCGTCTTCGACGTTCTTGAGCTCCATGTGCACGCGGCCGCGGTTGTAGTAGTTATCGCTGCGGGTCGGGTCGAGCTTGACGACGAAGTTCATCTGCTCGAGCGCCCTGTCGAAGTTTTTGCGGTGGAACAACCAGTCGGCGTAGAGCGCCCGCACGTCGAGTTCTTCTTCCTTGAGGTCGAGCAGGTAGCGGTACTGTTGCGCTTCGTAGTCAGGGATGACGGTGCGCTTGACGTCCGCGTCGACGACTTTGCGTTCTTCCTCCATTTGCTTTAGGAACGCTTCGGCCGACTGCTCGAACAGTTTGTCATCGCCGAGTTGGCGGGCAATCTGCAGGCGGTGGTTGTGCACCATGCGCAGTAGCTCGCCGCGTTCGATCAAGTGCGACAGCAGTTCGTCGGCCTTGCGGAGTTCGTTGATCGCTGCCGTGCGTTCTTGCACCGCCTTGTCGGCGAACTCGTCATGACGCTTGGTCTCCGGCGACCGGGCCGAGCGATCTTCGAGACGAATCGCTTCGCCGAGGTGGCGCAGTCCCTGCTTTTGGCGGGCGAGGCCGTAGTAGAACAGCTCGTAGGGCTCGTGGCGCATCGGTGAGCGCCAGTCGTAGACTCGCTCGAGGATCCCGGTCGCCTGGTCGAGCATCTTAGGATTGCGCTCGCTGGCTCGCAGCAAGACGGCGCCCTTGATGACGTTGAGCTTGTAGTCGTCCGGATCGATTTCGAGTCCGCGTTCTACTTGGATCAGGGCCTGTCCGAGCTTGTCACCATCGAAGTAGAGGGGGGCGTTGCGTTGGCAGATCTCAAGTCGGTCCAGTTGGTCCGACGAGAGGGTGGTGCAGCCACACAAGAACAAGAGAAGAGCGTATTGGCGCATCGTGGACGCAGCGACTTGGGGAGGACGGCAGCTGGGGGGCAGGCTGCCAAGCGGGGTCGGCCTTTCGGCGAAGCGGGAAGGATACGGTGTTGTCGGGTCATCTGTCGAGCCTCGCCCGGTCGTCAGCCAATATCGGCGCCGGTCATGCTCCTACGAACAGGCCTTTGTCGAGCTTGCATCTGTCGTTAGGCTGACAGCGTCGTTTGCCCGGCGGAGCTTTGTCCGCGGGCTGTGTGCGTCCGTAGAATCTGCCCCGCTACTACCATGTCGACCAAGAAGCCCTCCCGTCGTTCCTTCCTGAAGACCTCCGCAACTGGCGCCGCAGCCATTGCCGCTACTGGTTCCCTCGGCGCCCTGCGTGCTGCCTCGCCGGTGCACCAGGGCGGCGGCGAGCTCAAAATCGGCATCGTCGGGGTCGGCGGCCGTGGTTCGGGCGCTGCACTCCAGGCCATCATGGCCGACAAGGAGAACATGCTCTACGCAGCCGGCGACGCGTTCGCCGACCGCATGGAAGATGGCCTTGGCGCCGTGCTCGAATCGGCAACCGAAGCGGGCCGCGAGAAGCAGTTCCAGGTGTCGCCGGAGCGTCGCTTCGTTGGCATTGACGCGCTCGACAAGGTGCTCGCGACCGGCGTCGACGTCGTCTTGCTGGCAACCCCGCCTGGCTTCCGTCCGATGCAAATCGAACGTGCCGTCGAAAAGGGCGTGCATGTCTTCGCCGAGAAGCCGGTCGCCGTCGATGCGCCGGGTGTTCGTCGCGTCGAAGCCGCGTGCAAGCTCGCCAAGAAGAAGGGTCTGACGGTCGTCTCTGGCCTTTGCTATCGCTACCACGATGGCCGCCGCGCAATCGTGCAAAAGCTGCAGGATGGTGCCATTGGTGAGATATCGACGATCCAGGGCAACTACATGACCGGCGAGCTCTGGTTTCGCAAGGTCGAGCCGCAATGGAACGACCTGCAGAAGCAGGTTCGCAACTGGCTCTACTACACCTACCTGTCGGGCGACCACATCGCTGAGCAGCACATCCACACGCTCGACCTGATGGCGTGGATCAAGGGCGACGTCTACCCGAACGCCGTGATTTCGATGGGTGGTCGCCAGAAGCGCACCGATGCGAAGTATGGCAACGTCTACGACCACTTCGTCAACAACTACGAGTGGGAAGATGGCACGCGTGGCATCAGCCAGTGTCGCCAGCAGAACAACACGGAGCGCAGCGTCAACGAGTTCGTGCACGGCACCGAAGGCAAGGCCAACATCTTCCGTCACCAGATCACCGGCAAGAACGAATGGCGCTACGCGGATAAGACCCGCAACATGTACCAGGCCGAGCACGACGAGATGTTCCGAGCGCTGCGAGCTGGCAAGCCGATCAACAACGGCGAATACATGTGCAACAGCACGCTAATGGCGATCATGGGTCGCATGTCGGCCTACACTGGCAAGCGCGTCACCTGGAAGGAGGCGCATGACAGCACCGAAGTATTGATGCCGAACCTGCTGACGTGGCAGGACGACGCGCCGAAGAGCGAGATCTCGATCCCCGGCATCACGAAGTTCTCGTAGCGGCCAGCATCTCGCTGCTGGGAGAGCTGGTAGCTGGCCGCTGCTGGTCTCTCGGCGACTCCATTACGTGCGCCGTAAAGAAAAACGGTGCACCGTCTCACTGCGAAGCAGCCATGGCATCGAGGCTTGGCCGTTCGTGCCCCTGTCGTATGCGCTCAAGAGTGAATGAGCGGGGTAGGATTGCAGCGTGACGACCACCATCGAAGGCAAAATCGCGGCATCGGCAGACACCGCTCCTGAAGTCATTGCGGACGAAGAACAGCGCACGTTCTCCGATCGCCGGCGCCGCCCAACACCAATGTTCAGCCGCTTTGTGCTGCGCGGCGGTCAACGCCGTCATGTGCGGCGCAGTGAAGAACGTGAAGGTGCGTTCGTTGACGTTCATGGTGCCGGCGTGTTGTTCGTCGTGCTGGCGATCGTGGCGCTGAACTTGCTCGATGCATACTTCACGCTGCTGTTCTTGTCTCACGGCGGCACGGAGCTGAATCCCGCCGTGCAATGGGTGCTCGACTCGACGTGGCATCCGTGGCCGTTCTTGCTGCTGAAGACGCTCGGCATCGGCATCGCATGCGCATTCCTGATGATGGCGAAGCACTTCCGCCCGGCGCGCTTTGGCATGGCGTTCGTATTGGTTGGCTACACGGTGCTGCTCGGCTGGCACTTGTTCCTGCTGCAATACTTGCCGTAGTTAGAACCGTTGGCGCGCGTTGACGAGGCTCGCATCGCAAGCCATCCTAGTCACATGCCGATTCTGCGTATGTGGCTGTGGCTGTTGCTTGTTGGTGCTGCCAGCGCGCAGCACGCGTCGCGGCCACCGAACATCGTGTTCGTGTTGGCGGATGACATGGGCTACGGCGATCCGGGTAGTTGTAATCCGGAGTCGAAGATCGCGACGCCCAACATCGATCGCATCGCGAACGAGGGCATGCGGTTCACGGACGCACATGCGCCGGGTTCTGTCTGCGTGCCGTCGCGCTACGGGTTGTTGACGGGTCGCTATGCGTCTCGACGCAGACGCTATCAGCCGACGCGCGAGGCGGTGATCCAAGCGGGTACGAAGACGATTGCCGATGTATTGCGCGGCTATCACTATCGCACCGCGATGGTCGGCAAGTGGCACCTAGGCTTCGACTACGCTAACGAACTCGACTACGCCGACATGCGCGGTGGGCCGCTCGATCGCGGCTTCGATCAGTTCTTCGGTATTCCGGCATCGCTGGATATCCCGCCCTACTACTACGTGCAGAACCGCCAGGCGGTGGCCGCACCGACCGAGCGTATCGGGGCGAGCAACACAGAAGGGTGGTCCTCGATTCAAGGCGCGTTCTGGCGCGCTGGAGGTATTGCCCCCGGCTTCGTGCACAGCGACGTGTTACCACGGTTTCGCGACGAAGCGGTTTCGATCATCAACGAACATGACGGTAAGCAACCGCTGTTCCTTTATCTAGCCTTGCCGGCGCCGCATACGCCGTGGCTGCCTGCTGTGCGCTACCGCAACCAGAGCAAGGCCGGGATGTATGGCGACTTCGTCATGCAGGTCGATGACATCGTCGGTGCAGTGCTCGGTGCGCTCGACCAGCAAGGCATGGCCGAGAACACGCTGTTGTTCTTCACGTCGGACAACGGGCCGGTTTGGTACCCGAAGGATACCAAGCGCTTCGGGCATCGATCGGTGGGGCCGTTGCGCGGCATGAAGGGCGATGCGTTTGAAGGCGGGCATCGGGTGCCGTTCATGGTGCGCTGGCCAGGGCGCATCGCCAAGGGCTCGAGTAGCGATCAGACGATTTGCTTCACCGATGTGATGGCCACGTGCGTGGAGGCCGCCAGTAGTGGCTTGGTTGCGGGCGGTCGCGAGGACAGCATCAGTTTCTTACCGCAGTTGGTTGATGAGCCCGTTAAGGAGCGACGCGAAGTGACCGTGCTCAAAGCCGGCGCGACGGTGGTTCGTGACGGCAAGTGGAAGCTAATCCGGCACAAGGGTTCCGGCGGTTTCACGCGCAATGCCAAGACGGGCGAGTCCCGCGGCCAGCTCTACGATCTCGAGGCCGATCTCGGGGAAACCAATAACGTCTACGCTGAGCATCCGAACATTGTGGCGCGGCTGGCGCAACACGCCGCACGCGCTCATCCAACCAACATCATCGTCATGCTCGCCGACGACATGGGCTACGGCGATTCGAGTGTCTACGACGGCTGGATCAAGACGCCTGGCATGGAGCGCATGGCGCGCGAGGGTTTGACGTTCACCGACTTCCATAGCAGTGGCGTGGTTTGTAGTCCGACGCGCGCCGGGTTATTGACCGGTCGCTACCAGCAGCGCGCCGGCATTCCTGGCGTCGTCAATGCCGATCCGAAGCATCCGGCCCACAAAATTGGCTTGAAGCGCGAGGAGTTTACGTTCGCCGAAGGTCTGCGCGAAGCGGGCTATCGAACAGCCATATTTGGCAAGTGGCACGTTGGCTATGACGTCAAGTTCAACCCGGTGCATCACGGCTTCGACGAGTTCTGCGGCTTTGTCAGCGGCAACATCGACTACCACTCGCACCTCGACCGCATGAACACCGCCGACTGGTGGCATGGCACGAAGGTCGTTGCGCGCGAGGGCTACCTGACTGAGCTGATCACTCAGGACGCCGTGCGCTTTATCGGTGAGAACCGCGACGAGCCGTTCTGCCTGTATGTGGCGCACGGTGCCGTGCACGCGCCGATTCAGGCTCCTGATGGCGTGGCCGTTCGTGGTGAAGGGCTAGGGCCGAAGGACGGTCGCACGCGTGACGCGAAGGTCAAACTGATGATGAAGTCACTCGACGACAGCGTGACTGCAATCCTCAACGCCGTGCGCAAAAACGGCATCGCCGGCAGCACCTTGGTGCTGTTCTTCTCCGACAATGGTGGCGCCGCCCACATGCGTTGCGATCCGTTGCGCGGCAAGAAAGGGTCGGTCTGGGAGGGTGGTCATCGCGTGCCGGCGATTGCTTGGTGGCCCGGTACGATTGCGAAGGGATCGAAGACCGACCAGTTGTGCATCAGCCTTGATGTGATGCCGACCATGCTGGAGTTGGCTGGGCAAGAGCAGCCGACAGAACGCAAACTCGACGGCCGGAGTTTGGTGCCGCTGTTGCGTGACCGCCAAGCACTCGGCCACCGCGAGCTGTTCTGGAATGGCGTTGCGATGCGTGACGGCACCTGGAAGCTTGTGGTGCAGAAAAAACAGTCGCTGCTATTTGATCTGGCGAATGACATTGGCGAGAAGCACAACGTCGCGGCGCAGTATCCGAAGCGCGTGCAATCGATGCTCGCGGCGCTTCAGGAATGGCGCCGTGATGTCGGTAGCGAAGGCCGCTAACTGGATTTCAATCTACAGACCGCATGCCTCGCGCTAGCAGTCAACGGCTTCCGCGTTGTTGATCAGGGCGCTAGGAGTCTGCGCCACGGGAGAGCAAACCGCCATGCACGCATCCTTCACACCATGTCGGCCCGCCAAATCCTCGCCGAAGCCACCGATTCGACTGCGTTTCGGCGAACCAACCCGGTGCGAACGTCACGCACCTGGTCGATTCGC
>JBNMNW010000132.1:0-14707 GCA_051278165.1 Planctomycetota bacterium | reverse complement strand
CTGCTACGCACGCTGGGCGCCTCCATCGACACGTGGTTCTTATCGAGCCAAAGCCTGGAGTGGCTGGTGCAAGGTCAGTGGTCGCCGCTGGTCAAGGACTACCGCGAAGCATGCCTCGAAGCTGCCAGTAAGGCCTTCTCGCAAGCGGGTGCGCAAATGGACGCCGGCTTCGATCTGCCGGATGGCATTAGCGAACTGTCGCGCCGCGCGGGTGTCGACCTGCGCGTCTTGCGTTCGCACTCACTCGATAGCTTGGGCCAGGTCTCATGGCCAAAGCACGCGGTCGTGCCGGTGGACGTGCGCACGATCCCAGTCAAGAAGAGCGTCATGGATCGCATCAGCTTCCGTTCGGTCGACAAGGTGCGCACACGCATCTTCGGCGCGTTCGACAAGCCGGACGTCAAGATTCCTGGCAGGGACAAGGCTAAGCATCTTGGTGAGGCAGGCCGCTTGCACCTACACCAGCGCGTCGCGCAATTCCGCGGCGTGCTGTTGCCACAGACGACTGAGAGCATCGGCGATCACTTTGGTTCGCGCTTCATGGCAGCTGCCGGCGAGATGCTGTGTGAACAGCTAAAAGACTACGCGCCGCGAATCGCCGACAAGCTCGCCAGCATCGAGTCCGAACGCACCTACTTGATGTCGGTTGCTTCACCGCTACGCGACCTCAGTGAATTGACCGGTAACACCAAGACGCAATTGAGCGCACTCGCCTCGCAATTCGTGCGCGAAGTGAAGGTGACCCCGCAGGCCGTGATCCCACAGGCCGTGATCCCACAGGCCGTGATCCCACAGGCCGTGATCCCACAGGCCGCCCCCCAGCAGGCCGTGATCCCGCAGGCCAAGGACGTCGTGCTCGATCCGAAGGCGCCGCAACCACCCGGCAAGCAAGGTTCGAAGCAACACAAGCGCGGCAAGTCGAAAGACTCGAAGTCGCGCACTCGATAGGGCGAAGTCACCGACAGCCCTTCGTCGGCCAGTTGACCCACAAGGATCAGTTGACCCACAAGAATCAGTTAGCCGACACCTAAGACATGCCGCCGAGCTGGCGGCGACGACCTAGAGATTGAAGCCCGCAGCCTTGCGGAAGCGGGCCAACGTCGCACGAACGGCATCGAGCACCGTCAGCGCCGGCTGGCCGGTTAGCAACTCGATCGCGTCCTTGACCGTGCTAACGGATTGCACCGAGAACTTGCCCGCTTCGACCGCTTGCACGACATCGACGTCGAGCATCAAGTCGCCAACGTTGGCTGCCGGCAAAACAACACCCTGCTTCTTGGTCAGCCGGCGCGCTTTGCACAGGCGGAAGAAGCCCTCGATCTTTTCGTTGACGCCAGCAACGGCTTGCACTTCGCCCTTCTGGTTGACCGAGCCGGTGATCGCGTGACCTTGCAGCAACGGCACATTGGCTAACGAAGAGAGCAATGCCAACAACTGCGCGAGCGAGGCACTGTCGCCCTCGACGCCATTGTAGAGCTGCTCGAAGCAGATGGTCGCCTGCATGCACAGAGGGCCATCGCCGCCAAACTCTTGCAGCAGGAAGCCCTCAAGGATCATCACGCCCTTGTCGTGAATCGGTCCGGACAGCTGTGCCAGGCCTTCGATGTTGACCAGGCCCGAACGCTGCGCGGTCGCGACGCCCGAGTTGCACGTAATGCGGCACGGGCGACCAAACTCAATCGAGCCGGTATCAAGAACGGTCAAGGCGTTGATCTGGCCAACGACGGAACCGGTCGTCGACAACCGCATGTAGCCAGCGGCGTAGCCGCGCTCGGTGAGTTCCTGTGCCAGGTCATGCCGTTGCCGCTGCATGGTCACCGCCAGCTCGACATGTTCGCGCGTAACCTTGTCGGCGCCTGCCTCGTTAGCTTGGAATGCCGACTCGCGCGCGAGATCACCAAGCTCGCTGTAGCGCGTGATCAGTCGATCGCGACGGCCAGCACAGCGCGCCCCGTATTCGGCGATCGCCGCCATCGCGTCTGGCAGCATCTCGGGCAGGCCTTCGCCTTCGATCAACCATTGCAGATACCCCGCATAGCGAGTCAGACTCTGCTTGCTGACGGGGATCGTGCTGTCGAACTCGGCGTGGATCTTGAACACCTGACTGAACTGCTGATCCTCAGCAGCTAGTTGTTCGTAGACGCCGGGCTCGCCGATCAGCACGACCTTGACGTCAACAGGGATCGCCTGCGGCTGCAGTGAGCCGGTTTGCGCCCCCGCCCCAAGATCGAAATCGCGAATCTCAAGCAAGCCCGATTGCAGCACGCGCTTGAGATGCATCCAGACACCTGGCTCGCGCACCACATCGATGCAACGCAGCACCAGATAGCCACCCTCGGCACGCAACAACGATCCGGGATGCACCTGCAACGGCCCCGGCAGATCGCTCGCACTGATCGTGCCGAACAAGTTGCCAAACGTCGGGTTGGTCTCGATAACGACCGGACAGGCCGCCGTGAACGATGTCTTGACGACTTGCGACTGGAACTCGCCGAGTCGCGGCTCACCGGCGACCGGCAGCAGCTCGAGCACCTTGGTATCGTCCTCAAGCTCGACCTCGGTGCCGACAAACTCACGCAGGTTTCGTTCGATGAACTCACCGGCTTGATCCAACCAATCCGCGACCTCGGGCTCGGGCCACTGCTTGACGAAGTCCTTGTGATGGCTCTGCAGAACCTTCCAGGCGAGGCGATGATCCATCGTGCGCAGTTCGCCTTCGGAGCGAATGAACTCCTCGCGAACACGATCGCTGACCTCATCCAGTCGCTCAAGCAACTGTTCACGTTGACGCAGCAGTAGCTGCCGCTGATCGTCGTCGATCTTGCCATCGAGAACCAACTGCGACAACGCCTCGAGGGTGACCGGCTCGCCATCGATGACGGGATAGATATCCGCCGTCGACGAACCGTTTTGCGACTGGAACGTCACCAGCGCACAACCCTGCTTCAGGGCCTGCCGCTGCAGCGCGTCCATGATGCGCCGTTCACGGATGCCGCTGGCTCGTTTGACCATGCGACGTGACATGCGATGCGGCCGCGACCGAAGCGTATTGAGTAACGCGCCGTGCAAGACGCGACCAAGCTCGACCAGATCGTTGCGGAACGCGGGGCCGCGACCTGGCGGCAACGAGATCAACAGCGGCCGGTTGGGTTCGCGCAAGTTGGTCACGAAGACGCGGTCCGGGACGCGATGACAAACCGGCTGGATGTCGCGCAGCAGCATCTCCACGACCGCAGTGCGACCAGAACCGATCAGCCCAGACACGAAGATATTGTAGCCCTGCGCGTGGATCGACAAGCCTGTGCGCAAAGCCGCCATCGGCCGATCTTGGCCGATCAAAAACTTCGCGGTCGGCGCCTTCTTCGATGGCTTCAGTGGCGGGCACGTCCAACGCAACTGGTCCACAGGCACCGAACCCGAGGCACCAGCGGCAGAATCACTGGCCGCACGCGCCTTGACGATGCGCCGACTGCCACCAACCGGTTGCTCGCCGACGTGCTGACTGCCAGTAGCACGGCTGCCAGTAGCACGGCTGCCAGCAGTACGGCGACCAGCGGCGCGATTGCCCACGGCCCGCTCGCCACCAACTCCACCACTCTTACCGCTGCCTTTCGAACCCCTTCCCTTAGCGGCACTCACGCGCGCGCCACCAAGACGGGACACGGCGCTGCTTTCAAGATTTCGCCAGCCGTACTACCGAGCAATGCTTTCATGAATCCGTGACGACCCTGGGAGCGAACAACAATTAGGTCGACCCGTTCGACCAGCGCCTCCTTCAAGATCTGCTCTTCGACATCTTCGGAGAACGTCAGATGACCGAGGGCCTGCACGCCAGCCTCGGCGGCCTGATCGACAAGGCGCTGCAACTTTGCCTTCACTTCCTCCTGAAGCTCCTGCTCAAAGCTTCGCCCACCTCCGGTCGCGCCGTGGTGCCCAATCAGATTGAGTGTCGCCGGAGTATCAATCACCGCCAGCAACAACAACTCGGCACGCAGCTGCGCCGCCAAGCCAATGGCATAGCTGAGTTCGGGCTCGCGGGACTCCGCAAGATCGACAGGCGCAAGAATGCGCTTCACGACCGATGTCTCCATGATGCGATCCTACGCTCCGCGGCCAGCAATTCGAGAGGTCGTCCAGTATCCTGTGCGACCACCTGCCTCCCAGAGTTAGCCATTGGACCTCAAAGACCTCAAGATCGAACGCCAGCCCAAGAAGAAACGCCGCACCAGCAATCCGTGGCCAATCCGGCTCGGCATCTTCGCGGTGCTAGCGGGAGCCGGTTGGCTGGTCTGGCCGATGGCCAGCAAGTTCTTCGACCAGGTTCGCCTGCCCCAGGTGCGCACATTCCTAGTCAAAGAAGCGGCTCCGGCAGCGGCCGCAGCGGTCAGCGGCACCGCGGCAAATGGCTACGTCGTCGCAGCCCGCCGGGCGGCCTTGTCGTCAGACGTGCCAGGGCGGATCGTCGAGCTCAACGTCACCGAGGGATCGGTCGTCAAGGAGGGCGATATCGTCGCCCGCCTGTTCTCAGATGAATTCCGGGCCGCATGGCAACAATCGAAGGCAAATCTCGCGGTGGCCAACGCCGGCGTGACCCGCGCAACAGCGAACGTCGCGGTTGCCAACGCTGCCATCACCGAGGCGCGCAATTCTTTGCTGACGGCAACCGCGCTGCGCGATGAAGGCAAAACGCAACTCGACTTTTCGGTCCAAGAGCGGGACCGCATGGCACAACTGACCAGCACGGGCATTGAAGGCATCCGCCGGCAGCAACAGGCTGACCGAGATTTCGCAGCAGCCACTGCACGCCTTGCGTCGCTCGTCGCCAGCATCGGCGCGAGCAATGCCCGCGTAGAAACAGCCGTACAGCGGGCCCAGGTTGCCGCGGCGGAAGTGGCAGTGGCCAATGGTCAGGCCGACGCCGCCAAGGCCGGCCGCGACCAAGCCAAGGCCACCTTGGATAAAACCGATATCCGCGCCCCGTTCGACGGCATCGTCGTGCTCAAGGACGCCGAAGTCGGGGAAGTCGTCTCCCCGAACGTGCAAGGTGGTGGCAACTCCCGCGGCGCCGTCTGCACCATGGTCGACTTCGACAGCCTGGAGGTGCAGGCCAATGTACCGGAATCGGCACTGTCTTCAGTCACGGTCGGTGCCGCAGCGGACATCTTTCTGGAAGCATTCCCTGACGACCGCTACGCCGGCATCGTCGATCGAATCTGGCCCACAGCGGACCGGCAAAAAGGCACGGTCGAAGTGCGCGTTCGCTTCCAACGGCGCGACGACCGCCTGCGTCCGGAAATGGGCGTTCGCGTCGTATTTCGTGCCGCCGATGCACCCGAGCCGACCGCTTCGAGTGGCGTCGCGGCACGCAACATCATCATTCCGGCCGAAGCCCTTGTGCAGATCGCCGGCAAGACTGGCGCCTTCTTGGTCGAACGGGACACGGTTCGATTCATGGAGGTCACAACCGGCGACCGCAAAAACGGTCGCGTGGCCATCAATGCCGGCCTGCGCGCCAACCAACGCATCGTGATCGATCCCCCCTCCTCATTGCAGGACGGAGATCGCATTCGCATCGAATCGCAGTAGCTCCAACAGCAACTCCAACAACTATCGCCTGCGGCCAAAAGCCGTTCGCGTTACCAGCCATTCCGAATCCCGTGCCGGCCAACTCGTCGAGCCGCACCACCGCCCAGTTTTCAGCATGTCAGCCTCAATCATCTTGCGCGCCGTCACCAAGTCTTACTCCCGCGGCGGCGAGACGCTGCGCGTTCTTGACGAGCTGGACCTCGACATGGACGGCGGCACGTTCTACGCGCTCATGGGCCCGTCCGGATCCGGTAAGACCACGCTGCTAAATCTGGTCGGTGGTCTCGACTACTCAGACAGCGGCATGATTCGTGTCGGCGACGAAGACATCAACGATCTGAACCGCAGCGAGCTCGCTCAGTGGCGCGCCGAGAACGTCGGCTTCGTCTTCCAAGGCTTCAACTTGTTGCCAGTGCTCAGCGCCCGCGAGAACGTCGAACTGCCGCTGCTGCTCGCGCCATTGTCCAAAGCCCAACGCCGGGAGCAGGCCGAGCGTGCGCTCGAACTGGTCGGCCTCAAGGACCGCATGAACCACAAGCCGCGTGAGCTCTCTGGCGGTCAAGAGCAACGCGTCGCAATTGCGCGAGCCATCGCTAGCGACCCCAAGGTCATCCTCGCCGACGAACCAACGGGCGACCTCGACCGGGGCACTGCCGATGCCGTGCTGGAGATGCTGCAACAACTCAACCGCGAACTAGACAAGACCATCTTGATGGTCACGCACGACCCGCAAGCGGCGAGCTACGCATCGAAGACAATCCATCTCGACAAGGGCAAGCTTGGCCGCATCGAAGAGAATCACGCGATCTCTGGTGGCGTTAGCGGCAGTCAGGCCAGCAGCAGCAAGGCCAACAGCAGCAAGGAGAGCTAAGCCATGCCAATCCGCCTGCTACTGCGCAACTTATTTGGCCATCCGCTGCGCGCGATCCTGACCGTCGGCTCGGTCACGATTGCCGTGTTCTTACTCTGTATCCTGATGGCAGTCAGCCGCGGGCTCGACGCAGCCGTCGCCCAAGCCAGCTCCACCCGACTCTGGGTGCAATCATCGGTCAGTCTGTTCGTCAGTTTGCCTAACGCCTACGGCAGCAAGATCCAATCGACGCCGGGCGTCGAAGACGTCGTGCGATTCCAGTGGTTCGGTGGCGTCTACCAGGACACGTCCAACTTCTTCGCCCAGTTCGCGGTCGACCCCAAGAAGTGGAAGGACAGCTATCCTGAGATTGAGATCCGTGAAGGCTCGCTGGCGGACTGGCAGAAGTCCCGCACTGGCTGCATCATCGGCGAAGACCTTGCGGCGCGCTTCGGCTGGAAGGTCGGCGATCGCGTGCCATTGATCGGCACGATCTTTCCACGCAGCGATGGCAGCAACTGGGAGTTTGACGTCGCCGGCATCTACCACTCGAACTCGCTGAGCATCGACCAGATGACGATGTTCTTCGACTTCCAATACCTGCGTGAAAGCCAGGAACAGAACGCGGTCGGCGGCCCAGACGGCGTCGGCGTCTACTTGACGCGACTGGCGCCGAACACCGACCCGGATGGCGTCATTGCGGCAATTGAAACCGAATACGAAAACGGCCCGCAAGCTGTTCGAGTGACCACCGAAGCAGAGTTTCAGCGCCAGTTCATCACCATGCTTGGCAGCGTCCCGACGCTGCTAGCTAGCATCGGTGGCGGCGTGTTGTTCGCGATCTTCTTCGCAGTGCTTAACACCATGCTGATGGCCGCTCGCGAACGCACGCGCGACATCGGCATCTTGAAAGCTCTCGGCTTTGGCAACGCCAAGATCGGCGGCATGCTGATCATCGAATCCCTGTTGATCTGCGCTACCGGCGGCGCTGTTGGCATCTTCTTAGCCAAGAGCGCGGAGCGACCTCTGTGGTCCGCCATCTCGTCGCAGATACCTGGCTTCGAGATCTCGTCGGCGGTGCTGATGCTCGGCATCAGCCTTGCCATTGCACTCGGCATCCTCGCGGGCATCGCGCCCGCGCTGCGCGCCCGCAACCTGCAACCTGTCGCCGCTCTGCGGTTGGGAGCCTAACCATGGCACTCGTACCACTGCAGTACAACATCCGCAGCCTGCTGGTTCGCTCCGGCAATACTTGGCTGTGCATCTTCAGCATCGCGGCAACCGTCGCCGTACTCGCCGGCATCCTGAGCCTGCAGCAAGGCTTCGAAACGATCTTTGCTTCGCGCGGTCGCGAGGACATGGTCGTGCTGCTGCGCACCGGCGCCACATCAGAAGGTGAGAGTGCTTTCGATCGCACTCGCGCACAAATCGCCCTCAACGAGATCCCCGAGATCGCGACCGACGCAAACGGCAAGCCACTCGCCTCCGCAGAGCTGTATCTGGCGACGCTGCTGGCGCGCAAGGATGGCGGCAAGACCAACATCCCGCTGCGGGGTGTGCAACCCGCGACGTTCGCAATCCACGGTGACAACTGGAGCATCCTCGATGGCCGAAACTTCGCACCCGGCACGGACGAAGTCGTCGTCGGCAAGGCGCTGCGCGATCGCATCCAAAATTGCGAGGTTGGCGACACGCTACGCATCAACGTGACGCCGTTCCGCGTGGTCGGAGTGTTCGAATCTACCGGCGCCTACCAGACCGAAGTGTGGGGCGACGTCGACCGCATGCGAGCAGCGTTGGATGTCGAAAACTACAGCCGCATCATTGGTGTCATGCGGCCCGGCACATCCGTCAAGGATCTCGCGAAGCGGCTCGAAGGCGACAAGCGCATCCCCGCCAAAGCTCTCAGTGAGAAGGAATACCTGAGCAATCAGACCGGAGCGCTTACTCGCCTGTTCACTTTCCTTGGCGCGTTCTTATCCGTCATCATGGGCCTGGCCGCCGTCTTCACTGGCACCAATGCCATGCTGTCGGCACTCGCCGCGCGCACGCACGAAATCGGCATCTTGCTAGCAACCGGTTTCCGCCCATTCGCAGTGTTCCTATCATTCCAACTGGAAGCGGCCTTGCTCGGATTATTGGGCGGCATCATCGGCGTCGTGATGGTCATTCCATTGAACGGCATTCAAACCGGCACCACGAACTTTGCGACGTTCACCGAGGTCACCTTCGCCTTCCGGACCACGCCATATGCCATCACGGTTGCAATCATCTTTGCGCTCTTGCTCGGCATCATCGGCGGTGCGATCCCGGCGTATCGCGCGTCGCGCCTAACCCCCACGCAAGCACTGCGGCGCGGCTAGGGTACGGGATGGCGTCGGTATCCACGGTTACCGCGCTGTCTTGATGGCCAACTCCAAAACTGGCATGCTCGCCACGTATCGCGATGCGTTCAGTGGGCTACCACGACTGACTTGGCTGCTCTGCCTCGCCGCGTTCCTCAACCGGTGCGGCTCGATGGTCGTGCTATTCCTCGGCCTCTACGCCAAGGAACACTTCGGCTACTCGGCGACCGACTCCGGCTACGTGCTCAGCCTCTATGGCGGCGGCGATGTTCTGGTTCGCGAGCCGCACGCCCGCTGGCCTAGGCACCACACCAGTCGACGCCAGCAGCGAGCCCTAGCTAACGACACGTTGGCCAGCGACAGTCCGCACATTGATACTCCGCGCATTGACACTGCGCGCAATGACACTGCGCGCAACGACACTGCGCGCAACGACACGGCACCCAACTCAGTCAGCAAAGACCTGATCTAGAGAACCAGCATCGAGCACGCGAAGCGCCCAGGCCTCGAGTTGCTCGACGGGCGCAGCCTCAAGACGCTCGTCGATCTGCCAAGGAAGCTCGCCGAAGCGCGCCCCGAGCAGCCGCCGCAAGGCCTCGCGATGACCGGCTTGCCGGCCTTCCTCGCGGCCCTGCTCTCGACCTTGATCCCGCCACTGCTCGATAGGCGGCTTGAACTTTCGCTTCACCAATGGATCCATGGTTTCCTCAACAATCTTGACCAACACATCAACGGGCACGTCGACGACGTCCGCAGTGTAACTCCACAAAGCACGCAGGGCATAGTCCCCCGATTGCGTACCCAACAGCCGACGAAACGCATCATTCCATCGCCCAAACACTTGACGGGCAACGATCGCATCGGCGGACGGAAGACTCACCATGGCATCGACGGTCAGCTTCGCCAAGAGCGTCATGGCGAGCCCATGCTGATGTTGCCACGAGCACATCTCCAGGTTGATGATATACGGCTCGAACTCCGGCTGCACCAAGTCGAGTTCGATGTCACCAACGGTCAAGTCTGGGTCAAGCGATAGATCGCCATCCTCAAGCAGATCCGCCAGGCAACGTGGCTGCGTGCCACCGGTCGACTGCAGAATCAGCACCGGCAAGACGCGTGGCAAATGCGACATGCCAGCGCGCGCCTTGCGCAGTTCTCGCCACAACCCCATGACATATTCCATCATCTGCAGCACGGCCCAGCGCCCCGGTCGCCGCTTGTGCTCAATCAGGACGTAGACCAAGACTTCGCGGCCAGCACTGCAGACCGTGAACGCCAAGTCGCTTTGATGGCGACGCAACTGCTCATCAATGCGCGTGCCGGGTATCGCCTGCAGGCTAGTCCAATCCATGCTGGTGACGACGCTGGCCGGCAACACCGATTGCAGCAACCCGGCGGCATGTTCGGGTTGGCCAAACGTGAATCGAAATAGTGCGTCGTGTGGACTGTGCATTAGAGGTAGCGGCGGCGAAGGCATCGCGTGCTCGTCCCACTTCCTCTGTGCGCAGCGATGGCCCACGGTGACAGAAATCTGTTCGCCTAGTCCGCGTCGCCAGTCGCCGTCAAATCGCGCAGGGTCGCCACCGGCACGCGAACCGCGCTGTTCGGCGGCCGAAACCAAGTCGCCTCTTCATGGGGAACAAAGTCGTCGCCCTTCAATCGGAACTGCATCGTGATCGTGCCAATGCGCAGATCGTCGAAGTCCCAGAAGCGGTCGTTGGAAATCACCAGCGCACCATGCTCACGCGCATGCTCAAGCACATACCCATCTGCAGACTCGCCACGCGGACAGACGGCGTAGCGCGGCCGACCCAACGTCACATCCATGCAGCGACCGCGCAACGTCTCCTGATCTTTGCGCTGGCAGCGCATCGCCGTGGCGTGATCGATGAACACCTGGATGGGTAGATCATCACGCCAGTCACGACACCATTGCACTACCAGGTCGAGACGCTCAACCGGGCGGAAGCGACTGGATGCGATCACGTTTGCGCCATCGATGACAATGCCGCGCAGAGCGTCTGGCACAGGGTCAGGTTGTCGTCGTTTGGGACCGGCCATGAGCACATGGTGCCGGATCAGGAACGCACCCGCTATGGTTACGCGCGATGCAAACCCCCGAGTTTTGGGCGGAGGCACGACTAGAAGGCAACGTCGAGGGCAAGAGGCGGGTCGTGCGATGCTTTGGCGGGTCTGAGCAACCCCAAAAGGTGGCGCAGATTCATGCGCAAGAACGAGCTGTTGACGCCTTGGCAGAACTGCAGCGGGGCTAAGCTGGTGCCAAGCCACGAACGCAAACTGCCCTACGGCGGCCTTGGCTTGCCGATCCGCGAGGAGATCGTGGCGCGCAACGGCGCCGACATCATCACCCGCAATGGCTATGGCGCGCGCTGCCTCAACGAGCCGGACGTGCTGTTTGCCGACATCGATATGCAGCGCAAGTGCAAGGCATGGATCAGCGACTATGAGACCCGATCGATGGTCTACGCATCGTGCCAATGGCTCGGCGAACTCGGCTCAGGCAAGGTGCATGATCGCTGCAAGCAGGTGCAGCGCATACATGATGAGATGAGCCAAGCGCATGCGAACCTGCCGATCGCTTGAGGCATGCGTCGGCAGGTTTTTGGCGCACATCGTTCTTGGCTACGCAGCTCGTAGCTACACATCTTCCGGCAGCATCACGTCAAACACGCGCATGCCAACGCCGCCGCCAAGGCGCTCTTCCGCCTTGCCTTCGAACACGAACGGACCGCGTCCCTGCAGCACTCCACCGCAGCGCTGGTAGACCTTCGCAAACAGCGTCGTCTCAACGATGCCAGTGCCGTCCTCAACGGTCACGAAGCACATGCCACCTTGCTCGGCACTGTGACCGCGGAACGCCACCGCAAAGCCACAGATGCGCACGGTGCGATTCAGGTGTTCGGCAACCTTGCCGCACGGCACGCACTGCCTTAGCACCGGCAACTCGCCGCGGCGCCACAGCACATCCACCGGATGACTGCCGAGCGTGAAGCCGAGCAAGCGCAACTCAGCCTCGCCCTTCTTGGCCTCGTCATAATCAGGCAACTGCGGATAGCTCGCTTCGCGCGGCATCACGGCATCGGCAAACAACGCGCCGCGCGCAGCAACCGCCGTTCGCTCGGCCACCTTCTGAGCGCGCGGGGTCATCGCCACTTGCAGCCGCCACAACAGCTCGGGCCTGGTCATGCCAAAACCATCACAGGCACCAACCATAATCAGGTTCTCGACCTCATTGCGCATCGGCCGAACGCGCTGCAAGAAGTCCTGCAAGGTGCGGAACGGCCCACCGGCGCGGCGCGCGGTCAACAGCGCCGAGACGGTGCGTTCACCCAAACCGTGCACACTCGCCAAGCCGATGCGAATCACCGTCGGACGCAGCAGCTCGTGCTCGACCACACCTTCTTGGATACACGGCGCGCGCAGTTCGGCGCCGAGGCGCTTCGCTTCTTCGGCATAGACGCCTTGAGCAAAGTAGCCGGCATCGTTGCGCAACATCGCCGCCAAGAAGGCAGCCGGCCAACGCGCCTTCAAGAACACGCAGCGATACGCGAGTCGGCCATAGGTCACCGAGTGCGCCTTACAAAACGAGTAGGCCGCAAACCGCGCCATCTCGGCCCACACTTGCTCGATCGCCGCACGTGGCAACCCGCGTCGCAAGCCGGCGACAACGAACGCGTCGGCCTCGTCGCGCAGGGCGTGGCTGTGGCCGCCCGCACCAAGAGCATGCTTGCCGAGATCCCGCCGCAGCATATCGCCCTCGGTTGCATCGAGCCCGGCGACCGCCATCGCGGCGCGGATCACGTCTTCTTGATAGAGCATGATGCCGAAGGTGTCGGCGAACACTTCGCTCAACAGTGGATGCGCCGTCGTCACCGGTTCGAGACCGCGCGCCCGCCGAATGAACGCGTCCTTCATGCCAGCCGCGGCTGGCCCGGGTCGCACCAACGCCACCGCCTGAATGACGCGATCCATCGTCTTGGCCCCCATTTGCTGCAGCAGCGTGCGCATCGCCGGCGACTCGACCTGGAAGCAACCCAGCGTGCCACCAGTGCTCAATAGCTTGGCCGTGCGCGCATCGTCTTCGGGGATCATGTGCAGATCGGGAACCACCACGCCATGCCCCTGCAGCATCGTCACGCAGTCGTGCACAATCGACAGGGCGCGGTTACCGAGCAGGTCGATCTTGACCATGCCGAGCCCCTCAACGAAGTGCATGTCGTATTGCGTCACGACGACACCTTTAGCAGCACGCTCGAGTGGCGCGTACGTTGCGATTGGCTGTGGCGTGATCACGATGCCACCAGGATGCACGCCGAGATGGCGCGGCGCCGACAGCAGTTGCTGCGCGAGCGACAACAGTAACTGTTCGCGTTCCGGCGGCAGATGCTTGCTGTCATGAACCGAACCGGTGCCCCTGTCAGTACCCCCACCCTGCCGGCCACCTTGCGAGCCTTCTCGCCAAAACCCGGGTGTTGCCGCAGCGATCGCCGCCAAGTCCAACTCGGCCTTGCCATGCCACGGCAAACGCTTGCTGCGCCGCACCGCTTCGGCCGGCGGCAAACCGAGCACCTTGGCAGCTTCCTGATACGCCGAACGTGGACCACACGTGTTGTAGGTCGCGATCATCGCCACGTGGTCGCGCCCAAAGTGCTCGTAGACGGCTTCAATCAGCTCATCGCGACGACGCCAACAAAAGTCGAGATCGATATCCGGCAGGTCACTGCGGCCCGGATTGAGGAAGCGTTCGAACAACAATCCGTAACGCAGCGGATCGGCATCCGTCAGGCCAAGGCAATGCGCCACTAGGCTGTCAGCTGCCGAGCCACGCCCGACGAACGGAATGTCGCGAGCGCGCGCCAGCTCGACGATCTGATGCACTGCCAGGAAATACGGCGAGAACCCCATCGACTCAATCACCGATAGTTCGTGATCGCAACGCGCGATGGCAGCTTGTTCTTGCTTGCCATAACGCTGCTGCAAACCGGTCAGCACCAATCGGCGCAAGCTCGCCCCCGCCGTCACACCTTTTGGCAACGACACCGGCGGGAAGATCGGCTTGGCACGATCGGCAAACGACAAGGTGCAGCTATCGAGCACTTGCTGCGCCATCGCGACGGCGGCCGCGTCTTCTTCGTGACCAAGATGCAACTGATCCTTGCTCGGCAAGTGCGCCTCGGGACTGGCGACGCCAATGCCGTGCAGGTCCTTGGCCGGATCGCCACCGCGCAACGAACGGCTCCACTTCACGGCCAAGAACAGTTGGTGCAACGCGTGATCCTGCGGTGCGGCAAACCAGACATCGCGCACGGCACACAGCTTCAAGTCGAGGTCGCGCGCGATGTCGCGCAGCATGCGACGCGGCCATGGACAACCTGGATCCGGCAACTTGCGGCCGCGCTGTATTCGCGCTCCTGCAGTTCCCATCGCCGAATTCATCGCCGAACTCATCGCCGAACTTGCTGACGAACTGCTGGCTAGAGAATCCGCTGCCAAACAAGAACTAGACATGTCGCGCGCGGGCTCGCCACCGAGCGGCCGCGGCGGCAACGCCACCAACAACCGTTCACGCGGCACCCGCACCGACAACTCCGGCAACAACCGCGGGTCACCACAGACGAACCACAGTCCCTTCGCGTAACGCTCGCAAGCGCGCACCAGATCGAACTCCGAACCGCCGCCAGCCCGACTGCTGCCAGCACGACTGCTGCCAGCACGATCAGGTCCGACTCCGTGGAACGCGCTCAGCAAGCTGCACAACGAGCTGTAGCCACGCTCGTCCTGCGCAATCAACGTCAGCCGCAGGCCACGATGCACGAGCTCACAACCGAACACCGCCTGCAGGCCAACGCGCCGCGCCGCCTTCGCGAACGGATACAGGCCATAAAGGGCATTGGTGTCGGTCAAC
>JBNMNW010000131.1:0-14827 GCA_051278165.1 Planctomycetota bacterium | reverse complement strand
GGCATGTGCCGGCCAGGTCGTAATCATCCATGCGCTGCTCGACGCTCTCGATCATCGCGCGCGTCTTGCTCAACGCATAGCGGTCAAGAACGGCAGTCTGGTCGTAGCGCAGCTTCGCCTTCACGCTGTCGGCGTTCGCGTAGAGAGTAAAGAAGTAGTAGGCGTTCCAGATCGGGTTGAGCACCAGACGCACAACCTCATGCATCTGCTTGCCGTCCTTGGTGATCGACAAGTCGCCGCCACGAAGGATCGGCGACGACATCAAGAACCAGCGCAGCGCGTCCGAGCCAACCGTCTCGAACATCTCCTCGGGGTCCGGATAGTTGCGCAGCGACTTCGACAGCTTGGCGCCATCGGCATCGAGCACGACGCCGTGACAAATAACGTTCTTGAACGGCGGCTTGTCGAACAGCGCCGTCGCCAACACGACCAGTGTGTAGAACCAACCGCGCGTCTGCGCGACATACTCGACGATGAAGTCGGCCGGGAAGTGGCTCTCAAACCACTCCTTGTTCTCGAACGGGTAGTGCACCTGCGCGAACGGCATCGAACCCGACTCAAACCAGCAGTCGAGCACTTCGGGCACACGACGCATGGTCGACTTGCCCGTCGGGTCATCCGGATTCGGGCGCGTCAGGTTGTCGACGAACGGACGGTGCAGGTCGGTGACCTTGACACCGAAGTCGCGTTCCATGTCGGCAACCGAGCCGTAGACGTCCGTGCGCGGGTAGTCCGGATCGTCGCTCTTCCACACCGGGATCGGCGAACCCCAGTAGCGGTTGCGGGAGATCGACCAATCGCGCGCGTTCTCAAGCCACTTACCAAACTGACCATCCTTGATGTGGTCAGGGATCCAGCGGATCGACTGGTTGTGCGCCTGCATGCGATCCTTGATCTCCGTCACCTTGATGAACCAGGCACCGGGCAGCGCCTTATAGATCAGTGGCTCGCGCGTGCGCCAGCAGTGCGGGTAGTTGTGTTCGTAGGTGACGTGGCGAACCAGGATGCCGCGGTCCTTGAGCACCTTGATGATCTCCTTGTTGGCATCAAAGACGAGCAGGCCTTCCCATTCCGGGATGTCACTCGTGTAGCGACCGCGGTCATCGACCGGGCACACCAGCTCGATGTCATTCGCTTCGCAGACCTTTTGGTCGTCTTCACCAAAGCCCGGCGCCATGTGTACGACGCCGGTGCCTTCGCCGGTATCGACGAACGCACCAGACAGCACGCGGAAGCAGTTCTCGCGTCCCTTGAAGTAGGGGAACATCGGCTCGTAGGTGCGGCCAACGATGTCCGACCCCTTGAGGCTGCCGACTTCTTCAAAGCCATCGAGCTCCTTCTTGTAGGCAGCGCGCGTGGCGTCCCCCATCACGAAGTACTCGCCATCCTTATGCAGGATCGTGTAGTCGATGTCCGGACCGACCGCCAACGCCAGGTTGGACGGCAGCGTCCACGGCGTCGTCGTCCATACCAGGATGTTTAGGTCGCCCGGATCGCCATCCTTACGATGCAGCTGGAACTTGACCGTGACCGCCGGATCCTGACGCGGACGGGTCGAGTCGTCGATGCGCGTTTCGAAGTTGCTGACCGGCGTCTGCATCGACCACGAGTAGGGCATCACGCGCTGGCCTTCGTAGGCGAGCCCCTTGTCATGCAACGTCTTGAACGCCCACATGACGCTCTCCATGTAGGAGAGGTCCATGGTCTTGTAGTCGTTATCGAAGTCGACCCAACGCGCCTGACGCGTGACGTAGTTGCGCCACTCGCCGGCATACTTCTGCACGCTGGCGCGGCAGGCGTCATTGAACTTGTCGATGCCGAGCTCAAGGATCTCTTCGCGGCCGCTGATCTTCAGCTGCTTCTCCGCTTCCATCTCGGCCGGCAAGCCGTGGCAGTCCCACCCAAAGCGGCGCTCAACGCGACGACCACGCATCGTCTGGTAGCGCGGCACGACGTCCTTGACGAAGCCCGTCAACAGGTGGCCGTAGTGTGGCAAGCCGTTGGCGAACGGAGGGCCGTCGTAGAAGACGTATTCGTTGGCCCCCGCCTCGCGCTGCTCGACCGACTGACGGAACGTGCCGTTCTGCTGCCACTGCGCCAGAATCTCCTTCTCCATCGCGGGGAAGTTGGCCTGCGGACTTACTTCGGGATACGGCTTGCTTGGCTGCTCAGTCATTGGGACAAGCAGTGTGGCGAGGCGGTTGCTCCGGCGCAACTTCGGGGGCGGCACTTCGGAGATCACGAGGCCCTGACATTGCCAAATTCGGGCAGCCAAAGCCCTCCCGGACGAGTGACCGCAGCACGCCGCCGACCGACGGCTAGAAGCCAGAGAGCACGTTTGTGCCGCCGCAGCGCACATCGCAGCGGGTCAGATACATGGCCGAGTTCATCGCCCAGATGCCACGATGACGCCAAGGCGCCATGGCGCGGCGAAAATGTGGCCGTCTACTCCTGCGCGAACGGCAACTCGGCTTGGTCTGCCATCACGCCTTCAAGGTTGAGCAGCGCACGCTTGCGATCAAGCCCGCCAGCGAACCCCGTCAACGTGCCATCCGCACCGATGACGCGGTGACACGGCACGACAATCGTCAATGGATTGCGGCCATTGGCGGTGCCGACCGCACGAACCGCCGACGCCTTGCCAATCGCGGCCGCCTGCTGGGCGTAGGTGCGCGTCTCACCGAACGGAATCTTGCGCAGCGCTTCCCAAGCGAGCAGCTGGAACTCGGTGCCGACCGGGTCCAGCGGCACCCGGAAGACCGTTCGCTTGCCGGCAAAGTATTCCCCCAGTTGCTCGGCGAGCATCACCAACGTTTCGGTCTCAGACATGCCGGGCGATGCCGCCACGATGTCGCGTTGCACACCATTGCGCGCCGGATCCGAGTCGGAGAACACGATCGCCCGCACCCCCTGCTCTGACGCAAACGCGAGCAAAGGTCCCAGCGGCGACGGAATCACCAGCTTGGCTAACCTCTGACTCATCGACTTGTTGTTCGTAGCGCTCATAGATTGTTGCCGCCCACTACCTTCACAGGTGACGATGGATACATCCACAAGTATGCGATTGCCGTAGTTCGCCATGGTCGCCACGACAACGATCGCTGCGCCAACTCGCGCGCAGAGATGATCTCCTCGTGGCCGAATGCGCGAGCCGCTGATTTGCGCAAACTGAGATCGCTGGCTGGGAATGCATCGGTGTGATTCATCGCCCGAGCCGCGATCAAGTCCGCGCTCCAGGGCCCAATGCCCGGCAAGGCCTGCAACCGGCGACGAGTGTCTTCGCGGGATTCTCCGGCGTAGAGATCCAGATCGCCCGTTGCCACGGCCTGTGCGAAGCCGATGATCGCGCGCGCCCGGGCCTTGGGCATGTTGAGCACGGAGACGTCGGCGGCGGCGATCGCGTTCGCGGTTGGAAACAACGAATGCAACGAACCGGGCAGCGGTGCGCCGATTCGTTCGCCGAGTCGTTCGACTAAACGACCGCAGACCGGGGAAGCTCCAGCGACGCTGACTTGCTGGATGTAAGGCATGCCTACAGTATGGCGCGTCGGGTGCCGTTCGACGTGGGGCAGATTCTCGGAACCAACTGCCTGGCAAACGACCGAATGGCTAACGTGCCGACGATGGCTAGACGGATGCTGCTGCTTGGAATGATCTGCACGACGCTAAGTCTGCTTGCCGGATGCGCCGTGCGACCATCCAGCGTGCAAGCGGACCGGCCAACGATCATGGTCAAGTCGGTGCGGCTGCCGGTGCGCGGTTGGCTACCGTGGTTCACGCGCTTCGCCGAGCACACTTGGATCGACTTCTACCACGCCGGCACGTGGCATCGCATCGAGTGGAACAACATCGACTACATCTGGCTCAATGAGATGAGTGCGACGGAAGCCTTCGACGATGTGCGCTGGCAACGCGAGATCGCGGTGCACGAACAGTTCACCGGCGAGTGGACCGTGCCGGTCATGGCGAAGATGCTCGCGATCGGCACGGACTACGAATACGCGACGAACTACCTGCCGTGGCCCGGGCCCAACAGCAATTCGTTCGTCGATTGGCTAGCGCGTGAAGTCGACCTACCGATCGTGATGCCACCGTCAGCAATCGGCAAGGACCATGCGATGTGGCTGCGGGCGGGCATCACGGCGGGCAACACCGGGATCGAACTCGAAACGATGCTGCTCGGCGCCGAGGTCGGCTGGCGCGAAGGCGTCGAAGTGCACGTGCTCGGGTTGACGCTCGGCGTTGGCCTGTGGCCACCGGCACTCAAGCTGCCGTTCTTGCCGGCGATTCCGGGCGGCTGGTTCGCGCCCGAATAGTGGCCGATGATTAACGAGATCGCATAGCAGTCACACGACTACTGAGCGCGCTTCTTGCCCGGCAGTTCGCCCGCCGGGATCGACTGGTAGCGCCGCGGTAACTGCGCCTTGGTGGCCTCAAGCCATGCATCGAGGCGCGTCCGCATCTGCTCAGCCACATCAGGCTGCTTCGCAAACAGGTTGTCGCGTTCGCCGAGGTCCGCCTTCAGGTCATACAACTCATGGGCATCGTTGTCCCAATGATGAATGTACTTAAGGTCCCCCATGCGCACGATCGACCCCATGTCGTTCTTACCGTGGTAGCAGTAATGCGGGTAGTGCAGGAACACCGCGTCGCGCTGTAGCGATCCGTTCCCGGCCGCAACCGACAACAGGCTCTCGCCGTCAAACCACGCGTCTTCGTAAGCAACGCCCGCCGCCGCCAAGAACGTCGGGGCAAAGTCCATTGAGATCGTTGGCGTCTCGTCGACGGCACCAGAGCGGATGCGATTGGGCCAACGCATCATCATCGGCACGCGGATGCCGCCTTCGTAAAGGTAGCCCTTGCCTGCGCGCAGTGGATCCGCAACGGACGCGCCCGGCATCTGGCCGTTATCGGACGTAAACACCACCAACGTGTTGTCAGCCAGACCACGTTCATCGAGCGCTCGCAAGACGCGCCCCACCGCTAGATCCATGCCTTCAATCATCGCCCGGTAGCGCGTCGGCATATCAGGCTCTTTGACGGTGCCGTCGGCGTTGCGCGCGTCGGTGTACTTCGCGTAGAGCTCTGGCGTCGCCTCAATTGGGTAGTGCACCGTGTATGGCCACAAGCACAAGAAGAACGGGTCGGCTTCGTCTTTGACCGAATCGATGTAGTCGACGGCTTCCTGCGCCAACAGGTTTGGCAAGTAGTCCCCCGCCTCGCCCTTCTCGTAGTTGGGCATCTTGATCGGCGCATAGAACGTGCCCGGCCCACCCATCGCGTTACCGGCGACATTGACATCAAACCCGTAGCTCTCCGGAAACAACGACGTGTCGGTGGTCTTCCAATCAGCGCCGGCCAGATGCCACTTGCCGACAAAACCCGTGTGATAACCGGCAGCCTTCAGCCGCTGCGCGATCGTCGTGTGCTGCTTTTCCAATACGTGCAGCGACTTCGCCGGCCCCCACTCACGACCGCGACGCGGAGCAGCCTTATCGCCTTCGCGCGGCGCATCGTAGAAGTTCCAACGATCGGGGATGTGATTGGTTACCTGCAAACGCGCTGGCGCCAACCCAGTAATGCACGCCGCGCGCGTCGGCGAACACACCGGTGCGGCCGCATAGTAATTGGTAAACCGCGTGCTCTGTTGCGCGAGCCGGTCGAGGTTGGGCGTCACAACGCTGTCGTTGCCCTGCGGATGAATGTCCATCCAACCGAGGTCATCGATCATCACGAACACGATGTTGGGGCGATCCGCGGCCGGCTCCAAAACCGGCAACGGCTTCGCACAAGAACTTGCCGCAATCGCGCCGGCAACAATGAGTGGTCGCAGCATGTAACTCATGGGTCGTTGCCGAAGTGATACCATCACGGCCCACAACATGGTCAAACTTGCCACCCAGATAAGCCTCTGCATCAGCGCCGTGATCACGATTGCCGCCGCCGGTGAGTTCGGCAACGAGCCAGCGACGGCACTCGAAGTCGCCCACGGAGTCCGCCCTCAACCGGTCGTGCAAGACATGCATGGCTGGACGGTGCATGTCGATCCGAGGCTGCTAGATGGCAAAGAGAGCACCGAAGGGAAGCGCGCCCTGAGCATGCTCGCCAACCACCTCGAACGCATCTCGCTGCTGCTTACCGGCCAACAGCTAAAGGACATGCGCAAACTCGAGCTGTGGATCGAGCGCGACCACCCGACGCTCACCAACATGCAGTACCACCCGAGTGCTGCCTGGCTGCGCAATCACGACTGCGACGTGCGACTTGCAAAGAAGGTGCACATCCCCATTGCCCGCCAACTGTTGTCACGCGAGCAACTGCTCAAGCATCCCGCCGTAGTCCTGCACGAGCTGGCGCACGCCTACCACGACCAAGTGCTCGGGTTTGATGACGAACGCGTCTTCAATGCCTTCAAGGAAGCGCGCGACAGTGAGGTCTACAAACACACGATGAGCCATCGCGGCAAGACCGTCCGGCACTATGCGCTGTCCAGTCACAAGGAATACTTCGCCGAGGGCACCGAGGCGTTCTTATATCGCAACGACTTCTACCCGTTCGTGCGCGCCGAGCTGAAGCAGGCAGATGCAAAGCTGCACGAAGTGCTCGTTGAGATCTGGGAACGCTGATCTGATGCGCAGATCAGGGGGAACGCTGGTCCGGAGCCGCACCAAAGCTTTGTGCGCAGGCGCCGCGCTCGACGTTACTGAGATGATGCACGCGCCGGCACACGCCGACGCCAGCACCACCCCTCGGACTGCTACGCTCGCCTGCCCGCGCGCCCCCGCGCGCTTTGCGCAGGAACCTCATGCAGCTCCCCTCTACTCGCTGGCTCCCGGCCGTTCTCCTTCTGCTCGCGACGGCACTGACGCTGAGCACACCGCGAGCCCAACAGGCAGCGCACCCTGCCCGCGGCCTGCAGCTTGAATCGATCGAGTGGCTGACCGACGGGTCCGAGTTCCTCGACCGCCAGCGCTTTAAAACGGCGATGACGAAGGACGAACGCGCCTTCGATCGCAACACACTGATTGACGAAGCCCTGACGCGCGCCAAGCAGGCCCAGAAGCCCGTTCTCGTCTACGTCTACAAGATCAGCGAGACCAGCAAGCGCGGCCGCCAGATGATTCGCGCGCCAGTGCTCGACGTCTACATGCGGCAGTTGATCTGGAGCGATCCCGACATCGAACGCATCGTCACGCAGTCGTTCGTGCCAGTGCGCATGGTGTTCGACGAGGCCATGTGCGAACGGTTCTCGGTGCGGCCACTCACGTTCCTTGAGCCAGCCATCCTGTTCTTGACACCGGACGGCGAATTGCTGCACGAGCTGCGCACCATCCGCACCTTTGATGCGCCGTGGATTGCGCAGGTGTTGCGCGATGTTCTGGACAAGGCCCACGGGCCGCTCGTCGCCGACGATCTCGATGCAGCGAGCAACCGCGGCGACTGGCAACGGGCGTTGGCACTGCTCGAAGCAACGGCTGCAACATCGGCGCGCGGCGCCTATGAGCAAGCCACCATGCTGCGCCGCCTTCGCCGCGGCAAAGAGGCAATCGCGGCTCTCAACACCGCCACCGACCGACTGCAAGCGGAAGCCGAAAGCGCCAAGAAGCCCAGTAATGAACCGCCGCAGCGCCGTCGCAGCCGCCGCCCCCGCCTGCCAACGGCGCTGCAGCAACTTGATCTCGAAATCGCTGCCGAACGTGGCACTGTATTGCTCAAGATGGCGCGCTTTGACGCAGCCGTGGCGCCACTGATGAAGGCAGCCGACGCGCGACCCGAGGCTTGGGGGGACGCGCCAAGCCGCCGTGCCGAAGCACGCTACCGCCTGGCGCTGCTACGCCTGCGCGCCGGCGATGAATCGGGCGCCCTACGCCGCTTCAAACGACTCGCACAGGACGACCCCGACGACCTCTACGCACATCGCGCCGAGGTCAACCTGCGGGTCGGCAGCGACGACGGCCTGTCGCTTGGCGCCCCAATGTTTGGCTACGAACGCCTCGCTTGGCTGCCGGAAGGCGCGTTCTCGAAGTTGGCCGGCACAACCCACTGGCCCGCCGAGACGTTCACGGAAGGCCAACTCATCGACAACTGTGTGCGCGCGCTGCTGGCTCAGCAACGAAGCCACGGTGGCTGGACGGACAGCCGCTACGCCTACTGCCCGGACGCGCGCATCACACCGAATGTCTGGGTCGCGATCACGGCGATTTGCTGTCAGGCACTGCACCGCCATCGCGACCAGTTTGCCGAGCCAGAGTTGATCGACGCGGCGCTGGTGCGCGGCGAAGCCTACATGCTGGACCCCAACCAGATGAACCGTGGGCGCAACGAAGACGTCTACTCCGACTCATATCGCCTGATGTATCTGAGCCATCGATGGACGGGGGCAACGGCGGACGCGCAACGCGAACGCTTAGCCACAGCGATGCAGCAGATTGTTACTGCCGCGCGTCAGCGGCAGAAGGACGGCGGCTTTTGGGCGCACGAATACTCCAACGCGTTCTGCACCGCTGCAATGGTGCAAGGGCTGCTCGCCGCCAAGCAAGCCGGCATCGACATTCCTGCCGACATGCTTTCGCAAGCGACGATGGCGCTCGCCTCAGCACGCAGCAAGGATGGTGCGTTCTCGTATGGCGGCGCGGCGCGCGGCAAGCTTTCGGCGGCCGACCTGAAGAACGCCAGCACGCGCATGCCAATGTGTGAATCCGCTTTGTTCACGCTCGGCGCCAGCACTGAAGAACGCTTGCTGTTTGCGTTCGACAACTTCTGGCTGCACTACCAAACGATCGAAGGCGTGCGCCACACGGACTTCCACTCCGATGGTCAGGTCGCCGGGTTCATGTTCTTCCACTCGCTCTACCACACCAGCGAGGGCATACGCCTACTGCCTGAAGAGCGCGCCAACGAGGAACGCAAGAAGATGCGCGAACGCGTAATGCAGTATCCCGAGATCGACGGGACGTTCCTGGACAGTGAAGAACTCGGCCGCAGCTATGGCACTGCCATGGCGTTGCTGATTCTGGCCAATACCAAGTAGCCCGCTCGAGGAACGGGGCGCGGCGCGGCAGCAGACGACTCATCGGTGGTCGCTGCGACGTGCTCGCCGGCGGCCTACTTGGCCATGACGGTCATGTAGAAGTTGCGGTCAAGCTCAAACGACTCAAGCTTGCCGGCAACCTTGATCTTGGTGGCCTTCTCGCTGACTTGCACGCGATGCTCCTTGCCGTTGATACGAACGACAACCGGCACGGCAAACCCGGCCACGACGTTCTCAAACCAGACGGACACGGAGCCAGCGCTCGCTTCGTAGGCCAACACCGGGATCTTCGTAGTGCGCAGGTATTGCTCGAACACTCGATTGAAGTCGAGGCCGGCTTTTCGACTCATGTAGGCCTCAAACTCGGCGGTGCCGATGGTCTTGTGCCAGAACTCTTCGTTGAGCCCGCGCAACACCCCGCGCCACTTGGCATCGTCGTTGAGCATGTGCCGCATCGTGTGCAGCATGTTGCCGCCCTTGTAGTACATGTCGCCCGACCCGGACTTGTTGACGCCGTAGGTGCCAATGATCGGGCTGTCGTTGTTGATCTGTTTGCGACAGCCAATGACGTAGTCCTGCGCCTCCTTCTCGGTGAAGTGGTATTCAACGAACAGGTTCTCGGCGTAGTTGGCGAAGCTCTCGTGGATCCACATGTCGGCGGCATCCTTCATCGAGATGTTGTTGCCCCACCACTCGTGCGCCGATTCGTGCACAACGATGAAGTCAAACTTCATGCCGACACCCGTGCCGCTCAGATCGCGACCCTTGTAGCCGTTCTGAAAGCCGTTGCCGTAGGTCACCGAACTCTGATGTTCCATGCCAAGGTAAGGCACGACGCAGATCTTATAGCTGTCTTCGTAAAAGGGGTACTTGCCGAACCAATGCTCGAATGCCTGCAGCGTGCGCGGCACTTCCTGGAACTGCTTGCGGGCTTTCTCTTGCTGATGCTCTAGCACCCAGTATTCGAGGTCGAGCTTGCCGCCCTCACCGTCAAACGTCGATGGCATGACCACGTATTTGCCAATGTTGACGTTGACGCCGTAGTTATTGATCGGGTTGGTGACCTGCCAATGGAACGTGCGCGTTTGCGCGTCAACATCGCGCGTCTGCCCCTTCAATCGCCCATTCGCGACCGCTGTCAAGGCTTCCGGCACCGTCACCCGGATGTCCATGCCGCGATTGGGCTCGTCGTAGCCGTGGTCCTTGTTCGGCCACCAGATGCTCGCGCCGATGCCCTGGCAGGTCGTCGCGATGAACGGGTTGCCGTTCTCATCCTTGCGCCACGAGAAGCCGCCACTCCATGGCGGCCGCGTGCTTTGGCGGGGACGACCTCCGTAGAACACCTGCACGCTGTCTTCGGCACCAGCGACAACGCGCTTCGCCAACTGCACCCAATAGACATTGCCTTCACGCTCAAACGTCACCTCACTGCCACCGTGCACCACGCTAGTGATCTTCAATGGCGGCTGCAGATCGATCTGCATGCGATCGCCGGCCGACAACGCCTTGAAGGTGATGACGTTCGAACCCTTGATGCTTTTAGTCTCCGGAAAGACCTCGAGCGACAATGCATAGTGCAGCACATCCCACCACTCGCGCTGAGGCGAAACCGAGCCGCGCAACTGGTCTTGCTTGGTAAACCCTTCGGGAACGGGGGCATCTTGCGCCACGACGGTGGCGAGCAGTCCGGACAGCACGGCGGGACCCAGGAGCGACCTGATTCGGAAGTGGCACATGCGAAACGTTGTAGCGGATCGGCGACGCAATCGAGATAGCTCGACCACGCCCAGCGACGAAGAACTAGCAGGTGCCGACAAATCTGGAACCCTACATCTGGGATCGCCATGCAACCGGGCCGCGTGGGCTCCAGCAACGCAGTAGCATGTGATGGAGGCAACCCCCATGAACCATGTAGCGATCCCCGCCCTCCTTTGCCTGGCACTCACGTGCGCGGCCCCCTCCCAACAACCGAAGCTTCGTGTTGGGCATGCGCAAACACCCGAACTTGCCGCAGCCGAACTGACGGCGATCAAGGCATCCCTGCATGACCTTGCCGATTGGAACGCGCGCAAGCAGCGCATTCGGCAAGCCATACTCGCCGGCGCAGGACTCACCAAACTTCCCGAACGCACGCCGCTGCAACCGAAGCGCACCAACAAACGCAGCTACGATGGCTACACCGTGGAAAGCGTTGCGTTCCAAAGTGCGCCCGGCTTCTACGTCACCGGCACGCTCTACCGACCTACTGACCACGAAGGCTCGCTCGCCGGGATCCTCAGTGCGCACGGCCACGGCGGCCGCTTCGCCCCGGGTCGACAAGCACGCTGCGCGTTGCTGGCGCGCATGGGTGCGGCTGTATTGTCGTACGACATGGTTGGCTACGGCGACTGGCAAGAAGCGGGTTGGTCGCACCGCGACACGCCTCAGGTGCTGCGCCTGCAAACGTGGAACAGCATGCGCGCCATGGACTTCTTGGAGTCGCTACCGAACGTCGACAGCTTGCGACTTGGCATGACTGGCTGCTCGGGCGGCGGCACGCAGACGTTCTTGATGACGGCAATCGATGACCGCGTTGCGGTGTCGGTCCCGGTGTGCCAGATCTCAGCGCACTTCTTTGGTGGCTGCGTCTGCGAAAGCGGCATGCCAATCCATTGGAGTCGCGAGCACAAGACCAACAACGTGGAGATCGCGGCGATGGCTGCGCCGAGGCCGATGTTGATGGTTTCGAATGGCGGCGACTGGACTGTCAACACGCCCAAGATCGAATACCCGTTCGTGAAGTTCATCTACGAACTACACGGCAAACCCGACCACGTCGACAACGCGCACTTCCCAGAGCAGAAGCACGACTACGGCATCTCGAAGCGCTTGGCCGCGTATGCGTTCCTCGCCAAGCACCTGCACCTCGACATCACCCGCGTGCAAGGCGCAACTGGCGAGATCAACGAGTCGTTCTTCACGCCCGAGACGTATCTAGACCTGCTCGTCTACGGCGCGAACAACCCACGCCCGAAGGACGCGGCTAAAGCGAACACTGCGCTTCCGGAATAGCCGCGCCCGCGAACGATCCGCGCTTCCCCGCAGCAGCCAAAAGTCCGAAGATCCCCAGCATGATGGCGATCAACCGAAACCTGCGGTTCGCGACCTTGGCACTGGCTGCCTTTGGCACCATGCATGCTCTGCGCGCACAGATTCCGCAAGGCGCAGAACCGGACATCGAACTCGTTCAGCGATTCGACGGCGACGACAACCAGCGACTTGATCGCGACGAGCGGACGGCAGCACGCGCCTACATCCTCGCGCATCCAGAACTACGAAGGCCAGCACGCAAAGGGCGACCACCGAAGGCGACGGGATCCAAAGGACCAAGCGTCATGCCTAAGGACGTCAAAAACTACCCAGCGACTACTGACCTGTTCGCTCCTGACTGCTTGCGCACGCTGTTCTTCGAGTTCGATCAAGACGATTGGGAAGAGGATCTCGCCGCGTTCTGGCACACCGATGTCTTGGTCGCGGCGAACCTGACTGTCGATGGCAAGATCTATCGCGACGTCGGCGTCAGCTTCCGCGGCAACAATTCGTTCACTGGTGTGCCCGCCGGATTGAAGCGGTCGTTGTCGTTGAAGATGCACTTTGTGCACGACCAAGACCTGTTCGGCCATCGCTCGATCAACCTTCTAAACTCGAACGAAGACCCGACGTTCTTGCGCACGGTGCTCTACCTCGAAGTAGCACGCGACTACATCCCCGCCGTGCGCGCCAACTTCCTGCGCGTCGTCATCAACGGCGAACTGTGGGGCATCTACGTCAACCAGGAGACGTTTAGCCGCGAGTTCGAGAAGCATGGCCTCGCAGGGCCAGGCACCCGTTGGAAGTCGCCGAACAACTCAACCGGCGGCGGCATGCGATACCTCGGTGAAGATCTCAACCTCTACAAGCGCTGGTATGAAATCAAAGGGCGCGATGACACGTCCGGTTGGCGCGCCCTTCGTGACGCAACCAAGGTTCTCTGTAAAACGCCCGCCGAGCAACTCGAAGCGGCGTTGGAGACGCACTGGGAAGTCGACACGGTGCTGCGCTACTTGGCCATCGACATGGCGCTGCTCAACTACGACGGGTATTGGCGCGATGGCGCAGACTTCTATGTCTATCGCAACGCCATCGGCCGGTTCCTTGCAACACCACACGACGCCAACGAAGGCTTCCGCGTGCGGCCGGTGCGTGACGGCTCGCAACCGGACCCGCTAACCGCGTGCGACGACCCCAACAAGGCGTTGCGGCACAAACTGCTGGCCGTTCCCGAGCTGCGCCGCCGCTACCTGACGTATGTCGGTGACATTGCCGAGAAGTGGCTCGATTGGGACTACCTCGGCCCAATCGTGGCTGGTCACCAGAAGCTGATCGCCAAGGACGTGGCACGCGAAACTCGCAAACTCGACACGACCGAAGCCTTCACGACTGGGATTCACGGTGCCAGTGCCACCGAACCAGGTTTATCGCTGCCGGCAACAACGATCAAAGGCTTCGCCGCGCAACGGCGCGCGTTCCTACTCGGGCATCCGGAAGTGCAGCGCGCTCGCAAGCAATAGCCACACGCATCGCGGACGTCGCACGTGCGCAAACGATGCCTTGTGCCTAACCTGTCCGCGTGAAAACGCTTCTATGTATCTGTGCATCCTTGCTGACGTTGACGGGGCTGGCAGCTAGCGCAATCCCGCAACAACCAACGCCAGCTCAAGGCGCCAAGATCGTCGCCAAGTGGTTGCAGCAATCACCGGAGCAACGCGACCGACTCATCCCTCAACAGCCGGTGCCGAAGGCATCGGTCGAGGCCGTCACGCAAGCGATCTGGGCGACACTAAGGAGCGAGGCGCTGCTTGCCCACAAGGGTGAGTTCGCGCGCCAGCAGACCAGCAAAGACGGCGCGGTGAAACTGCTGACGGTCAAAGCCGCCGGCAAAGAAATGAAGGTGCTGGAACGCACGTTCGGCAAGGCGCCAAAGAACGGCCACAGCCTGTGGATTTCGATGCACGGCGGCGGCGGCACCACCGCCAAGGCCAACGACGGCCAATGGCGCAACCAGATCCAGCTCTACAAGCCGAAGGAAGGTATCTACGTCGCGCCGCGCGCCCCAACCAACACCTGGAACCTCTGGCACGAAGGCCATATCGATGACCTATTCGATCGCTTGATTGCCAACTACGTCATCGAGCGCGGCGTCAATCCAGATCGCGTCTACTTGATGGGCTACTCCGCCGGTGGCGACGGTGTCTACCAACTGGCGCCGCGCATGGCGGATCGCTTCGCAGCGGCCTCGATGATGGCCGGCCACCCCAACGGCGTTTCGATGCTCAGCGTGCGCAACCTGCCGTTCATGATTTGGATGGGAGCGAAGGACGGCGCCTACCAGCGCAATGAGATGGCTGCGCTTTGGGGCAAGAAGCTCGACGCCTTGGCCGCAGAAGACCAGGGCGGCTACGAACACGAAACGCACATCGTCGCCGGCAAGGGTCACTGGATGAATCTTGAGGACGCTGCGTCGGTACCGTGGATGGCGAAGCGAACGCGCGACGCATGGCCGAAGAAGATCGTGTGGCACCAAACCGGGCGCGCGCACAGTCGCTTTTATTGGTTGTCGGTGCCGGCCGAGTTCGCACAGAACGGCCAGACAATCCGGGCCGAGGTCGTCGGCCAAACGATCTCGCTGCAAACCGAGCGCGTCGATCAGGTGCGCTTGCGACTCAGCGACAAGCTGCTCGACCTAGACAAGGAGATCACCGTCAACCGCAACGGCGA
>JBNMNW010000130.1:0-14898 GCA_051278165.1 Planctomycetota bacterium | reverse complement strand
TAGGTAAACAAGTGCTGCGCAATCCGCGCCATCCCGGCAACGCGCTGCAATTGGCAGACCTGCTGCGGCCAATGCGACCGAGACACATCCACGTCTACGCGTCGACCTGGTCGGCAAACGTCGCCATGGGTGCGGCGCACTTGCTCAATGTGCCGTTCTCGATTTCGTCATATGTCGACTTCGAGTTTCCATACTCACACAAGCTGCTACCCGAGAAACTCTCGCGCGCAACGTTCTTCCGCGTGGTCACCGAGTTCTGCCAGAAGCGCTTGTGCGAACTGCATCCCGACATCCCAGTGCAGAGGGTGCCGGTTGTGTATCTCGGCATCGATCTCGACAACTGGCAGGATCGCTGCGCCTCACCGGGGCGCGGTGTGATCGTGAGCGCCGCACGCATCGTCGAAAAGAAGGGCCTGCACTTGATGCCCGAGGCGCTCGCGCAGCTGCAGCGTGACGGCATTGCGTTTAGGTGGCGCGTCATTGGTGATGGCCCCGAGCTTGCACGCATCCGGCAACTGTGTGAACAGCACGGCATCGCTAGTCAGGTTGAGTTCTTGGGTGCGCAAAACAATGCCACGGTGCGCGAAGCTCTGATGCATGCCGACGCCGCGGTGCTGCCGTGCATCGTCGCAAGTGACGGCGAACGCGACGGCATCCCAATCTTCTTCGTCGAGGCGATGGCGCTCGGCGTGCCCGTGGTCACCACTGCGATCTCTGGCATCCCAGAGCTCGTACGCGACGGCGACACCGGCTTCCTGCACGCGACTGCAGATGTGCAGGCGCTCGCCGACAAGCTGAAGGTCGTGCTGCAAGATCCCGAATTGGCCCAAGCAGTCGGCGCTCGCGGCCGCGACGAAGTGCACAGAACACTCGACGTGCACGCGTCCGCCACGCAGTTGATCGGGCTCATCGAGCAACCGCCACCTAGGCAACCGTTTGCCAAGCAATCGCCCCCAAGCCAATGAACCCAGCCCTCCGTATCCTGCTGACGCTGCTGCTGCCCGTCGTGGCGGTACTGGCGATTGCACTCGCGGTGCTGGTGATGCTGATCGATCTACTGACCCTGCCGATCGTTCTCGCAGTGCGAAAGTCGCCTGGCGACGATCGTCCCGCCACGCGCAACGCGTCGATCATCGTGCTCAACTGGAACGGCATCGACTTCCTGCGCGACCTGATGCCATCGCTACGCGTCGCCGTCGACCGCTGTCCCGGCGATCACGAAGTGCTCGTCGTCGACAACGGCAGTGACGACGAATCGATCGCCTGGCTGCAAGCCGAACACGACTGGGCCAAGCTCGTTCTCTTGCCGTCGAACCTGCACTTCATCCGCGGCAACGCTGCCGGTGCCAAGGTTGCCGATCGCGACATCGTCGTCTATCTCAACAACGACATGCGCGTCGAACCCGACTTCCTGGTCGAGCTACTGCGCCCGTTCGAAGAAGACGAGTCCGGCGAACTCTTCGCGAGCAGCGCGCGCATCGAGATGCAGGGCCATCGCTCGGAAACCGGCTTGGCACGCGTCTTCGTCAAGCACGGCGAACTGCGCTTCGTGCAGATAGCCGGTGCTCCCGGCAAGGACCAGCCCGTGCTGTGGGCAGGCGGCGGCAGCAGTGCCTTCGACCGCAGAAAGCACGACGCAATCGGCGGTTTCGAACGCCTCTACGTGCCTTGCTACGTTGAAGACGTCAGCATGTCGTGGCAAGCCTGGCGCCGCGGCTGGCGCTGCGTCTATGCCCACGACAGCGTCGTGCACCACGCCCACCGCGGCACGTCCAGCAAAGTATTCAGCCGCGCTGCCTTGGAACGCCTTAACTGGCGCAACCGCGAGCTGTTCTTCTTGCGCAGCGTCACCGATCCAGTGCTGCTACTGACACACGCCGTGATGTTGGCGTGGAACATTCGCAAGCACGCCGGACTACTTGGCATTCCCATGGCGCACGGAGTGCTAGCGATGCTCGCGACGATTCCAAGACTGCCGCAAGCGATCTGGCAACGCACACGCTCGCGCCGCCACTACCGCCGCTCGGACCGCGCGCTACTTCAGCAGGTCGTAGTCAATCCGCCCGCTGCGCCAACAACTCGTTAGCAAGTTCGCGCAGTCGAGCAATCGCCGCGGTGTGCGCGAACTGCTGCTCGACCAACTGCCGGCCGTTCTGTCGCAGGTCATCCGACGTCTCAGCCATCACGGCGCGCACTTTGGCGCAACCCTGCTCCGGCGTTTCAAAACGATGCAGATGCACGCCATCGGTAGCCGGCAAGCCTTCACAACCAACGGCCGTCGACAACACCGGCACGCCCAACGCCCACGCCTCGAGAATCTTGATACGCGTGCCGCCACCGCTGCGGATTGGCAGGTAGACCGCGTGGGTCTCGCGGTAGTGCTCGACGATGTCGTCGACGGGGCCAATGACTTCGACGCCAGCGATGCCAGCAAAACGCGCGCCATGGCCGTGTGGGTCTTTGCCAACCAGGCGAACGGTCAACTCAGGGAACACCTTGCGCAGAGCCGGCACGTGCTGTTCGACCAATTCGGTCACCGCCTCGAGGTTCGGCGGATAGTCGAGGGAGCCAACAAACAACAACCGCGGCGCCACGGTGCGAGTTGGCCTTGGCAATAAGGGCAATTGCTCGAGGTCGACCGAGTTCGGCACGGCTTCAATCCGCGCGGCCGGCGCCAACCCCAACGCCAGCGAACGGTCGTGCTCCGAGACGGTGACCGTCAACGCCGCCTGCTCAATCGCCCCCTTCTCATACGAACGCAAACCGCGCGCCTCCATACGACGCGTCAGCCGATCCGAGAAGCTGCGCCGTTCGCCATCCACGCGGTCAAACATCGAGTGCTCGAGGTTGTGCAAATACAGCAAGTGACAGGGACGCGTGATCACCGGCAGGGCAAACGTGCTGTCGACCACCGAAAGGTCACATTCGACGCGATCGAAGATGCGCGCCATTTCCGCAACAGCTTGCTTAGGCCAACGACGTCGCACCAATTCCGAGCGACCGCGCAACCAATTGCTCAACTTGCTGGGCAGGCTCGGGCGTGGCGCCTCGTGCGCTGACAGTGGGTGCACCACGATGCCGGTGTGCGCCTCGAGCGCTTTGGCGTTGCTCCGATCCTCGTCATTTGCGACCGCCGCCGCCAAGTGCACTTCGTGGTCCATGCGCAGCGCATCGAGCAATACCCGTGAACGGATCGCCCCACCATGACGAGCGGGATACGGAACATAAGGGGCTACGACGACGACCTTGGCCATGCTGACGGTGCGGCTCGCACGGTATGCTGCGACACGTGACAACACCACCTTCAGACCCTATCGCGAACGAACTGAAAGGCTTGCGTATCAGCCTTGAGACACTCAGCCAGCGCATCGGTGAGCTCGCGGAGGACAACCAACTGCTACGGGAACAGCTGACGCAGAGCCAGACCGCGCGCACGGATCTGGTCGACCAAGTGGAGCATCTGCTGCATCAGTTGGCCCAAGCTCAAGGTAAGAGCTAGCACGGTAGATCTGCTAGCAAGGCCAGCCAGTGTCACCAGGGAAGCCAGGTCACCAGACCAGCCGGAGTCACCAGGCCAGCCGGAGTCACCAGGCCAGCCGGAGTCACCAGGCCAGCCGGAGTCACCAAGCCAGCCGATCGGCTAGCCGATGCCGCGCTCGAGCCGCTTGCCGAGCCAGCGGAAGAACACACCCTTCAAACCGGTCGGGTTCGCCCCCGCCTTGGCGCCTAGGTATTGCCCCCAGCACTGCCACTTGCAGTAGTCGGTGGTCCACTGTAGCGCCGGCCCTTCAAGCTCAGGCGACAGACCAAGGCTCTTCACGTAGTTGACGTGTTCTTCGGTCGAACCCTTGATCGCGCCCTTCAGCGCCTCACGATTCGGGATGCCAATCAGACCAAACAAACCGCGCAGGTTGCGATGGTCACAGAACGTGCGCTTGCCCTCCGCCCACGCCGTGCGGTCGTGGCTGTGGATCACACAGGCTTCGCCTTGGTGGGCGATGGCCAGGCCCGCCTCGATCACGCGCTTACCGAAGTAGACGTCCTCACCGAAGCGTCGCGGCCCGAGCGGAAAGCGCTGCCACGTGGTTCGGCGCACCGCCGACGCGACGTTGTCGAACGCCGAATGCATCAGCTGATCGAACGGCTGCAAATCCGACAGCTTCTGACCTGCTTCGAGCTGCCGCTTGCTGACCACTTCGCCGCGGCCGGGCCAGCCACGGATGCGGCGATCGAGCACCGCCTGGCATTTTGGCCGCGGAATCTGTCGACACCAGACTCCCGCAACCTCGGGATCTTCAAACGGCGCGACCATACTTTGCAGCCAATCAGTGCCCTGCAGGGTCGCATCCTGGACCAACAAGACGATGACGTCGCCGGTGCTCATGGCGATGCCGCGATCTCTGGTCGCACCGTGGTCGAACTCGCTTTGCGGGATCGGCTCGACCCGGAACCCCGCCGAGCGCAGGCGATCCTGCGTGCCGTCGGTAGAGCCGCTGTCCACCGCGATCAATTCATCGAAGACAGTGCCCTCGAGCGCCGTGATGGCAGCCAGGACTTCATCGAGCAAAGGACCCGCGTTCCAGGTCGGCATGACGAGCGAGATACGCACGCAAGCATGTTGCCGATTGCGGTCCGACAGCGCCAATACGATCTGTTCCTGAAAGTCACTCTTCGTCCCGCTGCACGGGCATGCGACACTGCCCGTGCGAGTAATCCCACACCCAGCAATGGTGCAAAAACCGACATGGCTCAAGTCGATCACCAGATCCGTCCGAAAACGACTGGGTTCTGGCATCGACAGAAGCAAAGCCCCCCCCCACAACATGAGTAGTTCTGACCCTCGTGAAGGGACCCATCATCAAGTCGAAGGTGTGACATATTTCGCGCTCGTCGGCAGCCAGCGTTGTGGCACCAACTTCTTTCGGGAGTTGATGAACACGAACCAGCAGACGGTCGTGCACGGCGAGATCTTGATGCCGTATCCGCTGCCTAATTGCTGGCACAACTACGTGCGCACGATGGTCAACCGGGCGATGCCGCCGATCTACGCGAAGGACTGCGTCGACCTCGTCGACGACTACCTCGTGTTCTTGCGCGAAGATGTCAAACGCGGCTACCCTGGCAAGCTCGGTGTCCTGAGCGCGGTCGGACTCGACATCAAATACAATCAACTGCGCTTCATCGCGCCGCTGATCCGCGATCTCGAGCAGAAGCCGTTCTTGATCGACTACTTCTGGCGGCGAAACATGCCCATCGTGCACATGATGCGGCGCAACACGATTCATCAGGCTTTGTCGCTAGTGATCGCTGCCGCCCGCAACGTCTACCACAACTACGGTGGCAAGAAGTTCGACGGCAAGGTCAAACTCGACCCCGAGGCTGTGATCAGCCACGCCGCGTGGGTGGCGAAGGATCGCGAGGTATTCCGAACGCTCGCCGGTGGCATGAAGTATCTCGAAGTCTGCTACGAGGATGTCGCCGAAGACTGCAAGAGTGCCGACGAATCGGGCCGCATTCGCGAGGACAGCTTGATCCTCTCGAAGGTTGCGGATTTCCTGAACGTTCCCAACGAGTTCTACGCGCCATCGACCATCTCTAAAGTGATCAACCGCCCCTACTCGGAGATCATCGAGAACTACCAGGAAGTGGTCGCAGCCGTTCGCAAGTCGGAGTTCAAGAAGCTCGCCGATTCGATCTAGTCCCGAGAACGATGTCGGAACCTGCAAGTAGTCACCACATTGAGCGCATCCAGATAGATGCGATCCGACGCCAAGCCGGTCTACCGGTAGCTGGCGAAAGCGATGCGTGGACCGTTTGCTCAGGCCCTTCGTCTGTGCTCGTCGTCAACCAAGACGGTTCTAGCAAGGGCTGCGACAATTCCCCCAAATCCCTGTGCGACCCAGGCTCCCTCAAGACGGCGTGGAGCAGCCCCGCCTTTGCGAACCTGCGCGAAAAATTGGCCGCTGGCGAAATGCCTATCGATCGCTGCGAACGATGCGTGCGCTGGTTGCGCAGCGGCCTGATGGCATCGGCGCCGCCACTACGCGACTACGGCCTGATCCCCGCCGGCGACATCCGCAGCGGAGGTCCCTCACAATTGGTCGTGCGCCTACCACTGACACCAGCGGCAGCCGCCAAGCTCCAAGACGACCTTCGCTCCGTCCTGCCGCAGCTCGAGCAATTGGTCCTGCAAGCAACCAACGATGCGGACTTCGCGGCCCCGGTTGTGGCCGGCTTGCTCGCAGACTTAGCGAAACTTCCGGCCGCCCCCAAATTGACGGTGCGCACGAACGGCGACGACCCCAGCGCATTGCAGCAAGCGCTTGAGGGATGTTCGGTAGATCAGGTCGAATGCACGATCGCATCAGGCGACCCCAAGATTGTTGCCGTCATGGCGTCCGTTGCGAACCACTGGCAAGCCACTTGCTCGATCCGCTTCGTCTTCACGGCACAGAACTGGTTCCAGTTCGAAGAGGTCTCCCGCGCGTGCGCCAACGCTGATATCCAGCTCGATCTGCGCGTGCTCGATCGCGATGGCGGCGTTCCGCTGGAGAACCTGGCGGCAGATGAACTCACCTTGCTGCGTGACGTCGTTGCCAGCACGGGATCAAGACTAACGGGCGAGAACCGCCCTAGCTCCGTCGACAGCCACGCGCATGAGCACGTCACCCACGAACTGCGCCAGGTTCTGCGCTCCCGAGCCAGTCGCGAACTAGAGGCCACAAATGAGCTTCTCACCCTGCCGTTGGTGCTCCCCCCGCCGGACCACCCCTGGTGTTGTCACGGGGACAATAACAATGCGGACCTGAGCGATTGGTGGCATCCACAGTTGTTTGGCCGCGCCCACCTGCCCTCGGTGCGCCGCTGGCTGCTGGATACTGTTGTCAGCCATCGCCAACTGCTTGAGGCCAAGAGTGGCACCTGGCTACGCGCATTCGTGCAACGTATAGCCCACGACCAGCACCTCCCCGAGCTGCTCAGCTTGCTACGCGAGTTGTATGGCGATGCCAAGCAACGCAAGGACCTGATCGCGCTCGATACGGCCTTCGCCGACCGGTTCGACCTCACTCGCTACGGCGGGCCTTGGTCTGATTCATTGGGCCTGCTCCACGGTCGCGCGCGCAAGCGCCCGTTCGCGATCAAGAAGGCGTCTGAGCCGCTCGCTGGCGAGCCGGACATCACCGTCCTGATCCCGTCTTTCCGCCACGAGCACTTTATCGAAGAGACGCTGCACAGCGTGCTCGCGCAGCGCTACGGCAACTTCAAGATCTTGGTCGTCGACGATCGCTCACCCGACGACACCGTCGCCAGGGCACGCAGCATCGACGATGCGCGCATCGACGTTCGCGTAAACCCAGAGAATCTCGGACTCGGCAGCAGCGTGCTCGCGGCACTTGCGCACATCGACACGCCGTATGTAGCCCTTCTCAATTCCGACGACCTGTTTCACCCCGAGCGACTAGGCAAGTGCCGAGACGTGCTGGCGCAGGACCAGTCCGTGAACCTCGTCACTACCGGTATCCAACTGGTAGACCAAGACGGTGGTCAACTCACTCCAACGAACGCCAGCTTGGTGCTGGATGGCAAGAAAATCTTCGACTGGGTGCACTGGTTTGATCGTGTGACCCCCCCGGTAGACCTGCCGCAAGAAGACCTGTTCGCCGCGCTGCTTGAGCGCAACTTCCTGGTCACCAGCAGCAACCTCGTCTGTCGAACCGATTGGCTACGCGCCCAAGCAGATGGATTGCGCAGCCTGAAGTATTGCCTCGACTGGCAACTATTCATGGAGGCCGCGCTCGAGGGGGCTCTGCACCACATCCATGAGCCGCTGATTGCTTACCGGCTACACGCAAGCAATACGGTCTGGTTTCGCGAAGGCCGTCGCTGGTCGTACTACCTGGAAGTCAACCGGGTCGCCGCAGAAGCACTGCAGCGATTCATGGCGACGGACCGGCACGCCCCGGAGCAAAAGCTCGAACAAGTCGTCGACTCCGTCGCCCGTCACCTGGCGACGAACACCGAGATGGACGGGCTGGCGCTGTTCCTCAACTGCGCCTTGGATGCCCTGCAACTGGACGAAGCCGCTGCCAATCGTCCGCATGTGCAGGAGCTGATCGAAGGCCTCAACCTGCGAGCCGAACGACAGCGAGAGGCCGCCCAACACTTCGACGATGCGCCGAGCCTGGCAGATCAGCGACGACAAGCGCTCAACCTGCTGCTGGGCACCCTGGCAGGAGAACAAGAGCGACTCGAGCAAGATCAAAAGCAGTGGCTGCGAGGATACGCGGAGTCGCTAGAGCAACGCCTGCAGTCATCGTGGCAACTTCGAGACCAGCTCGAAGCCGAGAAGAAGAAGCTCTATGCGGATCAGCAGGAGCGCATCACGAGAACCGACAGCTTGGAGTCCCGTCTTAAGCAAGCGTTTCAGCAGGTCGAGAACCTGCGCAGCGAACGTGACACCCAAAAAGCTCACAGCCTTGATGTCGCGGAGAGCCTTGAGGACCGTATCGAACAAGCGTTTCAGCAGGTTAATAACCTGCGCAGAGAACGCGACACTCTGGAAGCTCACAGCAACGACGTAACAGGGCGCCTTGAAGCTCGTCGACAGGAACTCGCCGATGCCTTGGCACGTTGCAAGTCACTATCTGAGATCAAGGTCCAGACCGACAGCGACCTCCACGACACGCAAGTAGCCCTTGCCAAGGAGCAATCTGAGCGGGCACAAGTGGCTGCAAGCCTGGCCGAAACTACGACTCATCTCGTAGCAGAAAGGACTCAGGCCCAGGCGCTCCACACGGCGAAAAGCAAGTTGGAGCAACAGCGGAACAAACTCTTGCACGAAGTCGCAAACCTCAAGGATGAGATCGACAGTTTGGGCAAGACTCGCGAGTTTCGAACTGGCAACTTCATCTGGAACAAGATGCCCGTTGGATACATATCTCGTCGTGCCAAGAAGTTGTACCGACGACTGCTAGACGCTAAGGACCGTACGAAAATGATATTCAAACGCCGTCGCAAGACCAACGGCACAGCAGTGGTTGCCGCGTGCTGGCAATGGCCGATCTACTCTCACACGTTCGTCTACCAAGAGATGATCAGTCTGGGCCAGACCGGGCTAGACGTGCAAATGTTCCACTGGGACTTGGGCGACCTCGACCAACTGCATTCAGCATTCCAGTCGCTATACGAGAATCGCACCCAGCTGCAGCCAGTCTGGGAAAGCCACAAGAAGGACAAGGAGCACTTCGAGAAAACCCGACCGGGCAAGCTGCAGTCCTTCTTGGAGCGCATCGCTCCCCTGGCTGGCAAGACAGTCGAAGAGCTCGAAAAAGAACCGATCGTGCTACAGGGATGCACGTTCGCTCGCATGGCGGAGCTCGCCAACGCGCGCTACATCCACAGTTACTTCTTCTACGACCAGTCATTCATGGCCATGCAGGCCGCCTGGTTGCTGGATCTGCCACGTGGTGTGTCGTGCTACGCCGACCACATGATGGATGACTACCCATGGAAGTTTGTGCCGCTGCACATCGAACTCTGTGACGTCATCGTGGCAACCAGCGCTCGCATCAAGAGTGAGCTCTCGCAGATCTCTGGAGGCAAGTTCGACGACAAGATCGTGGTCAAGCCCAACGGTGTCGACGGGGGTCGCTTCACGGCCAAGACCCGGCCAGCACGCAAGCCGGACGAACCGTTCGAAGTGCTGTCGGTTTCGCGCATCGAGCCGAAGAAAGGCCTCACGCACTTGGTCGAAGCCATCGCCGAGCTCAACAAGCGCGGTCACCGGGTGGTCGCTCACATCATCGGTGCCAAGGACGAACACAGTAAGGGCAGCCTGGAGTATGCCGCCGAGTTCGAAGCCTGCATCACCGAGCACGGCCTGCAAGACCAGGTCATCCTGCACGGCATGATGAAGCAAGAGCAGATGCCGCCGATCATCGACAAGTGCCGCGCTTTCGTAGCGCCCTACGTCGAAACGGAGTCCGGTGACAAGGACGGCATTCCAACGGCCATGCTCGAAGCCTTGGCGTCAAGCTTGCCGGTCATCACGACCAACTCGGGCTCGATTGTCGAAGTCATCGACGACAACGTCGAAGGCTTGATCGTCGCGCAGCACGACAGCATGGCGTTCGCCGACGCGCTGGAGACGGTCCTCAAGGACAACAACGTCGAGCAGCGTATGGCCAAGGCCGCACGAGCACGCTTCGACAAAGACTTCGACATCAAGGTCACCGAGAAGCGGTTGCACGAGCGCATTGCGGGCTTCCTCAAAGCGAAGTGCTGAGCAGGCCACTCCAAATGCGCCTGCTGTACGTCATCCACCAGTTCTTTCCCGACTGCCACTCGGGAACGGAACAGCACTGTTTGGCAGCGGCGCGTGAAGCGCAGCGCCGCGGTGATGAGGTCACAGTGCTTTGCCTGCATTGGGATCACGACCGAAAGAGCCCGCCGATCAAGTTGTTCGAAGCGCCCTACGAGGGCCTGCGGGTCATCCGGCTCAACCACTGGCGTGACATCAACCCCAACGATGTGCTGCGCGACTACGAGAACCTGCATCTTGAGGGGTGGTTCCAGCAGGTGCTCGACGACGTGCAACCTGACGTCGTCCATAGCTTCCACCTGCGGCAACTAGGTTCCAACCTGCTACGCGTGGCCAAGCGCTTTGGGGCACGCGTCATCGTCAGCCTGACGGACTTCTGGTTCCTTTGCCCGCGCTTCACGCTGCTGCGCTCGGACGGTCAGGTTTGCAACGGCCCGCCAGACGAAGGCCAGGGCTGCATCAGTTGCCACCATCCAGAACTCAATGACGTCACCGCTGACGCCAACGCACCGCCACTGACGAACGATGGCCCGGCGCGCGCTCATGCCCTACTCACCCGCAAGCAGCGGCAGTTTGAGAACCTGCAACTTGCCGATGCCATCTTTGCGCCATCGCAGTTCTTGGCCGACATGTTCTTGGCGAACGGGCTGAAGCACCAGAGTTTCCGGGTCGTTCCTTACGGGCTCGAAGAAGGCCGTATCCAGGCCATCCCAACGGAGCGACCACGGCAACCGCTGCGCCTAGGCTTTTGCGGCGTGCTATCCCCTTGGAAGGGTGCGCACCTACTCATCGAGGCCGTGTGCAACACTAGCGCCGACGTGCAACTCACCATCCACGGCCGAACCGAAGAGCCGATGTTCCAAGACTACATCGACGACCTGCGCAAGTCCGCCGAGCACGACTCACGCATTCGATTCGCAGGCCCTTACGCAGAACCTGAGGCCGCACGCGTCTTCGCCGACATGGATGTGCTGGTGGTACCGAGCACGTGGTACGAGAACACCCCGTTCGTCATGCTGGAAGCCTTTGCCGCCGGCGTGCCGGTGATTGCATCTGACCTCGGCGGGCTCAGCGAGATCATCGTTGACGAAAAAAACGGAGCTGTCTTTCGCGCCAACGATACCACCGATTTGCGCCATTGCATCGAACGCATCGCCTCCGACTCCGAGTGGTTTCACAACCTCGACATTCGCCCCTTGCACGAAATCGGCAAGTGCTATGATCAGTTCCTAGCCGCCTATTCGGTCACGCAAAGCACATAGGCCCTGCACTCAAGGAGTGCCGCTGCCGGCGCGTCAGTGCCGGTCCTCTTCACAGCAACGACATGAACGCCCAACGCAAACTAACACTCACCGCATCACTCATCTTGATGATGTGCAGCTGTTCCGACCCCAAGGGAGCCTCGCAGCTAGCGACAGGCGGCACAGCGCCACAGCCTGCGTCAGCCAGTCAAGATCCAGTCAAGACGACATTGTTGGAAACGCTCTTGGCACGCCGAACGGGCACAGAGAGCATCTTCATAGCGGACTGCAGAAGTGAGAAGTGGAGCGAGTCGCCGGCACTGAGAGCCATTGGCGCGGAATTGACGAAGCAGAAGATCCCGTTCAAACAGCCGCTATTCCAGAAGTACACCTACTACGTCAATCGACTAATCCCGCTACTGCGACAAAAGGGCAAGGTGTGGCTGCTCTACAACCACGACTTGGAGGAGCTCTCGACCCTACTGAAGCGCGAGTTCCTGGACCGGCAGCTGATCGAGTTTGAGCATCGATTCCCAGAAGGCACGCTCGCGCTCGTCACCAACAAGTTCTCCGACAAGGGCGACCAGGCCTATCTGCTTGAGGCGGTGAGCAACCGTGGCGGGATGACTACCAACATCGTGTTCGCACCCGACGACTCCCTGATGTTTGTATCGTCCAAGGAAGGGGTCATCCGCTGGAACTCGACCGCCAATCCGAAGGCCAACGGCACCGTCATCCGTATGCCCCGCGCCAAGAAAGGCCAAGAAGGCGTCTTCAGCGGCGGAGAATCTGGACTCGTTGGCTTGGCTCTGCACCCCGACTTCGCCCAGAACCGCAGGCTGTTCCTGCACTACAATTGGGAGCACGCCGACGGCAAGCGATCTGCCATCACGAGCGAATGGCGCCTCGATCAATCCAAGGGCCCCAAGGAAGTGGGCCTCGTCGACGAACGCAAGATCCTCGTCATCGAACAAACACACGACACTCACAATGCTGGCTGCCTGAAGTTCGGGCCGGATGGATTCCTCTACATCAGCATCGGCGACGGCCATCAGGGCAAGGTCCGAGAGCGGTCGCCCGCCAATAACTTGCGAGGCAAGGTGCTTCGCATTGACGTCGACAAGCACGACCAAGGCAAGGAATACGCCATTCCCAGCGACAACCCGTACGTCGATGACGCGGTCATCCCAGCAGAGACTTGGGCTTGGGGCTTTCGCAACCCTTGGCGCATTTCCTTCACCCCAAACGGGCGCCTGATTGCCGGCGACATCGGCGAGGACATCAACGAAGAGCTGACCTTCGTCGTGAAGGGCAAGCATCACGGCTGGCCATACATCGAAGGCGCACACAAGCGATTTGAATGGGCCGTAACCGCAGAGCAACAACCCTCCCTGCTGCCCTACGATCGGTCCAATGGCATGTCCGTCATTGCCGGCCAGGTATACCAAGGCAAAGAACTGACCGAACTGAATGGCCGATTCGTGTTTGCCGACTACCTATCAGGCAACATCTGGGCAATCGACCTACCAGACGACACGTCGGAATCGCTCACTATTGACGACGCAGAACTGCTCCTGCAATGGCCGTTGATGATGACAACGATCACATCTGGCCCAAGAGGCGAGATCTTCTTCGGCACCCACACAGGAGAGGTCTACCGACTGACACGCGGTAAGGGTGCTGCAATCGCAGTAGCCGTCGCCTCACCTGCTGACCCCGCCGTTGCGCGCAGTTCGTTTGCAACGGATCTCACCACGACTCCGGCTGCAACCAGCAACACCGAACAGATCGCCATTGGCGCACAGTTGTTTGGCGATACCCGCATCTCAGCGGCAGGCAAGGTGTCGTGCGCAACATGCCACGTGCTCGACAACTACGGCCAGGATGGCAGGGAGACGGTCGCCGGGAGCAATGGTACCGCTCGCAACACGCCATCTATCTTCAACGCCAGCCGACAGTATGCGCAGTTCCGTGACTATCGCGCAGGCACGGTAGAAGAAGCCGCGATCGATTCTCTGACGACGCACATGGGGCACGCATCCAAGCAGGATGCAATCGCCCACATCAGCGGCATCCCTGACTACAAGGCGGCGTTCACAGCGGCATTCCCCGACACTGACGCAATCTCATCAGAACAGGTCGGACAGGCGCTGGGAGGCTTCGTCCGGCAACTAAACACGAGTTCGCGCTGGGACAGGTTCTTGGATGGCGATGACACGGCGCTCACCAGAGAAGAGCTAGTCGGCCTGAACGAATTCACCATGGCCGGCTGCGTGACTTGCCACCAATACCGCGGTCTTGGCGGCGGAATGCAACAGAAGCTGGGACTCTTCAAGCTATGGACAGGGCCTGACAAGGGCCGCGGCACACTGCAACCAGACAGTGGACAGGACTACATGTTCAAGGTGCCGTCGCTGTTCAACGTTGAGAAGACTGGCCCCTATTACCACGACGGCAGCATGAAGACGCTTGGAGACGCGGTCCGCAACATGGCTGAGATCCAGCTCAACCGGAAACTGAGCGACAGCCAGGTTGGCGCAATCGTGACCTTCTTAAACAGCCTTACAGGTGAGCTCCCGGCAGACCTACGGAAGTAGAGTCGCGCCAGTGGCTGCGAGTTCACAACCTTGACGCTGTTGCCACACCTACGGATTGCCAGTTACAGCATCATGACGCGCAAGCCGACGAAGACAATGTCACATGCGGCAGACCCGCTTGGCGCGCACCGACCAATCGCGCTAGCATCCACCCGTAGTAGGGGCGCCCCTTCCGTCGCCCCCACCCACTCTAATGACCGGGACACCAAGTAGAGCCCTGCACATCTCGCTGTTCCTAGTGGGCATGTTGGCTACGAGCACGGTGATCCGGCACTTCGATGCGTTGCCGTTTTGGAGCTCCTCGAGGCAGAAGGCTGCATTCCTAGCCGTTGCACTTGACCAGGTGGACACGCTGTTCCTGGGGAGCAGCCGAGTTCACCGCGGCATCATCCCAGAGGTCTTTGATCACGAGATGCAAACCCTCGGTCACCCGTGCGCTTCGTTCAATTTGGGGTTGGCCGGATCAAGAATGCACGACGCACAACGCCTCTTGAACTGGGTTCTAGAGCAGAAGCCGCGTCGCCTTCAACGCGTCTTCATCGAACTCCACTCATACGACCAATCGATTCGTGAGGGTCAGTGGATGAGCAACCTCATGACCGAGACTCACGCGCCATCGACACTGGCGCCTCGCCTGCGCTCGATCGCGCTCAGCAAGGTGTCGGTGGCCGCCAAGCTCACAACGGTGGCGTATACACTCGCGCACACCGTGGTAAACGCTCTCCGCATCGGCCAAGGA
>JBNMNW010000129.1:0-15169 GCA_051278165.1 Planctomycetota bacterium | reverse complement strand
CCGACTCGCCGGTCACGGCCCGTTCCATACGTCGCTGTGCCTGCCGACCGCGCAACAGGCAGCAGAGATGCTCAGCGACCTGCCGGTCCAGATGCCACAGTGCCATCTGATCGACGGCTTCGGCAACGTGCACAGCCCGTGGTCATCCGACCCCCGCGAACTGCTGCGTTACACGCTGCACAATCAGGTCGTCGACACGTTCAACTTCTCCGCGTGCGTCCGGACCGCGATGCGCGAATTCCAACCCGACGTGCTGCTGTGTGCGGGCCCAGGACAGTCGCTACGCGCACCGGTCGGGCACTGCGTCATGCTCGAGGGCTGGCGCGGCATTCGCGACAAGGATGCGTTGTTCGCGTCCTCACTCATCGCGACCGACTGACGCGGAAGCAGTCTCCCAACTACTTCCAGCGTCTTGCGAATGTGGTTCGCACTCGTTGACGACTGAACGTCAACGGTGCACCAGCTGCAGACGACCTAGAGGCCCGGCCGGGCCTCTAGCTGCCGATGGTGAAGCTAAGCGCCGAGCCCAACTTGAAGACGCTGTCGATCGTCGCACCAGCGCCCTGAACAGCGAGGGTCGCGCCAATCAACTGCGGCACGAGTGGCACGGTGATCAGCACATCGAGGCGCTCACCGGCAATGAACGTCTCAGCAATCGAGAACGCAGTCGCCGGATCGAGCAACAGAGTGCCGATAAACGTCAATGTCGGCAGCCCCATCGAATCGGCCACGATCAAGCCAGCGAAGCCAGCTTCGGCGGCAACCGAGATGCGAGTAGTAGCACCGACGCGCAAAGAGCTAGGGGCCCACGTCTGCGGGACAACCGCGTCCATGTCGACCTGAACAAGGTTCGGATCGCTAAGACCATCGACACCAAGCACTGCCTCAAGACCAAGCACTGCCTCAAGACCAAGCACATTGCCACTGAGGAACTGGCCGAAGAAACCCTGGACGACCTTCTTCGTGCGACTGAACACTTCGGAGGGGATCGTCTCAAGGCCAACCAGGTTCATGTGCGTGCATGCCGAGTTCATCTGATAGTGGAACTTGAGACCCTCAAGCGGCACGAGCGATTGGTAGTACGGAATCGCGTGCGTCGCCGGCGGGGTCAGCATGTCGCCTTGGCCCGAGACCAAGCCAATCGGAACGTGCACCACGGTGCCAGCGACGGCGATCGCAGGGTTCACGGGCGCCAAGCCAAGACCACACTTGTAGCCAGGGTTCGTCGACGTCGCGGTCGCTGCTTCGTTGAGCACGTACGCGATCACCGCCGCACCCATGGAGTGGCCGAGCAGGCCCACGCGCCTCGAGTCTAACTTGCCTTCGAAAAAGCCTCCGACCTGGACATTCGCAAGAACGATCGCTCGGAACATCGCGCGAGCATCACTCTCCATCGCTGTGTAGTTGAACTGCGCAGTGTTCAACATGATGGCGACGATGCCCAGCTTGGCTAGCTCGTGGCCGAGTCGAGTGTATTCGCTACCCAGCCGACCCCATCCGTGCAGGAACACCACAACCGGGTGGCCGGTCGTTGTAGGTTGAATCGCTGCGTTGGGCACCGCTGCAACAGCGGGGTAGTGCACGGTCGCGGTAAGGACCGGTGTGCCCGCATTATAGCTGTTAGCCCAGGAGACTTCCGTGGTACTGATGACCGTCGATTGGCCGACGACAGAGGCCGCTAGTAGCGCCCAGGCAAGCGATGAGACCCAGAGATTGCGCATGGTGAGAGTCTTGGAGGTGTGACTTTCGGATGGGAGAGACTGCGGAGAGTAGCGGAGAGGCGCCCGCCAGCAAACACGGGCAACGGTACTGCCGAACGCATGCACTTCTGATGCAAACCGCGACTCACGTCCGAGTTGGGGCGAATAGACCACCCAAGCAGGGAATGAGTCTGGCTCGCTGACGGTCGAGGTGACGGGTTTCCGTCGAATACCCTAAACCGCTTGAGGAGACCTCTTCCGACGCCACTGAGGCCCATTGCTCAGCTTCCTTCCGGCCACCGACTCGCTCGGCGCCCAGTTGACGTCGGCTTTCCGACGACGCGCCCCAATTCGGCCCGCAAACTCGCGCGCCTCATCAGCTTGCCGCGCTCGGGCGAATACGGCGTCACGGCCAGTCACCGCATGCGACAAAAAGGATACGTGCAAAGACGGTTACCGACTCACTTCACGGCGTGGCGAGCGGTGGCGACGATCTCCGGTGCCTTCGTAGCAGCGTCGTAGTAGCCAACGAAACGAACCGCTTCTTCAGCCTTAACCTCACGGAGCGCATCGACCCACACCGGCGGCACCGTCTGGTAGTGCAGCGTCGCAACAATCTCGCAGTCGCCCTCGGCGCCGTCGGGAAGCGCGATGCGACAAGCAACCCGGTCGCCACCAGCCACGAAGTCCTCGTCACCATCGACGCCAATGGGCGCGATGTCCTTGATGTGTGGACCAAGCATGTCGAAGCCACGCGGCAGCAAACGCGTGTCCTTGAGCCGCCCGACCATCTTGGTCAAGTACGTCGTTGGTTGGCCGCCAGACTCTTGCGCAATCATCTCGTAGATCACCACGTCGGTCTCCTTCTCGATCGTGCGAACGTGCGGCACACGCATTTCATCCTTGATGCCAATAATGCGCCCTTCGTCATTCACAGCACCGCTCGCGAACACCACCTTGCCACCAACCAACACCTCAACCTTCAGCCAGGCGCGGCGCGCCGGGTAGCCGGTGGGGAACTTGTGGCCAGTCAGGTTCTCGACGGTCAATTCGAACTGCAACACGCCGTCTTTTTTGGCCGCATCAGAGATCGACAGCAGCGCGGTCCTGTTGGCAAGCTGATCGCGCGTTGCCTTGGCAATGGCTCGCAACTGATCGTTCTCGGCTTCGACATAGAGATCGTCGCGGTGCTCGCGAAGCATGTCGATCATGAACGCGTTGCCGCCAACGAATGCATGAGAGCGATAGCCTTCGCGCTCGGGGATGTTGTAGTCGAAGCCCATTGGCGTGCGCGCAATGCGAACCTTCGCCTGCTCTGCCATGTGGCACTGCTGGCACGTGCGGGTCTTCTTCGGGTCCGCGCCTTCGCGCTCGTTGTTGAACTCACTGTTGCGCCACTCGAGGTAAGGAGTCTGCTCCGGGAACGCCGTACCGTGGTGATTCGTGAACAGCGTGTGGCACGTCGCGCACAAAGCCGCCGAGCGAATGTGGTCGCCCTGCGTCGGCGTATAGTTGAGCTGGCCGCGCATCGGCCGCGTTTCGACATCTGCGAACGGACCAAAGATCTTGCGTTCGTCGTTGAAGTTTGCACGGCCGGAGAATGTGCCCTCGGTGCCGAGCCCTTCGGGGGAGATCATGTGGCAAACCGTGCAGGAAACGCCGTCATCGGCCGCCATGTCGTCGACCGCCGTCGCCAATCGCGGCGGCGCATCACCATTGAGCACCGCCTCGTGATGCGTCATCGGCACGTGACATCGCAAGCACAACTCCTGCACCTGCTCACCCGCAAACTCTGACTCCTTCTGCAACTGCGCGCGGAAGTAGGGATCGCGGAACGCGTTTGCCATCATCGTTCCCTGCCACGTGTAGTACGGCGAAATGTCCGCACCATCCTTATCCTTCATCGCGGTCGCTCCAGGGGCGGCGATGTGGCAAACGGCACACGCGTCGGAGGTCGTGAAGTGAGCGTCACGCAAGTCGTGGGTGACAACCGGCTCGCCTGACTGCAACGAGCAGATCGCGATGGTCACGAAGGCTAGGAAGGAAGGTACGCGCAGGAACATTGACGAAGACTTTAACTAGATCTGGAGCCGAGGAATCAAGCTTGCGTTCGGTTCGATCGCTGACTGGCGCTGGAATCGATACGAACAAGGAACCAGTCGGCTACCGAGTGGGCCGCGATGGCCGCCGAGCAAGCGATCATCGAAACCGTTCCGCAACCGACGCCGGCGGTGCCATCCTTGGCCGACCCGCTGAAGATCGTTGAACTGATGGCGACGAATGGTCCAAGCACCTAACCGCGGCCGTATCGGGCTTTGAGCGCCAAAAGGGCCTTCGCGGCGACTCCTGGGATCCGATCGGAGGGTGGGCAGCAAGCGGTGGTTGCGTGTTCTCAACCGCGATGTTGGCGCTCGCGTGCGAAGCGGCGATTCCCGGGCCTTAGTTGGCACGAAGCCGTAGTTGCCGCAACTGACGACACGCAATCGCAGCACTTGGTGCTTAGAGTCCCTGGTGTGCCCCGCCACCCCCAAGACCAAAACCGCCAAGAACGCCGACGCCCCAGTGGCGGTCAACGGCGAGGATCGCAACAACCACCGCCCGAAGACCAGACGTTCGAGTGCATGCACTTCGGAACCTGCGGCGGGTGCTCACTACTAGAGCAACCAATTGCGTGGCAATTGCACGACAAGGTCACTCGCACAGAGGCCTTGATGGCGCCGGTTCTCAACGGCATGCGCATCGCGTATGACCTGCCCGAACGACCGCAGCGCTACTTCCGTTCGCGGTTGCTGTATCCGGTCAAGCAGGACGCTGACCGCAAAGCGATTCTCGGCATCTTCGAGTATCGCAGCCATCACGTGGTCGAGATCGAAGAGTGCCAGACTCAAGATCTGTGGTTGACGAACCTGGGCCGCGAAGTGCAAGGCATCCTGCGCGAACTGCGCATCGAAGGCTTCCACATGCAACGCCGTCGCGGCATCGCGAAGTCGTTCTGGGCGAGGCTCGCGAGCGGCACCGGCGAAGTACTCGCTGGGTTGGTGACACGACCAGGTGAGTTCGCCGAAGGCCAAGAGTTCGCCGCAGCACTTGCCGAGCGCGCCAAGGCGATTCCTAATCCCGGTCGGCCGCGCGAACTCGTCGGCGTGATGCACTCGATCAGCGATCGCACCGACGATTTCATGCTCGGCGATCGCCACCTACCACTGCGTGGTCGCGATCACGTTGTGGACCGCCGCGACGGACTGACGTTCCGCGTCAGCGCCGGCAGCTTCTACCAGATCCATTCCGGCGCTGGTGCGTTGCTGTATCGACCGGCGATTGCCATGTGCGGTGACGTAACCGGCAAGACGGTCATTGACGGGTATGGCGGTGTTGGCGCGTTTGGCCTGCGCCTAGCAAAGGCCGGGGCAAAGGAAGTGCTCGTCATCGAAGACAACGCGTCTTCATGTCGCGATGCTGAACACAACGCCATCGAGAACAATCTGCCGCAGGTCAAGGTCCAGCGGGAGTCGTTCACCAAGGCGAAGCTGCAGACGGACGTCGACTTGATGATTGTCGACCCGCCACGTTCTGGCCTGCAGCGGTTTGGTGTCGACAAGGTGCTCGCAGCACGGCCGAAGCGCTTGGTGTATGCGGCATGTTCCGCCGAGCCAATGGCTCTTGACCTCAAGACGCTGACGGCGAACGGCTACGAATTGACCGCCTTGCGCTTGTGCGACCTGTTCCCGCACACTGACCATGTCGAGCTCGTCGCTAGCCTGGAACGCACGAACTAGCCCGCGGTCGGTGGCGGCAGTTGGGTTGCCGCCGAACGCTCGGCGCTGCTCAGCGCGAACCCGCTGAGCGCAAACGATCCGCTGCACGACCCCAGCCCCTGCGCGACCTAAACGGCCTCCCATGGTGCGCCCGAGGCGCATCCGAGCGGCATCTAGCTCTAAACGCGGCGCCTCTAACTACGCGGAGCCAGGAGCAGTTCGGCCACGGCAGGACACTCAACCGCGCTCCTCGCGAAGCCATCCGCACCGACCAATTGCCACAAGTCGTCGACAAGGTTGAAAGGCTGGCCGCCAACCAAAATTGGAGTGTTGGCGGTTACAGGATGGGCTCGGAGCGACGCGATCAAGTCAGCAGTCTGACGCACATAGAGCACCATGTTTGCCGACAACGCAATCAAATCGCAGCCGAAGTCTCGCACAGCTTCCGCGATAGCGATCGCAGGAGTGTCGGCCCCGAGAGAGATCACGGTCCAACCATTGGATTCGAACGCCTGCGACACCACTTCGATGCCGAGCGCATGCGTCTCGTTACTCACCGTTGCGGTAATGACGCGTCGACCGTTCGACTCCGCGAGCTCGGCGCGCGACCGCATGATCATCATGATCGCCGTGACGATGCCGGTGCAATAATGCTCCTCGGCAATGGTGACTTCATCCATCTGCCACATGCGCCCGACCTCCTTCTGCACGCGCTGAAGCACGTGTTCGTAGAGTTCGAAGGGCGGCACACCACGGTCAAACGCGTCCAGCACCAACCGCGTAGCATCCCGCTCACGCGCTTCCAGAACGGCCAGCAAGAACTGGCGAGCAAGGTCAACATGCTCGCCGTCTTCTGCCAAGAAGCTCGGCATCTCCGCCGGTGCGACTGCGACTTGCTCCGCTGCCAGCCGAATCATCGCTACCGCTTGGTCGACGACCGGCTCTGGCAGGCTCGCTTGCAACTCCTCGATCATGCACTCTAGGTTGGCCTGAATCGCCGCGTCATGAACTCCGCGCGCAGAGCAGAGCACCTTGACCCACCGTAGCTGTTCGACGAACAACGCCACGCGATCGGTCGCAAGTGCTTCAGCTAGATAGCAAAGACGCACCTCGGTATCCAACGCGAGAGCCTCGGCTCCCGTGCCGTATTCGGCCACAGCAACTGGATCACGAGCTACTTGCCGCGCCACGATTCCGGCAGCAAGACCCCTGGCCGAACTACAGATGATGGCGGCAGCAAACGATCCCTCCTCATGCATGGTGAACTCTTACTGCGGCGTTGCGAGGACTACGATTTGCTCACGATCTGAGACAACAACACCACCAACAACTTCAATGGTCACCACGAACGCCTTTGCTTCGTGAACTAGGACCTTCGGATCAATGGGAATGACTACCTCAGACTGGCCTGCAGGCACGTCAAAGACACCGCCGTCGACGGGTTGGGCTGCATTGCGCTTGCCGTCAACAATCCAGAGCTGGTATTGGCGCTGCCGGGGATCGTTTGGTGGCAAGCCGCTGAACCTCATGGTACCACGCTGCGACGGCCCGTGCCAAACCACATCACCTTTGGGAGCTCCGCCAGACCAGTTCCACACTGCTGTGTCGCTGACCTGCATGAGTTCCTGACGCAGCATGTTTGGCGCAACGGCCCTGCGTCCCATCACCGAATCGCTGGTCCACAACAAGACTACCGACAGCGTCAGCAAAGCTGCTGCCAGCACCATGTTGGGCTGCAGCCAGCGCTGCGCCATCGAAACCCTGAGTTGTGACACCGGAGCCGCTGCTCGCAACGCATTCATCAACTGCGGCGAGGGCCCGCTTGGCAATCCTTGCTGCAAGGCCACCATCGCAACGGCGGCAATTCGTTCCCAGCTAGCGTCTCGCTCGAGACCAGCTGCGCGGAGCGCTTCCGCCAACTCCTGTTGTTCGGCTTCGTCCAGACCACCGATTGCGTCATCTGCCTGCAGTTCGTCCAGCCGGGTCATAGGTTCGGAACTCATACGTCACCTCCGGGCGCTGCAGTCCTTACTCCAAGCAGTTCGCGAACACGCATCAAGCCTCTGCGGGCGTGGCTCTTGACCGTGCCTAAGGCCATGCCCGTAGTCGCTGCGATCTGCTGATGAGATCGACCATGCACCAGGGCAAGCTCCAGCACTTCGCGCTGGTTCGGCCGCAATTCTTGCATGGCACCGGAAACCCGGCTGACCTCGTCATCGAGCTCCAGAGCGTCAGGCTTGCGGTCTTCGGCAAGTTCCTGAGCATCGGTGAGTGAATGTGAAGTAGGTGTGCGCCCACGCTTGCGATTGCGGTCGATCAGCCGACGCCGCGCCAGCGTCATGACAAAGGTCATGGACGAGCCCAGCATTGCGTCGAAACGATGCGCGCTCTTCCACAGGTCCACGAAGATGTCCTGGGTCGCGTCTTCGGCATCACTGTCGTTGTGGAGATAACGCCTGGCGAGACTCCACACCGGGCCGGTAAAATGGCGTAAACAAGCCTCGACAGCGGCAGCCTTGCCTGCACCTACGTCAATCAGTATTTGGTCGATCTCGTTCGTCATCGGCCGGTCGCGGAAGGCAGCACCAATTGCTCGCCTCGGCCCGCGCGGATATCTATTACCGCTAACTATGGCACAGGAAGTCATTGTCTAGATCCTGCTACCTCCAAGCAAAAGCCGATAGTCCATCAAGTTCTCGAATCAGAACCTGATTTCCGTCGACCGCCAGGTGCGCCCAGGTCTCACTTTCCGCGACCTCGATGACATCGATGACTTCGTATTCTTTGGTATTGGCGGCGATCAGGTAGAGCTCGCCTGCTTCGCTCAGTGCAAGCAGTCGGTCGCCATAAGCCACCATAGACCAGTTCTCGTCAGTAATCGACGATGACGTCCACTTGAGTTCGCCAGACTCGAGGTGCACGCAGCAAAAGCGCTTACTCCTCAGGTAGACGTAGGCGTGGCCATCGAGAACCACTGGCGTGGACATGTAGGCTTGCACGCGGTTGGTCCACTTCTGTTCGGACACGAGCTTGCCGTCCTGCTCCTCGACTCCAAACAGGTGCCCGCGACCGCCATAGGCTGAGGTGAACACTGCATCGCCGAACGGCAGCGGCGTCAGGATGTTCATGCCGCGGAACGTCTTCACCTTCTGCGACCACAGGACGTCGCCAGACTCGGGGTGGATGCCGCTGAGAGCAGATCGCGACTGCACAAGCAAGTGGTCTTGGCCGGCGATCGTCGCGCGCACGGGCGACGCGAAGGCACCGCCATTCATGCCGCCGTCATCCTTCATCGCCAGCCAAACCGTCTCACCCGTCTTCTTGTCCAATTTGACGACTCCCGCGCCGGTCTGGACGTAAACGGATTCTTCGTCAAAGAGCGGCGAACACACAAAGCCAAACGACTCCCGGTTGGACTTGAATCGCTCAGGGAAGTCGACTCGCCAGTTTTCCTTGCCGGTTTTCGCATCAAGCGAAACCAGCACATCTAGCATGCCTGCAACAAAGACGGACTCACCGTCACACGCTGGCGTCGAACGAATCCAGGAGCCATTGCGAGCCGCAAAGAACGGCACCTTCATCGAGCCTTCCCATTCGACCCGCCACGCGACTTTGCCGGTTTGGCGATCCACTGCCGTCACCACTTCAGTCTTCTTGCCTTCCGTCGAGGTCGTAAAGACCAGGCTGTCGCTGACGATTGCACCGGAGTAGCTCGGACCGAGTTCGACCCGCCATTCGAGCTTGAAGTTGTCTTTGCTCAGGCGGGTCGGCCAGTCGCCCGAACGAACGTGCCCGGTTCGATCGGGGCCTCGCCATTGATTCCACTCACCTGGGTAAGCCTGCGCGGCGCGATCGGCAGACGGCGGCGCTGCGTCTTGAGCCGCGAGGAAAGCGGTGTTCAAGATCATGCCGACGGTCAGTGTTGTGAGTTTCATCAGTGCTCTTGTGTCAGACGCGGTGTGCGGATTTCGCTGCACGGGGACCATTGGATGCAACAAATGCCAGTGGCCTGAAACCGTCCTAAATTCACGAGAAGCACCGCATCCAGCGCGGAGTCAGTGGCGAAACCTGTGCCGTCCTCGGAAAGGACCAACAAACCCACAACCCACAACTGACATGAACCGCTTCACGACTATCTCCCTCTTCGCCCTCCTGGCAGCCCCGATCGCCGCCCAAGCACCTAAGGCCGACATCGTCGACACGGCGGTTGCAGCAGGCTCATTCAAGACTCTGGCAGCCGCGCTCGGCGCAGCCAACCTCGTCGACACCCTGAAGGGCAAGGGCCCGTTCACCGTCTTCGCTCCGACCGACGCCGCGTTCGCCAAGCTGCCAAAGGGCACGGTCGCGACCCTGTTGAAGAAGAAGAACCTGCCGACGCTGACCGGCATCCTGACCTACCACGTCGTTGCTGGTAACATGCCGGCCAAGATGGTGCTGACCCAAACCGGTCTGGTCACCCTCAACGGTCAGCGCGCGGCGCTCGCCATGGTCAACAAGAAGGCCACCATCGGCGGTGCTCAAATTGTCACCACCGACATCCAGTGCACCAATGGCGTCATTCACGTCATCGACGCAGTCATGATGCCGACCTCGGACGACATCGTGGACGTTGCGAGCGACGCTGGCACCTTCAATACCCTGATCGCTGCTGCCAAGGCCGCCGGCCTCGTCGACACCCTCAAGAGCAAGGGCCCGTTCACGATCCTCGCCCCGACCGACGCTGCGTTCGCGAAGCTGCCGGCCGGAACGGTTGAGATGCTGCTGAAGCCGGAGAACAAGGCGAAGCTCGCCGAAATCCTCACCTACCACGTTGTTTCCGGTCGCGCCTTCGCCGCCGATGTTGCCAAGGCAACCAGCGTCAAGTCGGTGCAAGGTAGCACCATCAAGATCACTGCCAAGAACGGCAAGGTCATGGCCAACAACGCCACGATCGTTGCGACCGACATCAACGCTTCCAACGGCGTCGTGCACGTGATCGACCAGGTCATCCTGCCGCCCGCTGGCAAGAACTAGTTTCGCTAGCAGAGAAGCTCCGCTAGTAAAACTGTTCGATGAAACGCTCCTACCGATTTGCTCTCGTAGCAATCCTGATCGCGACAACCGTCGCGATCAGCGGCTGCTCGACAACTTACGAACGTCGCAACCCAATTGGCGAGCGCTTCCCAACCGTTCGTGCTGCGGCCCTCGACGAAAGCATCGTCGCGATCCCAGACAACTTTGTCGGCAAAGAGGTGCTGCTATTCATCGGCTACGAGATGGACAGCCAGTTTGACATCGACCGATGGCTACTGGGATTGACGCAGTTGGAAGTCGACGTAGCTGTCTATGAGTTGCCGACCATCCCAGGACTCATCCCGGGCATGTTTGGCAGCGTCATCAACAACGGCATGCGCTCGGGCATTCCGCAAGAAGACTGGGCGATCGTTGCCACGGTCTACGACGACGCGGATGCCATTGCGCGCTTCTTAGGTAATGAGACGCCGCTGCCGGCACGTGTTGTGCTGCTCGACAAGCAGGGCAAGGTCGCGTTCTTCCACGATCGTGGTTACTCGACCAAGACGCTGATCCGAATGAACGCGCAACTTGCTGAGTTGCGCAAGCAGTCCTGAGCCACTCCATCTGCGTCTTGGGCGCAGACGTTGAGAGGCCCACGTTGACCACATCAGGGTCAACTAGGTTGATGCTACGTGCATCGACCATCGCGACCCGCGCGCAGCATTGAGCTGCCGCCCGCAGTCGTTGCCGACACCTTCAAGCCTTGGCAGCAAAGCAAAACGTGCGTCGGATGAATCCGAGATGTGGCTGCTAGCGAAATCTGCAGCGTTCCCCACGCACATCACAACATGAAGCACACTTCGCTATCCGCCTCCCTCGCGCTTTGCCTCGCGGCAACGTCCGTCGCCCAAACACCAGCTATCGACTTGTCCAAAGCAGGCTCGTGGCAAACGGTTCTCGATGGAGTCATGGGTGGGCGTTCTTCTGGACGCGTCAGCATCACTTCAGAAGGCGCGGTGTCCTTTGCCGGCAAGCTGTCACTTGAGAACAATGGTGGCTTCTCGCAGATGCGGCGCGAAGTCGACGGGGAACAACTCGCCGGCAGCAAGGGCTTGGTGCTTGAGGTCCGCGGTGACGGGCGCACCTACAACTTTGATGTCCGTGTTTCGAACGCGCGCATGATGGCTGGTGGCTTTCAACAGCAGTTCACGACCGTTGCCGGCAAGTGGATCGAAATCACCCTGCCATACGCGGACTTCCAGCTACAAAGCTTCGGCCGCATCATCAAGCGCGCGCCAGCACTCGACCCAAGCTTGATCGAGTCGATTGGCGTCACGCTATCGGACAAGAAGCCCGGCGACTTCCAACTCGAGTTGCGCGCCATCAAGGCTCTAACTGGCGCTGCCGACAAGGCCGCCACAGGCGGTGACGCTGGCGCCGGCAATGACCTCGTATCTGTGGCCAAGGCTGCTGGCCTGACCACCCTGATCGACCTCGTGACTGCCGCCAAGCTGCAGTTGCCGAAGACGCCGGTCACGATCTTTGCTCCGACCAACAAGGCCTTTGCAGCGATCCCCAAGGAAACACTTGAGCAGCTCCTTCGCCCCGAATCACGCGACACACTGCGCCAGATTCTGACGTTCCACATCGTGCCGGGATTGCGTTCATCAGACAGCGTGCTCAACGCTCGCTCCATCCAGACACTCGCAGGTCAACCGCTAACGGTTGATGCGATGGCCGGACGGATTTCAGGGGCTGGCCTCGCGGCTGTCGATGTTGCGTTCGATGGTGGCATCGTCCACGTCATCAACAAAGTGATGATGCCGGAGCAGCGATCAGTCTCGCAAATCGCTTCGGCCGACAAGCGTCTCACGACCTTGATGGCAGCTGTTAACAGCGCCAGTCTCGCACCGCAACTCGAGCGTCAAAACGGGCCATGGACGATCTTTGCGCCCATCGACTCGGCGTTCGCCAAGCTGCCAGAGGGCACCGTCAAGGCACTGCTCGAGAGGGAGAACATCAGGACGCTGACGCAAATCCTCGGCTTGCACGTCGTGAGTGGCCGCATTGCCGCCCGTGAGCTGCTAGCCAAGAAGGAAGCCAGAACACTGCTTGGGCAACCCATCGGCTTCGCCCTCAAGAACGGCAAGCTGACCATTGGCGCCAACTCACAGATCATCGAAGGTGACATTCAAGCCAGCAACGGCGTGATCCACCTGATCGATACAGTGCTACTGCCCGCCACGAAGGAACCAGTCGCCGAGGCAACCGCCGAAGCCAAGTCTTCGCCCAACGCCACCGACGCCACCGAAGAGTTTGAACGCGTCTATGCACTGGCTATCGATCGTGGCGCCAAGCTGTTCAACGACGGCAACACGGAAGCCTGCGCCGCGATCTACGAGGTCGCAATCGAAACGATGATCAGCTTTGCCGGTGATCGCGTCGGCGACGCCGTCATCAAGCGCCTGCTACAAGGCCGCAAGGACGCAGCTTCGGACGACAGCCGCACGCGAGCGTGGGCATTCCGCCGCGCGCTTGATGACTCATACAGCATCCTGCGCAGCAGCCTGCCCGAGCGCGAGCAGTTGCCGACGCGTTCGAAGTAGCACGCACCTGACGCCGAAGGTCAAGAAGCCCCTGGGATAGCATCCGTACAGCTTCGCGACCTGCTGCCGGCGACAGGCGACGGCTCGACCAACGTCAAGCTTGTTGAACGACTGGTTGACCGAGGGCTCCAACCATGTGTGGAGCCCTTTGTCGTTGACCACTTCACGGCAGCCAGAGCCACCACTGATTCGCGCCTCACTGGCGACACAGAAGGCAATGCGAATCGCGCACAAGGTGACGGCCGAACCGATAGCAAGCTCATCGACGAAGACGACAGGCCAATCCTCAGTTCGCGCCGACTAGGCAGGCTTCAACGAATCAGTCGAAGACTCAGCGGCTCGGCGAATGCCCTTCTGCATGCCACGGAACACGAAGCCGTGCAGTGGCAGAACCGCATACCAGTAGGCCAGTCCGAGCATGCCACGCGGCTTGAAACGGGCAATCTGAAGCAACCGACACTTGTTGCCACCGTTCGGATCAGGCTCAATCTCGAACGTCAGCGTCGCGATGCCAGGCATCTTCATCTCGGCATGCAGTTCGATCCGACGGTTCGGCTCCACATTCGTCACCCGCCAGAAGTCGAGAGCATCACCGTAGGACACCCCCTCCGGATTGCGACGACCACGGCGAAGCCCTGGACCACCGACAACGCGATCCATCCAGCCACGCAATCGCCACAGCCAATCGGCTGCATACCATCCGTGGCCACCACCGACACGACAGACCGCGCGATAGACCTCTGCGGCGGACGCATTGATCTCGATCGACCGTGGGTCCTCGAACACCTTGCCGCCAGCCCAGTCCGGATCGCCTGGCATCCGGCCAGCATCAGACCAGCTGGTCTCCACGCAGCCAGAGACGTGCTTACCAACAGCAGCTTCAATGCATTCGTAGACAGTCTTCAGCCTGTTTGGCATCAACTTGCGAGCGATCTGGTTGCGACAGACGACCTCATTCCGCAGCCCCTCAGCCAGCGGCCGGGCAATGCGCGAACTGATCGGTGTGACCAAGTGAATCCAGAGAGAGCTCAATCTTGGCGTCAACACCGGCACAGGAAGGATCCAACGCCGAGGCAACCCGAGTGCCTTAGCGACCATCTGGATCACCTGCTTGTAGGTGACGATCTCATGCCCCCCAATGTCGATCGTTTGGCCGATCGTTGCCGGCTGGGAGAGAGTGTGGACCAGATAGGTCAGCACGTCATAGACCCCAATCGGTTGGCAACGAGTGCTCACCCACCGCGGGGTAATCATGATGGGCAACCGCTCAACCAAGTAGCGCAGGATCTCGAATGAGGCTGAGCCCGAACCAATGATCATCGCGGCGCGCAAGACCGTCACTGGCACAGGCCCAGATGAGAGCTCGGTTTCGACATCTCGGCGCGAGTTCAGGTGCTCGCTCAAACCCTTACCGGTCTCGCCCAAGCCGCCAAGGTAGATGATGCGGTCGATCTTGGCTTCAGCTGCTGCATCCGCAAAGGAATGTGCGATGCGACGGTCTACTTCGGCGTAGTCCTTGCCCGCCGCCAGCATCGAGTGCACCAAGTAGTAGGCCGCGTGGCAACCTTGCAGGGCTGCCGCGGTGGCAACCTGATCTTCAACATCACAGGTGACAATTTCGACCCGCGCGTCCGAAGCAAAGGGTCGATCGAAGAGCTTCCGTGGACTGCGGGCTAGGCATCGAACCCTGTAGCCAGCGTCAAGCAGCCGAGTGACCAATCGGCCACCGATGTAACCGGTGGCGCCGGTGACTGCGATGAGGTCCCCTTGGGGTGCGGTTGGGATTGCCATCGTGTCTCTTGCGGGTTGCGTGGGCCGCGCCAACGCGCCAATGCGTTACTGGCTTCTGGGCTACTGTGCTTCTGGGCTACTGTGCTTCCTTCGAATACCCGTGTTTCGGTCGTGACTCGGCTGCAGAACGTGGCTGCACGCTACCAACTCTATAGTTCGCAACGCGGCATCGGAAAGATGCAAGATCGTGAACTGGCAGCAGATGACCGCATCCGAACCGATTGGCTAGGCGAACGCTTGTCTATGTCAGAGATTAACCAAGAGGTTTGGGACGCCGACAACATTGTCGGCCAAGGCTTAGAGACCCAAAGGTTTGCGGATG
>JBNMNW010000128.1:0-15459 GCA_051278165.1 Planctomycetota bacterium | reverse complement strand
GGCCTAACTGTCTCGGGCCTAACTGTCTCGGGCCTAACTCTCTCAGGCCTAACTCTCTCAGGGAGGATACCGCCGGGGACAACACAGCCATGCCGAGCTTGGCAGTGGCCTTACTGGGCTCGCCGGTGATGAGTTCTCTTGTCATAAGTCGATCTCGCCTTCGAACAGTTGCGCGAAGGACTCGCGCCGACGAACCAACCGCGCGTGATCGCCATCGACGAGCACTTCGGCCGGGCGACGTCGAGAATTGTAGTTCGACGCCATGCTGGCACCGTACGCTCCAGCCGCCAACACCGCCAGCAGGTCTCCGCGTTGACACCTCGGCAAGTTGCGGGCGCGGCCGAGGAAGTCGCCGGTCTCGCAGACCGGGCCAACGACATCGACGATGCGCATTTCAGCATCGGGACGCGATGCCACTGGCACGATGGGATGCTCTGCCTGGTAGAGAGCGGGACGCATCAGGTCGTTCATCGCGGCATCGACGAGCAGGAAGTTCGCGCGGCCTTGCAACTTCTCGCCGAGCACAGAGGTCGCCAAGATGCCAGCATCGCCGACCATGAAGCGCCCGGGCTCGACCACCGGGGTCCAGCCACGCGCTTGCAGGCGCGGCAGCAGTGCGGCCGCAACCGCAGCGACATCGAGCGGCTCCCCTTCGCCATAGCTGATGCCGAAGCCGCCACCTAGATCGTAGTAGCGCACGCCATCGCGGCGCTTCACATCGCCATCGACGAAGGCTGCAACACGTTCGAAGGCCTCTACATAGGGACCGACGGTGCGCAGTTGGCTGCCGAGATGCACGTGGTAGCCAACCAAGGACAGCCACGGGTTTGCGACGATCTCATCGACGACCGCGGCGGCGCGATCGATCGCGATACCGAACTTGTTATCGTCCTTACCGGTGCTGATGTAGGCGTGGGTGTTGGCCTCGACGTTGGGGTTGAGCCGCAACGCCACGGCAACCGGCTTGCCGGCCGCTTCGCCAGCCGCCGCCAACAGTGGCAGCTCATACTGGGATTCGACGTTGAAGAACAACAACCCCGCTGCGACCGCCGCCTCGATCTCCCACGGCTGCTTGCCAACCCCAGCGAAGACCGCTTGGTCTGTTGGCAAACCAGCAACAGCCAACCGTTCCAGCTCGCCACCACTGACCAAATCGAAGCCACAACCGGCCTCGTGCAGCAACTTGAGGACACTTAGGTTGGAGTTCGCTTTGACCGCGTAGCAAATGCGCGCAGCCTCGCCAAACGCGGCCCGCACGCGCGTGGCGCGCTCACGGATGGTAGCTGCGCTGTAGATATACAGCGGACTACCGAAGCGCTCGACGAGATCGCTGACTGCAACCTGCTCGCAATACAGATCGCCGTCTTGCAGGTGGAAGTCAGGAGTCCCGGATCCCGGGCACGGCGTGCGCTCAGCCATTCGGGCTACTCTGCGCTAAACGGCCGTCGCCGTGAACTGCTGCTTGAGTCGATCGAGCACCGCGACGTGGATCTGGCAAATACGCGAAGCCGACAGACGCAGACGCTGGGCGACCTGGCGCCCGGTCAAACCATCGAGGTAGTGCAGCTTCAGCACCTTCCACTCAATCGGTGAAAGCTGCTTGCGGACCTGGTCCACGAGTTCTTGTCGCGTCAGGGCTTCGATCGGCGACTCAATCGCGTCGTCGGGCAGATGATCGAACACGTCCTCGTCGGAGTCCGGCTCGCGCCAATGCACCGAACGGATCACGTTGGAGTTGGGGCAGCGAATCAACGCGTCCTCGGTAATGCCCAAGGCCTCCGCCAACTCCGTACTAGTCGGCTCGCGTTCGAGCTGCATGCGCAACCGAGCACTCGCCGCATCGCGGTTGCGGACTTGCCGACGGAACAGCCGCGGCAAAAAGTCCATGTGGCGGAGCTCATCGAGCATCGCACCGCGCACCCGAATCCGCATAAAGGACTCAAAGGAGTCGCAGCGCTCAGCCCGGTAGGAGCCGATCGCTTGCATCAACCCCCACATCCCAGCGTGCGCAAGATCTTGCACGTCGACGCTGCGAGGAAGTTTGGCGACGAGAGCAAAGGCCATTGCGTCGACAGCGGCGCGGTGACGCTCGACGACTTCGTCGAGAATCGCCGCAGACCGACGCAGTCGATACCGTTCGATCAACTGCTCGGTTGTGGCGTTCACCGGCACTCGCTTGCGCGAACGAATCAGAGAGTCACCTGCAGCGGGTTTGCCTACCATGTAGTACCTGGCACAGAGACTGGCTCGACGAGTGTTGTGCGAACCAGTCTCGCAATCGAAGTGATGCGCGCGATGGTCTCGGTCTAGTGTCGAGCGACTAGTGACTATGAACTAGTTCCTAGCTCCTAGTTCCTAGTGACTCGAGATCAAGTGCCGAGGTTGTTGAGCACACTCGTTAGCGGCTTCGCTTGCCAACAACTTGAAGCTGCTTGCTAACTCGAAGTCGATGGCTCGTGTTGCATCACGAAGAGTGAATGCGACACGTGTCATGGAAGTGCGGACAACGACCGTCACGCGAATTGCAAAGATGCGAACGAGCGGAAGGTATCACGAAGACGACATGCGGTGCAACGTCGTGTTGTGTTCTTCAACGCAACTCAAGAGTCAACGGCGCGCACAACAAGTTGCAGTCGCGACATGATCGCGCGCTCTGCATCACGCATGCGAAGTCGATCATCGTCTTCGATGTCGTCGAACCCAACGGTGTGCAACATGCCGTGCACGATGTAGAGCGCGACCTCTGCTGCGACTTCATGACCTGCTTCGTTCGCAACGCGCTGCGCAGTCTCGACACTGACAACAAGCTCCGCACCATCGTCCATCTCAAACGACATCACGTCGGTCGGTGATGGATCATCGAGGAACTGTTCATGCAGCTCTCCGATCTCTTTGTCATCGGTTAGCAGCAGTGACACTTCGAGGTCAGGGCGTTCGACGTAGTCGCGAACAGCTGCCACAACCCGTTCGACCAACGCGCGTTCCGTGCGCGGGCGGAATCGATCCGTGATCTCAAGCATGATTCATCTCAGCTGTGTGACTGCTGTTCACGGTCGAACTTCTCGTAAGCCGTCACGATGCGACCAACGACTTTGTGACGCACGACGTCGGCCACGCCGAGGCGTGAGATGCCAACGCCTTCGACATGTTCCAGGCGGCGCAACGCGTCCGCGAGACCCGAACGAACGTTGCCTGGCAAGTCGACCTGCGACGGGTCGCCAGTCACAACCATGCGCGAGCTTTCGCCAAGACGAGTGAGGAACATCAGCATCTGTTGCACCGTCGTATTCTGCGCCTCATCAAGGATCACGAACGCCTGATTGAGGGTTCGTCCGCGCATGTATGCGAGTGGACAAACTTCGACAACTTCGCTTTCCAACCAACGATTTCGCGTCCGGGGATCGAGCAAGTCCGAAAGAGCGTCGTGCATCGGCCGCAAGTACGGGTCGATCTTGGCTTGGTAATCACCCGGCAAGAAGCCGAGCTTCTCGCCCGCTTCGACAGCGGGTCGCACCAACACGATGCGTCGCACGCCGCCTTCCTTCATCGCTTCGATTGCCTTAGCAACCGCGAGGTACGTCTTGCCCGTGCCCGCCGGGCCGACGCCGAACACGACGTCGTTCTTATCGATCATGTCGAGGTAGCCCTGTTGGCCCTCGGTGCGCGCGCGCACGACACCCGAACCAGTCGGGCGCACCGGGCGTTCGGCATCAGGCCCACCATCAGCGCTCATCATGCCGAGGGTACTTCGCAACTCGGTAGCGACGTCTTGGGTGCTGACCTTGTGACCAGTGCGCATGCGCCGCAGACACTCTTCGAGCACTGCCTGCACCACGGTCGCGTGCTCGGTGTCGCCGAGCAATCGCAAACCGCCTGCGCGCGCTAGCACGCTGACACCGTGCAGTTCACGGATCAGTCGGGCGTTGCAATCCAAAGGACCTAGCAGCGTGCGTGCTTCGTCTACCGACTGCACAGGGATGTTGATATCCGCGTCACTCATTGCTGCCGAGTCTAAGCGGACACGCCCGGAATCAAACCACCCCCAGCAATCAGCGGTTGCGCAGATACCAACGACCGTCGATGCGCAGCAAGCTCAGCCGCGGCGGCAAGCCCTCCATCTTGAGGGTCCAAGTCGCCACGTCCCCGCCTTCGTTAATCACAGGCTCGGACTTGCTAGCGACCGCTAACACTGCCACCAGCTGCTTGCCACGCGGTCCTTTGAAGTGTTCGACGATCCGATCGATGCTCCGTCCAGCCTCAACCATCTCAGCGAGATCCTTAGGCGCGCAGTAGGTCGTGACAAATGGATGCGCCTCGCCGACATGATCTTGGTCGAGCGCAACCCGCTGAAGAACTTGAAGGTGCTCTACGGCACGGGCGCGGTCGAACTCGACGACGAGACCGATCAGGTCAGGCGCGTCGGCGGGGTTCGCTACACGATCAAGGACGGCATCGTCTACGACGCCAAGCAGTTGTTGGCCGACGTTGCCGCGATGGTGCAGAAACAGAAGGACCAGCGCGCCGCGGCGGACAAGGTGCGCTAGCCGGCGAGCGGCCACGGCCGATCGCTCTTACCTTCCTAACGACGGAAGCCGCCAACGGCTTCGAAGAACACTGGGCTGAGCCTCTTCATCATCTCGCGCGCTTCGGCATCCGAGTTGCCGTAGGCGGTCAGTCCGGTGATGTCGAGCATCGGCATGAAGCGGGTCGCGAAGTTCGCGACGAAGTTCGCGGAGTGCACCTTGTAGGCCGCGGTATCCGCGAACAGTTCGTGGATGTGGCAGGTGCGGCCGTCGGTGCCGAGGTACCACTCGTAAACCATCGTGCCGGATTCCTGCTTAGTCGCCGCGACCATCTCGGCCATCAGAGTGGCGAACGCTTCTTGCTGACCATCTTTGATCGTCAACTGCAGGTTATAGAAGACCGGCGTAGCGGCGGTCCCGACCAGGTCACGCGGCGCGGCAGCGCAAGAGGCGAACAACGTCAACGCGAGACACAGCGAACTCAGAGCGGAGGCTTTCATGCCCTAGATGTAGCCCGCGATGCGGCGACAATCGATGCTCTCGTGCGAACCTCGACGATTCTCAGCGCGGTGCGAGCAAGTCGGCGACGTCCTCACCAATCACCGGCCCGAATTTGAAGCCGTGACCGCTGCATGCTGCGACGGCAACAATCCGTGGGTCCATCTCACTGCGCGCGACGTGCAGCTCTTCGTTTGGCGCGACGGCATACATGCAGTGTTCGGACGACAGCACCGTCTCGAACGGTGCTGCCAATCGCAGCCGCGCCAGTTCTTCCAGCGATCCAACATCGATTGGCTTAGGCAACGCATTCGCATCATCCGCCGGGCCAAGCGTTCGATGATGCGCGAGTTTGAGTCCGGGCCGGCCAAACTCAGGCAGGCCATAGACGAAGTCGGCAGCGGTCTTACCGATGCGACACCAAACCGGGAACGTGCCGACCTGAACGGCCTCTGATGGCGCGGTGACCTGCACGTAGCCAACCTGCTGCCGAATCGCCCGCAACGGCGCAGACCACTCCGGCAGCAACTCGCCCAACCAGGCGCCCGAGGCAACGACAACCGCGCGAGCGCGCCGCGTTGCCGACGACGTTTCGACCGTGATCTCGGCAGCATCCGCCGCCAAGCGCATCGCCGCCTCACCATGAACGATCTCGACCCCGTTCTGACCTAGCCACTCGCGCAACCCGGTCATGGCATCGTTTGCAGCCAACACGCCCGCGGTGTGATCCACCATCACCGCATCGCCATCGTCGAAGCGCAGCAATGGGAACGCACGAGCTGCGGCAGCGACATCGATCTGTTCGACCTGAACCCCAGAACCCAATGTCGCAGCCAGGAACTCAGCGAACAGGCCTTCCGGCGGCCCAAAAAACACGCCGGGTGTCGGGTGCACAAACTGCCGGCCAAGCACCGACGACAGCAACGGCCAGCCATCGCGCCGCGCCCGCTGCGCCAGCCGCACAAACTTCCGTTCGTGATACGACGACCGCGTAATGCGCGCCGCCCCATGCGACCCGCCCCGATCATGCCCCTCCTCAAACCGATCCAGCACCACCACATCACGCCCCCGCCGCCGCAAAGCAAACGCCGAGCACAGCCCGTGAATGCCACCGCCAACAACTAAGACGTCATGCATGTTCGTACGGTGCCTGGACAAAAAACAACATCTTCGCCGGCCAGCGGTGACACGAATCCGCGAAGGAAGTCGCGCCAAGAATCACGTGGTGTCCGCGCCGAAGTTTATCTGTCACCGCTGGCGCGCGAAGATGTTGTTTTTTGTCCTGGCACCGTACCTACGTGAGTAGGACTAGAACGACGAACCAGGCGCAGAAGGAGAAGAGTAGGCTGTCGACTAGGTCGAGGATGCCGCCGTGCGCGGGGAGTAGGGAGGAGCTGTCTTTGGCGTTGCAGCGGCGCTTTAGCAGGGATTCGATCAGGTCGCCGGTTTGGGTGGTGAAGTTTAGAACCACGCCGGCCAGCAGTGCGCCCCAGACGGGGATCTCCACCAGCCCATCGAGCATGGGCAGCAGGAAGTAGGCGAGCGCTACTGACGTGATGAGACTGCCGAGCGCGCCTTCGATGGTCTTGCCGGGGCTGATGTGTGGGATCAGCTTGTGCTTGCCGAACAGGCGGCCGAAGCAATAGCCGCCGATGTCGCCGCCTTTGCAGATCAGCACCACGTAGAGCAGCGACGGCAGGCAGCGGAAGCAGATGCCCATCGCCAGATACATGGGCCACGCGACCATGATGAAGCCGAGCAGGGTGGTGCCTTGCCGTTCGAGTCCGTGGTGCATGTCATCGCGACTGAGCGAACGCAAGGCCAGCGGGAACAAGAGCAGCAGCGTGCCGATGACCAGTGGGTAGAGTTCGCGGTCGAGCTGGGCCCAACCAAAGGCGAACGCGCTGCCGAGCAAGATCGTGGTGGCGACAACCAAGGTTCGCTTGCCGACAGCGAAACCGCCGCCGCGCAGCAAGCTGGCGAACTCCCACGCGCCACCGATGCCAAGCAGGCCGAGAAAGCCCGCCGACAGGGCGCCGGCTTTGATACCAAGGATGCCGGAAACATCGAGCCAGTAGATGCCCGCGATGATCGCTAGCATCGTCGGCGCGAGCACCGCACGGGTCTTGAGGTCACTCACTAGAGCACCTTCCCGAATTTGCGGACGCGGCGGCCGTAGTCACGGAAGGCTTCGTGCAGTTGGTCTTTACCGAAGTCCGGCCAGCAGATGTCGTGCACGTAGATCTCCGAGTAGCTGACCTGCCAGAGCAGGAAGTTGCTGATGCGCATCTCCCCCGCGGTTCGGATCAGAATATCCGGATCCGGCAGCGAGGGTTGGTACAGGGCATCGTGGATGGTTTGTTCGTCAATCGCCTCGGGATCGAGGTCGCCGGCCTGTACGCGTCTGGCGAGCTTCTGGGTGGCATCGATCAGTTCTTGGCGGCCGCCGTAACTGATCGCGAGACTTAGCAGCATGCCGTCATTGCCGGCAGTCAACGCAATCGTCTCGTCAAGCAGATCGAGCACATCGGCTGCCAAGCGCACACGCCGGCCGGAGTGCAGCAGACGCACGTTGTTGTCCATCAACGTGCCGCGCTCATCGAGCAGGAAGCGCTTCAACAGCTTGAACAGCAGCTTGATCTCGCGCTTCGGCCTGGCCCAGTTCTCTTCCGAGAACGCGTAGAGCACCAACGCCTCAACGCCGAGCTTGGCGCATTCGGTCACCGTCGTGCGCACCGCATCGATGCCGCGCTCATGACCTCGAATGCGCTCAAAGCCGGCGCTCTTCGCCCAGCGCCCGTTGCCATCCATGATGACGGCAACGCTGCGCGGCACGACCAGTTCGTCTGCCGCGCCGTTGTTTAAGTCCTTCTTCACAAGATGCCCTGAGCTAGATCAACTGGGTTCACTAGAAGCACTGGCGTCACGAGAAGAGCCTGCGCTACCGCTTGATCAATTGATCGCGACCAGGGCCAACCGAGATCGTGCCGATACGCATACCGGTGTGCTCTTCGAGTGCGGCGACGTAGTTTTTGGCGTTCTGTGGCAGCGAGTCGAAATCGCGGATGTCACAGATATTCTCGTCGAAGCCAGGCATCTCGAGAAACTGCGGTTCCACCTTCTCAAGCTCGAATGCTGGCAAGTCTTTGCTCAACGTGCCATCCGCCAGCTTGTACTCGACGGCGAGCTTCAGCGGGAATCCCTGCAGCACATCGAGGCTCGTCAAGACGAGTTCGTGCGCACCGGAGATGCCGCACGAGTATCGAACGGCTACCGCGTCGAACCAACCGATGCGGCGTGGTCGCCCGGTCGTCGAGCCGTATTCCTTGCCCGCGGCACGTAGCTTCTCGGCGGTGTCGTCGAACAGCTCCGTCGGAAACGGTCCTTCGCCGACCCGCGTCGAGTACGCCTTGACGATGCCAACCGTGCGCATCTCATGCGGCGGCATGCCGGTACCACTAAACGCGCCGCCAGTGGTGGCGTGCGAACTGGTCACGAACGGGTAGGTGCCGTGCTCAAGATCGAGCAGACATCCCTGCGCGCCTTCGAGCAGGATGCGCTTGCCGGCGCTGCGAGCCTGTCGCAGCACGAGCCCCGCGTCGACAATCGCCGGACGCAGCTTCTCGCCGACAGCCACCAGCTGCTTGAACAACGCGTCGACGTCGACCGGCTCCATGCCCGCCGGTTCGAACAGCGCGTTCTTTTGCGCGGCGAGTGCGGTCAGGGCCTGGCGCAACGTGTCCGGACGGATCAGGTCGCCGACCCGCAAACCGATGCGACTGCAGCGATCGCTGTAGGCCGGGCCAATGCCGCGGCCGGTCGTTCCGATCTTGCGATTGCGCCCAGACTCGGCCAGATGATCCTGACGCTGGTGCGCCTCGATGATCACATGGGCTCGTTCGCTAACTAGCATATTGCGACCAAGTTCGATCGAGATGCCGCGTTTCTGCAGCTTCTCAATCTCCTGGCACAAATGAATCGGATCGACAACGACGCCGTTGCCGATCACATTCACGGTATGCGAGTGCACGATGCCAGATGGCACCAGATGCAGGACGAGCTTGCCCTCGCCGGCAATTTCGGGCGGTAGAACAAGGGTGTGGCCAGCATTGTGGCCACCACCAAAACGAACGACGTAGTCCGTTTCAGCGGCAAGGTAGTCAATGACTTTGCCCTTGCCTTCGTCACCCCAGAGGATGCCTACGACACAGGTTGTCGGCATGGTTCAGCACAGCGGAAAAGGGCGGCGAGCATAACGAGTTGCCCCCGGAACACCACTCAAGGTTGGGAGAGACCACGATGAGCAGAACGGAAACCGACCGCACCACCGCCCTCAAGCTACTGAGCCAGTTCCAGCGCCGGATCCTGCCGGGAGCCCTGCGGCGCATTGCCAGCTGGAAAAGCATCCCTCAGAACCTGCTGCGGGACTGGCTCGACGATGTGCAGCAAGAACTGGCCGTTGACTGCCTAGAGCACGCAGGAGCCATTCTAGGCATGTCTGCGCGCGAACGGCACGCCCGCTGGATGCGACGGGCCGAGAAGGTCATCTACCGGCACCGGCGCAACCTCGCCACGCAGCAACTGGCCGTCGAGGAGCCGGCGCTACCGATCTGGGCAACCCAGGAAGAAGATCCTCTGCAAATCCCGCCGCTAGTGACCCTCAATAATGGCCGTCCCAATGTCACCGCTAGCATCCGGGCGGCCGGGATGGCCCGCCGCGACCTGCGCCGCCAGCTGGATGTGCTGGCGGCGCGACTCGGCTGGGACGCCGAACAACAGAGCTTCTGGCAGGCTCGCGCGGTTGAGGCTCTGACCGGGCTGGCCGCAGACTTACTGCAAGCACAAGGTGATCTGCGGCTGATCGAGCCGCAACCCGCACCGGATGTCGACCGACGCCGGGCGCGACTGCACCGACTCGCGGGTCGGTTCCCGGTGCAGCCAGCCACGCAGCCAGTGCGCCGCGCCTTGCGCCCATGGGGTCAGCGACGCAGTAACGCCCGGATCACACCACGTGCACTACTTGAGCAGGCCGTCGCGCTGCAACCGGAGTCGCTGCCGGCATGGCTGTGGCTGTTCGAAGCCTGTTGCAGCGAACGTGACCCGATCGCCGCCCTGCGCGCCCTGCGTTCGGCGCGAGAACTCCGCGCGACCCCGCGTGCGGCCGTCGTCTTGGCCCGTGCTCGATTACTCGAATTGCGAGGCAAGACGGTCGCTGCGATCGGCTTGCTGCGACGCAGCGCCAACCGCTGGCCACGTGAGACCACGATCAGGCAGGCGCTGGCCATCGCGACCGCGGCCTAGATTTCGATGAAGGGCTACTCGTCGCGCGAGGCCACTGCTTCCCGAAGCCACTGCCGCGCGAGTCCACGGCTTCCCGAAGCCACTGCCGCGCGAAACGTCTTGCTGCTCGAGTGACTACTGCCCGAGATGCTTCCGCCCGGACCGCCTCGACCGGCTACGTGTCGCCTGACGACTGCTTCCCGATCACAGCCCCCACCACTTCGGGATCACGAAGGCACTCACGCAGCCATTCCGCGAGTTGCCGTTCGGCGTAGTTGTCACCGCGCGCCGTCGTCCAATGTGGCACCCCGATCAATGGCACCGTCAGCCTTCGCAATTCGACGACAACCGCAAGCGAGGCGGGTAGCGCAAGCTCGCGATAGACAGTCGCGCGGCGCTCGCCGGGCGGCTCGGAAATCGGCAGCCACTCGGTTTCCAACCGGAAGTTCTCGGCATCCGAAAACGCGATCGTGTCGTAGTGATTGAGCAGCACAGCGCGGCAGCGCGCGAATGCATCGTTAGGCAACTTGTGTTCGAGGTCGAGTGGATACGGGCTGTAGCCAGCGGACGAACAGGATGCGACGAGCAGCAATAGAACCGTTGCACAACACAGATCAAACCTTGCCATGACCACCACCTCCCGGAGTTTCGACAATCAGCACATCGCCCTTACCAAGATCAAACGACGTCTTCGCCGGCAGCCGCTTGCGCTTGCCACCGCGTTCGATAAACAACCGCCCAGGCGCGCCAGCGCTGCCGCCCGCTGACCCCGGCGGCCCAGCCTCGTGCCGCTCGCCGAGAAACGCTCCTCGCAGCGACTCGAGCACTTCAACTTCCTTGCGCAGGCCATCGCCGCCGCGGTGCTTGCCACGACCACCACTGCCGCGACGAACCGACAAGCCGCGAATGCGCAACGGCGCGCGCTGCTCGAGTTCTTCGATCGGAGTATTGCGGGTGTTGGTCATGTGGGTCTGGATCGCCGACTGACCATCACTGTTGGCGCTGGCACCGGCCCCACCAGGCAGCGTTTCGTAGCTCGCAAACTCACGGCCAGAATGCATGCTGCCGCCGAACGTCAAGTTGCTCATCGTGCCAGCAGAGGCCGCCGGCACGCGATCGGGCGCTGCGGACGACAGCGCGCTAAGGCAGACATCGACGAGGCGCTGACTGGTCTCGACGTTGCCACCGGCGACCGGTGCCGGCGAATAGGGATCGACCAAACTGCCGGGACGCGTCACCAACTTCAGTAGTCGGAACAAACCGTCGTTGGTCGGCAAGCGACCGGGACACAGACATCGAAGCGAGTACACGCATGCAGCGAGCGCGATGCCCGGGTTGGCGTTGACTCCGCCCTTCGCCTGGTCACACGTGCCGGTCCAATCAAACTCGACGTGCTCATCGTGCAGCTGCAGCTTCAAGACGATGTCCAACCGGCCGCCACCTAGGCCATCACCATCGAGATGGTCGTTGGCGCGATAGACGCCGTTCTTCAGGGTTCGCAACAACACCCGGCCAGCGCGCTCGGTGTAGTCCATCAACGCTGACGTGGTGCGACGCACGGTCGTCAAGCCGTGCTCTTTGACCAATGCGTGCAGACGTTGTTCGAGCTGCGCCAAACTGGCCTCTTGGGCCGCGAGGTCGATCAAGCGCTCGTCGGCACCGCGCACGTTGCGCGCCAGCAAACGCATGAAGTCACGTTGCAGCACGCCGCGGCGACGCAAGTGCACCGGCGGGATGACGAGTCCTTCGGCAAACAAGTCGCGCACGATGCCCATCGAACCTGGCGTCGCGCCACCGATGTCGGCGTGATGCGCACGATTGACGACAAACCACTCAGGTTGCTTCGCGCCCTTTGCAAACACCGGGCGCACCATGGTCACGTCGGGCAGATGGGTGCCGCCGCAGTAGGGATCATTGAGGATCGCGACGTCACCGGGTGCGAGTTCGAGTTCGCGACGCACGGCATGAACGGCTTCTCCAGCGCTGCCAAGGTGCACGGGAATGTGCGCCGCCTGCGCGACTAGACGCGCGTCGCGATCGAACACCGCGACTGAGTAGTCGGCGCGTTCGCGAATATTGGGACTGATCGCACTGAGCCGCAAACGCGCACCGGCCTCTTCGCAATACGCAGACAGCAAATGGTGGAAGACCTCTAGCTTGACCGGATCGATGGAGTTGCGCGCCACGCGACCATCGTCGCAGTTGTCAACATTGGCGCAAGGGATCATGCCAGCCGCTTCGCGAGCTGCCACGAATACGAGGGCGGGAGCTACCGCACAGCGCCAAGTTCCTCGGTGCTAAAAGCACGCACCGGCGCGCAGCCATATGGCGCGCGAGTAGGGTGCGACCATCGCCGTCAAGCGATGGCCGTTTGTTCGCCAATTAGGCTAAACAGCCAAGCAGGCGAAGCAGTCGGTGCAGCCTAGCGGCCGCCGCCGCCGCCCTTCTTACCGCCGCCGCCACCAGCTTCGGTGCCGCCGCCGCCGCCGCCGCCGCCTTCGCGGTTGCCGCCACGGCCACCACGGCCGCCGCCTTCTTCACCGCCACGGCCACCACGGCCGCCGCCTTCTTCACCGCCACGGCCGCCACGGCCGCCGCCTTCTTCACCACCACGGCCGCCACGGCGACCACCGCCGAACATGCCACCCATGGATTCCTTCAGGCCATCGAGGGCCTTCTGAACAGCGGCCTTGTCGTCACCTTCGAGGGCCTTCTTGAGGTCGGTCGTGCCCTTGGTGAGCTTGTCGGCGATCTCGTCACCCATGCGATCGCGCATGCGATCGATCATGTCCGCGGCGCTCTCGAGGCCCGTCTTGAGCTCTTCGAGTTGCTCCTTGGTCATGTCCGCAACCTTGGTCTCGCTGCGCATCAAGCCAAAGATGCCGCCGCCGCCGCCGCCGCGACGGTTGCCGCGTTGTCCGCGAGCACCTTCTCCGCGAGCACCTTCACCGCCAGCGCCGCGCTCCGGACGAGCGCCACGTTCCGGACGTTCACCGGCATCATCTGCGCCGCGAGCCGGGCGGGCCGCGGTCGTGCCGACGCCGGCGAGCAGCTTGGCGTACTTTTCCTTGAACGCGTCACGTTGCTTGCTCTTGCCAGTGCGGTCGAGCAGGCGGAACTGCTGCGTGGCAGCTTCGCCAGCGAGCTTGTGGGTCGGCGCCTTGGCCAGGAACGACGAGTAGAGCGCCATGGCGCCATCGAAATCGCGCTTGCCCTTCTCCAGGTAGTAAGCCTTGTAGAAGGTCGCTTCGACGGCCGGGTCTGCGGCGGCGGCGGGGGTTGCGGCCGGGGCTTGGTCTGCGCCGGGTATTTGAGCGACCAACGGCAGCGCCATAGCGAGCAGGGTGGCAGCGATACAGATCTTCATCATGACTCCTGAGGGGTGGATTAGTGCTGGTCGGGGAATGGCCACGACGCGTGGCTCCCACGATAGGCGCCTCTAACGCAGGGCGGCGCGATTGCCCACGTAACGGATTGGTCCCGGGTAGCCTCCCAAGGCACACCTCCATGAGCCACCACTGGCCAAGTCCTTATGAGCAACCCCAATAAACCGTCCGCAGCAGAGGTCCGCGTGGCCCTTGAGTGCGCCAAGCCATCCCCCCGCAAGCCATCGCTCGCAACGAAACCAAATCCGTCAACACAGGAACACTTACCGCATCGTTGGCGCATACCGACGGCACCGCCGCGGGTTTAGTCCCCGCTCATACTGCTAGAGTAAGACCTGCCGAGCGCCGCTTGGTAGCGCATGACATAGCTGCACAGCCGCGCAAGAACTCGCCGCGCAGGAACTCGCCGCTCGGGAAATCAGTAGATCAACGTGCGCAGAACCATCGACGTGCTACGCACGACCCCGGATCCGGTCATGCCGTCGAGCATCTGGGAGTAGAACGGGAAGCCGGTGAGAATCGCCGGAATCATCGGCACGGTCACGTTCGCCATGCCCCGCGTGTCCAACGGCCCCATCCACAGGGGCAAGAACTCGGTCATGACTGGGAAGCCCTGCAGCTGCGACGTCGTGTCCACCAGGCTGACGCCAAGGTAACCGGTGCCGTTCGGCCAGCCACCGATGCGCCATGTGAATGGCAGGCCGCCTTGGGTGTTGATCGGTGCCACGACCCGGCATGGATTCGCCCCCTGGTAAAGCAGGAACGTTGCGTTGCTGGTGCCGGCAGGGTTGGTCACCGTCGCAGACTGCACGCCGAGCGCTAAACCAACTGGCGGCGAGAAGCGTATCTGCGTGTCGCTCAACACTTGGAAGCCAGCGAACGGCTGCCCTGCGACCGTCATGGTCGTCGTGCCGAGGAAGCCTGAGCCACCCAAGGTCACTTCCGGCGGGCTCACCGTCGCGATCAGCACCGGCGTCGCCGACGTGATCTGCGGCATCGAAGGCACCAGCGTCAAGCAGCTAACCGTCTGCAGGAAGACGCTCATTTCGGACAACGCCGTCGGTCCAAACGATGCGGCAACACCGGAACAACCGCCGATACCCGAACACATGATGCTGCAGCCGCCATTGGCGTCGCAGTGATCGGCGCCAAAGTTGTGGCCGAGCTCGTGCGCCGTCAACGCCACCCGCAGTGCATAGTTTGGAGTCCAGCGCGTCTGCGAAAGCCCGTAGGCGTTCGAGGTGTCACAGGCGGTTGCCGTGTAGGCAAGGCCAACCGAACCGGCACTCGCGGCACCGACTGACCGACCCGTAAACAGGTGGGTCACGTCGCGCGCAACCCCGGCGTAGTTCGTGTTCCAATACGACCTGAACTGCGGCAGCAATAGGTTCGCGTTCGCACTGGTGTAGGGATCCGGGACCACATCGACGATCAGCTGAGTGACGTGGAACGACACCGTCAGACCTGCTTGGTAGATCACGTCGATGGCATTGACGACTCCCAACACTTCGCTCTGGGTCGCCGCTGTGTTGCTGTTGTTGAGCTGGAACAGCGAATGATCCGCTTCGAGCGCCAACTCACATTCGTAGACAGAGTCAGGGAAGCCTGCCGGAGTGCCGGTGCCAGAGCCAGAGCCGGTGCCAGAGCCAGAGCCGGTGCCAGAACCAGAACCAGAGCCAGAGCCAGAGACGACCGGCGGGACGCCGCAGTGGCCGTTCCGGGGCAAGGCATTCGCCCCGTGAAAGACCACGTAGGCGTTGCCTGTCGAAGCG
>JBNMNW010000127.1:0-15496 GCA_051278165.1 Planctomycetota bacterium | reverse complement strand
CCCCGCGGCCTGTTCGATCCCACAAATCTCACTGGCATCGTGAGCAGCTCGACGATCTTTGTCCTCAAGCGTCGTCAGCCATTTGAGAGTCGTGGACACCGCATTCTTGAGTTTGGCTGGGGCATGCTCATCAACAAGCTGTCGGCCACTATCCCACGCCAACCAAACCGCTTCGCGCGGCTCAAGTGCGTGGCACAAGAACTGCACCGCATCCATGTGGTGCCCGGCGTCGGTTAGTTGCTGGAGAAACGCCGCCGCATCAGGCTCGGCCTGCAACCACTCCGTCACGTCCGTTTCCAATTCGCACCCGGCGCACACTTCTGCGGCCGTTAACAACTTGAGTTTCTCTTGAGCTGCGTTCATTAGCCGAGCTTCATGATGGGGCCACCTGCTTGCAGGGTGCCGCCAGCCTTAACGTCTACGAGGAGGCCCTTGATTTCGGTCTTCGCTTCGCCTTCCAAGGTCACCATCTTGCCCTTCACGGTGACGCCCTTCATATCGACCTTGGTGCTGCTGCTGCCAACCTTGAGCTCGACGGACTGCTTGCCTTCGACCGTTACCTTGTCGCCCTTCAGGGTGATGCCCTGCTTGTCGAGCTTGATACTGGTTGAGCCAACCTTGAGCTCGATACTCTTGTCCGATTCGATCACGGACTTGCCGGCATCAACCTTGATGAGGAGATCGCCCTGCTTGACGTCGAACGTTTGATTGCCCTTGTTGACAACAACGGCGCGATCACCCTTAACGATGGTCGTGGTCTCCTTGCCTTCCGTGACCTCGATCGTGCGATCACCCTTCTTGATGGTCGTGGCCTCATTGCCTTCGACCACTTCGATCGTGCGGTCCTTCTGGATCGAGACCTTCTGACTGCCCTCACCTTCCGTACCAACGGTCAAGGTGTCGTCGTTTTCGACGACGCGCTCGAAGTCCTTCTCAGCGTGCAAATAGATGTGCTCTGAGCCCAACTTATCCTCAAAGCGCAGCTCGTTGAAGTTCTCGACTTTGCCTTCCTTCGTCGATCGCGTCTTCATGCCTGACTGCGTCTTGTTCGCCGGCAGTGCATAGGGGGGCATGTAGTCTTCGTTGTAGACCGAGCCGGTAATGAGCGGGCGATCGGGATCCCCCTCGAGGAACTCGACGACAACTTCCTGCCCCATGCGCGGCAACCACTGGGCCCCCCAGTTCTTGCCAACGATCGGCTGTGCGACACGCACGAAGCACGAGCTATCCTTGTCCTTCTTGCCTTCACGGTCCCAGTGGAACTGCACCTTCACGGAGCCGTATTTATCCGGATCGATCTCTTCGCCTGAGACGCCGACCACTACCGCGGTTTGCGGGCCGCGCACGACCGGGCGTTCGGTGACTCGCGCCGGCCGGAACGTGACCGCCTTGGGAATCGCCTCGAACTCGTTGACGTAGTAGACGCGCGGCTTGACGTCGCTCATTGGCATCAAGTGCGCATGATGCACGACGCCTGTGAGTACGAACTCTTGGCCCTTCTCTTCGTCGCAATCGTGGGCCTTGACCGTGAACTTCGTGCCACAGGCAAACGCATCACAACCGCTGTCTCCTTCGACAATGCAGTGCTCAACTTCCGCGGCTTCGATGCGCGTCTTCGCGATCTTGCCACCATCCGCCACGTTGATGTAGCGACCGGGGTAGTCGTAGATCTCGTAGTCCTTGATCTTGGGAAGGTCGACTACCGAGGTGGCTTCCGACTCAAGAGTCTCGGCCGGCGTCGTGTGGTTGTAATCGCGGTAACTGACCTTGCCCGAGATATGCGACGAGTGCTTGATCCAGTTACGAATGTGGCGCTCGTCGAGAGAACCATGAGTTTGCCTGACGTCCTTCTGCTCACAATTGGCATGCACGACAGAAGAGTCGGCGAGAACCATCGTGTGCTTGCCCATCTCGAACCGGAAGAAGTAGAAGATGCCAAACTCCTCCAGCAAGCGGCTGACGAAGTCGAAGTCGGTCTCGCGGTATTGCACGCAGTACTCAAGCTTCGGATAGGTCGCGCGAACGTTCGACTTATCGAAACCTTTGAAGCCAAGGTTGTTGAACACAGCCTCAACAATCTCGACGACCGACTTCTCCTGGAAGATCCTGCAGTCGCTCCGCTTCGTAAGCAGCCAGAACCACGGCACCACAACGAATGTGTAGTCACGACAGTCCACAGACTTCTGGCCGGCGTACATCTCAGCCACGATGCCGTTGTATTCGCGGCTTGGAGCCTCATTGTCCGAGTCGATCTTGGTGTCGTCCTCAAGACGGAACGAAATGGGCTGGCCAATGACGTCTGCCGCCTTGACGTTCAGCTCGCTGGAAGTCGTTTCGAGCTGGAAGTGGAACAAGCCCGAGATCTCTTCGCTGCCGACATAACTACCGAGCAGGAACTCGAAGCCGCCGATCTTATCCACCGTCAACACACGGTCCGCTTGCACGAACTCGGGATCCTCACCGGCCGCCCACATGCGCGCGGTGGCGTCCGCCACGGTCGACGCCGCGGACGTTGCGACGGCTCGCTTGCCAACGCCCTTGCCACCCTTCGCGATCGCAGGCGGACCAGAACGCACGGCCGCGGTGCGCTTCGCACTGTCTTTGCCATCCTCCTTGGTCGTCGAGGACGTCGGCGTCAAACGCTTCTCATCCTTCGCGAAACTGTGCGACTCGAACGTCATGTCCTCGAAGAGCACCGTCAACTCCTCGGTGATGTCACCAGGCTCGGCCGTCTGAGCGAAGGAGACGATGCGCGCGTTGTAGACAAACACGCGCATGTAGGTGTGGCCGTTCTCGCGACAGCAGTCGATCTGCAAGTCGTAGGACACGTCCGACAGCGCCCACTCGACGAGCTTGGGAGAGTCTTGCCCCGCCCATTTCGCGAGCGTCAAGCCCTGGTTGCGGAAGGCACTTCGACCATCGATGCTTTCGTCGACATCACCAGCCTCCTCCTGTTCCTTGGCCTTCGCTTCTTTGGCCTTCTTGCGCCTCAGATCTCGCTGACGCTGCTCGGCCGGTGACAAATCCTTGCTGCCGCCGTCATCATCCTCGCCGGCGTCGGGGCTGTCGGCAGCTTTCGACACACTGGATCCAAATGAGAAGCTCGACAGCTCGATCCATTTATCGTGCTTCTCTTCGCTGACATCGCCCGCGATCTTCACGTCGGACGTTGACGCATTGACACCACCGATTCTCAAGTAGGTCGCCATGGAATTCTTAGGTCAGTTCGCAGTTCGCGTGTTGCGGGGTGCCAATTACGGGGAGCCAGCTAACAGGGAGCCAGTCAATAGAGAGGCAGTCAACAGGAAGCCAGTCAAGGTTGCGGAACAAGCTCATCACTGGGGCTTCGTAATGACAGCAGAAGACTTGAGGCTCGGTTTCGATTGGTTGGCCCTGTCGTAGCTGGACTGAGTAAGTTCCAGCGACTCGTAGCTGAACTGCATCTTGATCGACATCTGGCCTTTCTCCGCGTCACCCATGGTCATTTTGTAGTCCTTCATCAAAACACCCTTGAGCACGTAGAGCATGTGGGATCGCCACTTCCCGTCGTCGCCGGTCGTATCTCCGCAGACGTCAACCCTCACCTCGTCGAGCTGATCACCGGAGACGATCCAAGCCATCAATCCTGGCACGGAGCGGCCCGGCGTTTTCTTGGTCACTTCGAACAAGCCGATCTCAGGCTCAATCGGCTTTTCCGACGCCTGATCGCTATCGGTGAGCCGAGCACGAACTTTGTCCTTATCGATCTGAAGATCAAAGCTGCACTCCTCAACCTGGAACCATCCCTTGTGCGATTCAGCGACAACGTCGCCGTCGATGGCAGCCGCCTTCATGAAGATTGGCATTCGTCTATCTCACGCGTCGCAAACATCGCGGCGTTATTGCAAAGGGGCGCAGCAGCCCCGGTCACCTAAGGGATCAGTCGCAAAACAGTCAGTCGCCCACAGGCCCGAGACTTATATACATCGCAAGCGAACGATGAATCTTCAACGGTCGCTTCACGCCGTGCCCGATGCCCGAAAGCACCGGGAAGGCCGCGCAACTCTAGAGGGCCCTATGCGACTTCACTATTACGTGGCACCACTGGCAGTCTCAAGATCGTAGATCACCGTGACGTTGTTGTCTGGATCCGCGGTGTTGTCCTTCTTGTAGCTGAGGAAATCCATCTGGATCTTGGTGTAGTCCATGGACAACGACTCTTCGACCTTGCCTTCCTCGTCACTCTCTGCGTCGTAGTTGGTCAACAACGTGTCGTAGAGGGTGATCCTCAGCACGGGATTACCGTTTTCCTTGCAGATCTCGATGCAGACCTCGTAGGTCGCGCCAGAGATGTTCCACTTCATCAGCCCGGCACTCGCCTTGTCCATCGCCTTGCTGATCTCGATGTCCTTGAAGTCGACTTGGGAAGTGGTTCTGTCGGTAACGTTGCCGGGCGCGGTGTTCACACCATCGCGTTCCGTTGGCAACTTCGCAGACTGCAGCGGGATCCACCCAACATGCTTCGCCTGCGAAGCGTTGCCTTTGATCTCCGCGTCAATCTTACCCGGCGACTTGCCACCCGTACACTTCATGTAAACAGCCACAGCGTTCTCCTAGTCAACGATCACGCTGCACTCGGTTGAATCCGAACGCAGCAAAAATGTGCTGAAGCCATATTGCTCCAACACGATAAAGCTATCCACAGGTCATCGCTGGCCCTACTGACCAAGCCCTGCGAATGGATAACAATCAGGTCAAGCCATAGGTGAAATCACCGTCAGGCCCGACACCGATCTCGACATTTTCGATGGCCAAACCATCTGCCATGCGAGACAGGAACTCTTTTGCCAAAGCTGGCAACAGAGTGCGATTCAAAATGTGGTCGATGTTGCGCGCACCGGTTTCGACCTCGGTGCAACGAGCAGAAATCGCGTCCACGAGATCTTCGCCATACTTCATCGGCACGCCGTAGGTCGCATCGATGCGACGCACGATCTTGCCGAGCTTCAGGCGAATGATGCCCTTCATGACATCATCGCTCAGAGGGACGTAAGGCAGGATCGCAGTACGACCGAGGAACGCGGGCTTAAACGTCTTCAGCAGTTCCGGCCGCAACGCCTCCACCATGCCATCCTTGTCCGGCATCGTCTCCGGATCGGCATACAGCGACATGATCGTATCGGTGCCGGCATTGGTCGTCATCAAGATGACCGTGTTGCGGAAGTCGATATCGCGGCCTTCGCCGTCCTTCAGCGTGCCCTTGTCGAACACCTGATAGAAGATCTCTTGCACGCCAGGGTGCGCCTTCTCTAGTTCATCGAGCAGCACCACGCTGTATGGCTTGCGGCGCACGGCTTCGGTCAAGATGCCACCTTCGCCATAGCCAACGTAGCCGGGGGGCGAGCCCATCAAGAGAGAGACCTTATGCTCCTCCTTGAACTCCGACATGTTGATCACGGTCATGTTCTGCTCGCCGCCGTAGAGCAGTTCTGCCAGCGCAATGGCGGTCTCGGTCTTACCGACACCACTTGTGCCTACGAGCATGAACACACCAATCGGCCGAACCGGGTCGGTCAAGCCAGCGCGACTTGTGCGGATTGCTTCGGCGATCGCCTCGGTGGCGGCGTCTTGGCCAACAACGCGCTCGCGCATGCGTTCATGCAGCTGCAGCACGCCATGGATTTCGTCGGCGACCATGCGGCCAGCCGGGATACCAGTCCAGTTGGAGATTACTTCGGCAATGGCCTGTGCATCGACGAACGGATGCACCAGTGGCGATTCGCCCTGCACGCTTCGCAGCTGCTTGATCTCGGCCTGGAGCGAGTCACGCAACTCAGCCGGCACATCGCCAGCTTCCGCCGCTTCGTCGAGCTGGTTCTTGAGCTCGCCGATCTTGGTGACGTGCACCTTTTCCTTCTGCCACAACTCATTGAGCTCGATCAAGAGCCCTTCGCACGTCTCGAGGTCCGTCTGCAGGGTGGTAAGGTCCTCGTCCTTGGCATCACCGGACGCGATCTCGCGCGTCACGACACGAATCGATGTCTGAAGCTGGGTGATGCGGCGCTGACAATCCTCGACCTGGGCCGGAGTGGCCGCCTGACTGAGGTTCACTCGGGCGCAAGCCGTATCGAGCACGCTGACCGACTTGTCGGGCAACTGCCTACCGGCGATGTAGCGACCGGAGAGGCGGACCGACTCGGTCACTGCCTCGTCCAGGATGCGAACCCCGTGGTGCTTCTCCATTACGGCTGCGAGGCCGCGCATGATCTGGATCGCGACCTCTTCGCTCGGCTCGTCGATCTTGACGACCTGGAATCGACGAGCCAGCGCGGCGTCGCGCTCGAAGTACTTCTTGTACTCCGCCCACGTCGTCGCCGCGATCGTGCGAAGTTCGCCACGCGCGAGTGCCGGCTTGAGCAAGTTAGCGGCGTCGCCCTGGCCAGCCTGGCCGCCGGCACCGATCATCGTGTGGGCTTCATCGATGAACAGGATCACCGGTTGCGCCGAGGCCTTGACCTCACTGATGACGTTGTTGAGGCGGCTTTCGAACTCACCCTTCATGCCGGCGCCGGCCTGCAACAACGCAAGATCGAGCGTGCGCACGATCACGTTCTTCAGAGACGGTGGAACATCACCGCTCGCGATCTTGAGCGCGAAGCCTTCTGCGACCGCCGTCTTACCGACGCCCGGTTCGCCAGTGAGGATCGGGTTGTTCTGACGACGACGCGTCAGGATATCGATCACCTGCCGGATCTCCATGTCGCGACCGAGCACCGGATCGATGCCACCGGCGCGTGCCACGGCCGTCAGATCGACCGTGAACTGTGCAAGTGCGCCAGTGCCACCACCCGCAACGGGACCGCCGGCAGCAGGCGCAGCCGTCGTGGCCGTTTGCTTCTCTTCGGAGGAGCCGTCCGTGATCTTGTCAAAGCCAGCCATCAACTGGTCGACGGAGACCGACTTCAATTCCGGGCACGCCTCAATCATCTGGCGCGCAAGACCATCAGCGGACATCAGGGCGCACAAGAGGTGACCACTGCGAACCGCCGCGGCGTTGAACTCAAGCGAGCCCAGCAGCCAAGCATCGCGAGCTAACTCGAGTACCGACGGCGCCAGTGCAGGTGGTCGCGAGTTCCCGGTCTTGAGTCGGTCCAGCGCGCGGGTCAATCCAGCCTCCACGCGGGCCGGATCAATCTCGAAGTGACGCAGCGCGAGCACCAAGTCAGAGTCGGGCGTCTCTAGGATCTTGAGCAGCCAATGCTCAACTTCGACGTTGTACTGCGTTCGCGAGAGGCAAAGCCCAGCGGCACCCTCCAGTGACCGACGGCAACTGTCGTTAAGGTGAGCAACGAGTGATCGGAGGTTCAGTGTAGACACGGCCTAAGACTGAGGGGGTGAGGGACGATTGAAATCGCTCCCTGTCCGCATGTGCAAGAAGCACTGTGCGAGGAGCAAGTTGAAGGAAGCAAATGCGGACGTCGCAGAGCAACGAGCAGCATGAAAGTGTGTTGCAACGAACAGTGGAATCGTTGCGGTCAGCGACTGGAGCATACCGGCACGTCGGCGTCATAACTTGCAGAGTTCTCCGCATGAATCCATGCGGCACCGCCGAGCGCTACGCCACCGCCTTCGCCGAGACGGACTGCTGACACAGTCCCCTTCTCCACTTGGGCGACAACCTCGAAATCCACGTTTGGCCCGAGGTAAGACTTCACTAAGTCACCAAGCCACGGGTAGTGCCCAGTGCGCGGAACGAGTTGCGCCAAATCATTGGATGAGACCGGACCAATGGTGATGTGGATGCCAGACAAGACGTCCCAAACGCGCTCTCCAAGAATCAGCGACGAACCGAGTTGGTTGCGGTATTCGTCATTCGCAGGTCCCCCCAAACGCGTGCACTCTTCGGGCAGCAAGGACTGCCAGCGGCCTACGAACTCCTTAACCACAACAGGATGCCCGGTGACGTCGCGAAGCATCATCTCAAGACCTGCGGTGGTGCGCTGGCCACGGCCAAACAACCCACCAAAGTAGAGCCACAGATCAGCACCTTCTGGCAAGCGCTCATGCAGGTGATCCGTGCCGAGCCCAACGAGGGCACGCATGACCGCAGTCACATCGTCGATCCCGCCCCGTCGCCTTGAAGCTTCGTATACAACAGGCAGCCGGTACTTACCCCAGGCGCGATAGTGAAACGAGTGGCTGCGGTGCTCCAACGTGTCAACGAACGCGCGCAGCGACTTGTCACGCTGCGACATCCGATCAAACACATACTCGGTGTAGTGCCACGGCAGCTGGCCGCTCGCACCCAGCGCTCCCATGAACGTGATCGTAACGTCGGCGGCCTTGGCAGCGCCAGAGACGGCGCTTCGGCGACGTTCAATGGACTCGATCGCGTTCACCTGAAACCCAAGTGATGGCGAAGACCGCAAACGCACCGCCTCGAAGCGCGGCTCATGGTCATGCCCAACCGGCTCACCTCTGACGCCTGGCACGGAGCCATTCTCCAGCAGGCGCATCGCCTGATAGAACTCGTAGCGGCCAGGTTCTTGGAGTAGGTCGGACATTGCGAATCAGCTCCTAGACGAGCTCACGAGTGCCGCTACGTGCCGGCCAACGACGCTCGACGCCGTCCGCCTTGCGAGAAACCGTGACCAGCTGCACGAACGAGTTGACGGACGCATAAGACGCGAGGAAACGATCAAGCACGACCGCGAACTGATAGACGCCGCTCGACTGCAGACGCTCTTCGTCCAGCTCGACCCGGATCTCCGTGCCGCGGCAAAGGCCCAGTACGCCTTGCTCGCGAATGCGGATCATCGTCGGCCGACTACTCACCGAGCAAACCGACGCAATGATGTTGCGGGTAACAGCCGAGTCTACGAGATCGTTTACACGCAGAAGCTCGCGCAGTGCATCGGCACCTTCTTCGCCACCACTGATCGAGAGGTGATTGAGTGACAGCTGCGACACCAGACGCCACAACGCGCCTCGACCGCGCGACTGCCGCAAGGTGTCAGTAAACGGGGTCAAGCAGCTAATGGCCTCGATCCCGCCACCACCTTCACTAAAGCGTAGACGTGGTTCGCCGCCACCAAACGGCAACAGCGACGGGCGATTGCGATTGAGGCACATAACCTCCGTTGCCAAGATCCACTCGTCTGGCACCGACGGCGAGGCCTCGATATCGACCAATGAAATGTGCATCTCTGATCCGACGTCACGTTCATCGCGCCCCACCGGCGCATCGCGACGTTGCGCGTGCCAAAATGACTCGCGAGCCTCTCCGTCCATCGGATGGCGGAAGCCATAGAACGGCGCATACTCACGACGCGCACCATCCCGCGACAACGCCGCGACGGCGGTGATCGAGTAGATCTCATGCGCGTCCGGATTCCGGGAATCGGGCACAACGTGATACTCCGACTTCATGCCGGTCAACTCGATCGGATCCGCACGCTTCGAGTAGAGGTTGACGACCGGCGTGCAACCGAGCTGGAACGTGTCGGCATCGACCGATTGCTCCAAGTCCGCTCGCCGCTGCGTGTAGACATAGATCTCCATGCCCTCGGCGAAGCGCCCTGGCTCCACCTTCGGCAATCCAACCAGATCGACGAAGTGGAACTTGTCCGGAAACACGAAGTATTCCGTCAGCAGCAGCGCGCCTGGTTGCGAGCGGCCATTGCGTGGCAGCAGCGTCTCATCGCCACCAAAGCCAACTGGCTGCAAGCACTCGGGCCCGAGCACGATGGGGTTCTTGTCCTTGCTGGAATCAGCGATCGCCACACACAGAACATCGTCGAGCAACAGTTCATACAACTGCTGCACGGTGCTCGGCTGGCCACACAAGTGGAAGCGCAGTTGATCGATACCCAACGCGCCAACCGGGCACTGATCTTCCGAGGCGACCACGCGAAGACGCAGCACTGCCGACGCACGGCTTGCCTGGCTCAGCTTTGGCGCCTGAAATGGCGCCCCCAACAAGGCAGCCTGATCAATGCGCACCGGCCAAGTCGTCACATCGTACGCCGTGGTAAAACGACAGACCGCGCCGTACGCGAGATCGGTCTCAAGAGCCGTCCCCGCTAGCACCGGGTAGCTCGTCGTCATGTCGGGACTGCACTCGAACTGCACGACCGCCATCGATGGCACCGGCGCCAAGTGATGCGGGCTGATGACCCCCAGAATGGCCTGGGCCAATTCAGGGAAATCGTCGTCGAGCTTCTTGCGCGTTCGCGCATTGAGAAAAGCAATCGACTGAATCAATCGGGCGACATGCGGATCATCGACCGAGTCCTTACTGAGTCGTAGACGACCAGCAATCTTGGGATACGCGGATGAAAACTCCGCCCCCATGTTCTTCAGGAAGGCAAGCTCACGGTCGTAGTATGGAAGCAGGTCGTCACTCATTGCGATTCAAACGGTTGCTCTTCTCGTGCGACCTATCAGACCTTGATGCTGAACGAACGCGAAACCGGTTCGACCTTGGAGTCGAATGATAGGGACTCTGGCGCGGGCTCGGCGTAGACAACTGCCTGGATTCGAAACTGAAGCGAGCGATCGACCGTGTCGACACCGACGGACTCGACCTCGACGGACTGGAAGCGCGGTTCGTGCTCCTGCAGGTATCCTGAGAGTTCGCGCAAGAACTGCTTACGACGGCGATCCCCGGTCAAGGTCTGACCAAGAAAGTCCGGCACTCCGTAGTCGATGATAGTTCCTTTCGCGTGGATCAGTTCCTCGGCAAGAGGCACACAGCGACGCCGGGTGTTGAGAAACGCTTCGACATCCCGCCGGATCGCTTCACGCAGTTGTCGCTCCAACTTGCGGCCCGTCACAGGGATCTCCTGCGCACGATCCGGGTCGTCGTCCGACAACCGATCCAGCAGTGACGCTAGCACCGGCCGCTTGTCTTTGGATTCCGCCATTCGTGGTCTCTACGCGTCTATCGGTCGTGGCCTATCGCTGGTGAATTATCGTCCGCAAACTATCAGGAGCGACTCAGGAAGCATCGGCTACTTGATCGAACTCGATCTCACCCAACTCGAACGGTGACAGGTCGGCGTCGTCCATCAAGAACATGCGCAAGCCGGTGCCGCGAACGATATCCGCCGTCGACTCATCCCATTCCGTAGCGCGACCAAGCAGCAACGAGGCGTCGCCGTCGAGAGCGGTGCCGCCGTAGATCGACGGGATGTAGACCACACCGTCTGGGCCATTCTTGACCGACATCTCTGCCGGCAACCACAGCAGGTCGATGGGTCGTTCGGGCTTCCTTGGAGACAGGCTCACGACGTTCTCCATGGGCACCCAGTAGTATTTGCCCGTGCTGGTCAGCACTTCAAACACGCTGCACGCCAAGTCATCGAGGTCGCGCAAGTCGGCGAAGGGTTTGCCGGCCTCGCCTTGAGCAGTCTTCGTGCCGGAGATCTTTGTGCCGGAGATCATCGTGCCGGAGATCTTCGGACGCGTCTCCTCCACTTCCTGCAACAGCTTGGCGGCGCCGGCGGTGTCGCCCGATCGCAACAAGGCCTGCGCCTCAAGCGACTTTCGCACCGATGGAGTCGGTTCACTCAACACCTCCGGCACACGGCCAGCATCGAAGAACTCCTGCCGACTGCGAGCGGCGCGAATCAACTGACGCATCAGCGACACGCCAGCAATAGCTTCGGGTTGTTGGTTGGTGACAATCTCAAGCTGCGCATCGGCGCGATCAAGATTGCCGGCGATGCAAAGTAACTCGCTCAGGAAACCCCTGGGCACAATGTCAGCCGGCTTCTTGCGCACAGCCGCCGTCGCTGCTTCGATTGCTTGGGCAAGGTTGCCCGCCCGATAAAATTCTGCCGCGTCCATAGAGCTCTACTTTGGAGTGAGGATCTCGGTCGTCAACCTTATGGCTGACGACATCTGATCCAGTTGGAAATGAGGTCGAAGGTGAATGATCGAGGCATACGTGCCTGGCTTCCCTGGCACTTCGCGTACGGAGACGCTGGCTTCGGTAAGCGGACTGCGAGCCTGCACGTCCGGATTGGCATTCTCGGACGTTGATAGACCGAACAGCCAATCCCCGATAGAGCGCTCAATCTCGGCTGCTGAGTCGTAGGAGCCTTGACGATCGCGGCACATCATCTTGAGGTAGTGCGCAATGCGTGCCGTGCACAACATGTACTGAAGCATCGCCGACAACCTAGCGTTTGCGGTGGCGTCAGGATTACCCATGCGCGCCGGGCGCTGCAAAGTTGGCGTTGCGTAGAAGGCAGCCCACGGCAACCCCTGCAGCGCACACAGGGAGATGAGCCCAAGCTCGGACAGTTCACGCTCCTTCGAGTCCGTAATGATGACTTCGGTCGAGGGCCGCGGCGCGACCCCGGTTACTTGACCGCAGTAGTCGATAACTGGCAGGTCCGTGACCAAACCAGCACCTTCCTCGCCCTGCTCGACACCGCGAATCTCACCGAACCAGCCACTGCGCTCGAACGCACGAATGACGACCCCTCCGAACGCAAAGCATGCGTTCCCCCACAAGTAACTCTCACCAGACGAGGCGGTCACATCCTCTTCGAAGCGAAACCCATCTGGGCGCTTGGGGTCATACCGCCAAGGCGAACGCATCAAGGTTCGCGGCAACGTCAACGCAAGGAATCGGGAATCCTCAAGATCCCGCACCGAGTTCCAGGTTGTGTATTCAACCCCAGAGAAGACGCGAGAAAGGTTGATATTGCGACCTAGGCCCTGGAACGAGTCGAGGCCAAAAAGCGACGGATGAGCACTCGCTATGAATGGCGCAAACGACGCTGCCGCAACTTGCGCGAGCGACCGCAGGGTGCGGGCGTCATCGACTTTTTGATCGGGACGCGGGCGATGCGCCAAGTAGTAGTCCCCGAGCAAGAGGCCGTATGGCTGACCACCCGGAGTGCCGAACTCGTCGCTGTAGACCTTGTGAAAGAGAGCGCTCTGATCAAACTCGATGGCACGATCCAAATCGCGCGCCACCGTGCGCCAGTTGACGTCGAGCACGCGTATGATCACGTTGTCGGCGTCTACAGCTTGCGTGACCAGATAGTCCACGCCGCGCCATGACGCCTCCAGACGCTGATACTCTGGCGAGTGCAAGATCACATTGACCTGCGCGCTCAGCCGCCGATCAAGCATCGCGATATCAAACGTCAGGCGTGCCGTGAGTTCGGCGCGCGATGGAGCCGCGTCTCCGGCTTGCAACCCAAGCCATGCCACCAAAGCTTGGCCGTCGCTATACGTGTTCAGGAAGGCGCCTAAGCGCCCCTCACGCCGCGCGTCGGCCTCCCTCGTATTCGCGATCACCGCGTCGAGTAGGCTCTCTTTGGTATCGGAGGAGGCGGACATGGCAGCAGCGACTTGAGCCCGGCGGTTGCGTGGCCCGACCCAATGGGACACAGCCCATTAGGTCAGCTACGCGGCGGGCTGGCAGCCATTAGCCCTTCTTGGGCACCTTGGCAACGAGGCGCATCGACGTCGTCAATTCTTCCATCTGCAACCACGGCTGCAGATAGGCGATGGCGTTGTAAGAGCCGGGTGAGCCAGGAACTTCCTGAACCTCAATCCGAGCAGACGCCAGCGGCTTCTTTGCACGCACTTCAGCTGACGAAGTCTTGCTGCTGTTGACGTAGTTAATGATCCACTCGTTGAGCCACTTTTCGCAATCGTCAGCCTCCATGGAGGAGCCGATCTTGTCGCGAGCCATAACCTTCAAGAAGTGGCTGAAGCGCGATGTCGCCATCAAGTACGGCAAGCGTGCGGAAATCGCCGCATTGGCCGTCGCATCTGGGCTGTCGTATTTCTTCGGCTTCTGCACCGACTGAGCACCGAAGAACACCGCGTAGTCGGTGTTCTTGTAGTGGGACAGCGGCAAGAACCCGAGGTTACTGAGCTCGGCTTCGCGACGGTCCGTGATGCCGACCTCGGTCGGGCACTTGGTGTCCATGTCGCCGTCGTCACTCTTGAACACGTGCGTCGGCAGGTTGTCAACACGACCACCGCCTTCGGCGCCACGAATCGCAGTGCAGAAGCCGTTCTCGGCAAAGGCACGCGTCAGCACAGCACCCTTAACGTAAGCCGCGTTCATCCAGCAGTAGTCGTCGTGGTCGGCGGGCTTGCCCGAACCATCGTCATTGAGCGGCAACTCCTCGTACTGGAACTCATCGATCGGGCTCGTATTCTCGCCGTATGGCATGCGTGCGAGCGTGCGCGGCATGACCATCGTGACGAAGCGTGAATCCTCGGTGTCGCGGAACGAGCGCCACTTGGTGTATTCCGCCGACTCGAAGATCTTTTCGAGGTCGCGAGGTTTGCTGAGCTCTTGCCAGTTCTCCAGACCGAACATCTCCGGTCCAGGCGCCGTGATGAACGGGCAGAACGCGGCCGCAGCAACGTTCGACATGTTCTGCAACATGCCAATATCATCCGGGTGCGCAGTGAACTCGTAGTCTCCGATCAACGAGCCATAAGGCTCACCACCGGGCGTGCCGAACTCACTCTCGTAGATCTTCTTGAAGATCTGGCTCTGATCGAACTCGACGGCCTTGTCGAGGTCCTTGAACAACTCGCGCTTGCCGCAGTTGAACATACGGATCTTCAGGCCCGACCCCGTCTCCGAGTTCATCACCAAGTGATTCAGACCGCGCCAACTACCTTCGAGCTTGGCGAACTCCTTGGTGTGCATGATCTCGGCGAGTTGCCGCGACAACAGCTTGTCGATTTGCGCGACGGCAGAGCCGATCGAGACAGTGATGTTCTTGTCCCACGTAATCGTGCCAGCCATCGCTTCGGAGGCGAGCGCCTTGAGCAATTCCTGCGCCCGGTCGGGCTCGGTCTGCTTGGTCGCGGCGATCGCTTGATCGAGCAGGCTGACGCTTTCCGTTTCGGAAGTCTGTGCGGCCTGTTCCTGTTTTTCCATATCGCTCACGAGTCACCTCCACCTTCAGGGGCAGCATCTCCACCACCGTCAACACCGAGTTCGCCAGCGAGCTTCTTCATCTGCTCGCTGTCCTGCAGAACATTCTCCAGCAGGGTCTCGAGATCTTCGGAGCGGTCGACCTTTGACAACAAGTCGTTCAACTTGCCGCGCGTTTCAAGCAGCTTACGCAGCGGCTCAACTTGCTTAGCAACGTTGTTGGGACTGAAGTCGTCCATTGAGTCGAACTTCAGGTCGACCTGCATCTGACTGCCGTCGTCCGTGATTTTGTTGGCCGCCTTAAAGTGCAACTCAGGCGTGACACTTGCCATCACGCTGTTGAAGTTGTCGCGATCGATCTGGACGAACTTCCGCTCCTTAAGTGACTTCAACGGCTTCGTCGGGTTACCCGAGAAGTCGCCGAGAACGCCGACGACAAATGGCAGCTCGCGTTGTACCGCGGCACCACCAGTTTCGACGTCGTATGTGAGATGCACGCGGGGCTTGCGCACCCGCTTCAGTTTGTCGTGAACACTGCCCATGGGCTTACCACTATGTCCTGAGGATTACAGAGAAGAGAATTAGCTTGAA
>JBNMNW010000126.1:0-15571 GCA_051278165.1 Planctomycetota bacterium | reverse complement strand
AACTAGGAGGCCGAGTCACGGGAGGCAATCGGCCAAGTGCGTGAGTTTCGCAGTCGGCTCACTAACGCGGTGCCGCCGGCGACCGGTTCGGCAGCATGTCAGGGCGCAGACCCGCGAAGAACTCGAGCACGCCGCGCGAGGCCGACCATGGGTGCGGCTGATCACCAAGCAGTCGCGATTGGTGATCTTGACCTGGCCACGCGTGGCCGCCGTCTTCGAGCGTGACCACCCAAACTGGCATCGCCTCACCCTTGTCCTTGCCACGCAAGTAGCGAGCAAACGTGACGCCCTCTTCGACATCGGTCTGCGGATAGGCCACCAGGCCATTGCGCACGATGTAGTAGTCGGCCGCTGACTTCAGCGAGGCGTCGACGCGCTTCTGGCCGCGGCCGCCAGCCGGCCCACCTTCGAGCGGAACGTTCTTGTCGCTGGTGCCGTGAATGAGCAGCGTCGCAATCGCACCGTGCACGCCGTTGTCGGTGAAGTTCATCGCACCTGCGACCACCGCAATGCCGTCAAAGACGTCCGCTGCCTCGCGAGCCAACCGGTGGCACATCATGCCGCCATTGCTGTGGCCGACGACAAAGATGCGGTCCGCGTTAATCGGTACCTTCTTCTGGATGTTGACGACAACGTTCTTCAAGAAGTCGACATCATCAATCTTGTGTCGCTGGGCGTAGACGTCGATGCCGCCCGAGTTCCAGGTCAGCAGTTTCTTCGGCAAACGGCCCGTGCCATCCGGAAACGCGACGACGAACCCTTGGCGAACACCAAGCTTGTCGAGGCCGGTCGCCTGACGAATTTGCTCGCCATTGCCACCACCGCCGTGCAACACGATCAGCAACGGCAAACCCGCGTGGTTCTGCTTGTATGGCGGGACATGCATCTGGAAGCGGCGAGCGCGGCCACCGTGACGCATGAGAACGGTTTCACTAGTGCCGGCAACCGCAGGCGAAACCACCGCGGCACGCACCACGCTCTGCACGCGATTCAGATTGCGCCGCACCTTGACGCCACGATCTTTGTCGCCACGATCCTTGACCGCAAACACACCGCCAATCTCCAGATCCGGATCGATCCACGGCGTGAAGCCAAGGGCACCTGGATCACTGAGTCGCACAACCCCATCGTCAAATTCTTCGATCCACGTGCCGAGCCCGTAGCGAACGCTTTGTGAGTCGAACTCGTTGGTCTTGACGTCGATGCGCTCGGGCACCTGGTTCTGCAGCATCATCTTGACGCTTTGCTTCGACAGCACGCGGTGGCCGTGCCACTGACCTTCCGCAAGCAGCATGCGGACAAAGCGCGTGTAGTCGTTGAGCGTCGAAACCGCTCCGCCTGCAACCCACGGCAACGGTGTCTTGCCAGCGTCGCCGCCCATCGGCATCAACGAACCGAACTGGGTGTCGCGCATGCCGAGTCGGTTGCCAATGCGTTCGGCGAACAGACTGTGCCAGTCCTTGCCGGTGGCCCGCTCCGCCGCGACGGCAACCACCTGGAAGCCAACATCGCCGTAGATAAACGCCGTGCCAGGATAGGCTCGCATCGCTTCGTCGGCAGCCTTTTCCGTAAAGCGGTCCATGTCCCAATCGCGCATGCGATCGCTGATGCGCGCCGGCAAACCGCTGACACACGACAGACACTGGCGCAACGTGACTCGGCGGCGATCATCGCGATCGAACTCCTTGACGTAACGCGACACCGGCACATCAAGATCGAGCGTGCCGTCTTCGACCAACGTCATGATCGTCGCCACCGCCAACCACTTGCTTGCCGAGGCAATCGGCACGACCTGCTCGCCAGAGAACGTGCCGTGCAGACTGCGGTGGAGTTCTCGATTCGCACGCACCACCGACAAGCCAGCGCCGTCGAGATTGAGCGTCTTGGCGAGCCGCTCCGCGGCCTCGCGAACGCCTACCAACTCGGCCACAGCGGCTTGAGTTGGCGTGGCCGGAGTCAACGTATTTGGGCTGTGCGCAGCGGGATTCTGTCCGGGTAGCGGCAGCAGCCCAAATACCAACGTCGAACAGACAGTGATTAGGTGTCGCATGATCCCTCATTATCGGCAGATCGGCCGTCGGGGACGGACGATGTCTCGCACCTTCGCAATCATGGGGCGAACGCCAACGCTCGGCCTGCGCTTGCCTGCGCCGTTTGCCGCTGACCTGGGCACCCCGCCCATACCTAGGCATAGACCCAACTCAGAGGAATCCCAACATGTCATCCTCACGACGCACGTTCCGACTCATCGTTCTCGCCGTCGTCGGCTTCTCCTTGACGGCCTGTCACTTCCATCGCAACCAGTGCGGCGGCCCCCGCTTCCACGCTCCCATCCGGATTTGTCGCTAACCGGCCTCGCGACGTTACGTTGGCCTCATGCAGGCCAACGAATCTTCCCCCACTGCCGGCAGCGGCGCCGTCCTGACGGGCGCCATCTTCGCGGGCATCGCCGTTGCCCTCGGCGCATTCGCCGCGCATGCGATGAAGGCGCACTTCGACGCCGACGCACTGCGAGCCTTTGAAACCGGCGTGCGTTACCAAATGTTCCATGCGCTGGCGCTACTCGCCTGCGGCGCGCTGCAAGCCAGGGGCATGGCCACCGTGCTCGCAAGCCGTTTGTTCGCAGCCGGGATCGTGCTGTTTAGCGGTTCGCTCTACGGACTGGTCTTGCTGGAAGCCAAATGGCTCGGCCCCGTCACCCCAATCGGCGGCGTGTTGTTCCTTGCCGGCTGGATCGCTCTCGCGATTGCCTCTCGGAAACGCACCTAGGCTTGACCTAGACTGACCGACATGAACGTGACGATCGAATACTGCGTAGTTTGAAACTACCAGCCCACGGCGGCCAGTTTGGCCACCGTAATTGAAGCCGCGCATCCTGGCGCCAAGGTGGCGAACGTGCGTGGCGGCAAGGGCGACTTCATCGTCAAGGTCGACGGCAAGGAAATCTGGAACAAGCTGTCGCACCCAGAACATCGCTTCCCGGAGCACGACGAGATCCTGGCCAAGCTTGCGGCCAGCGCCTAGGCGTTCCTGTTAGATCCGCTTAAACCGCAGGAAGTAGTTTTCCTGAAAGCCGAGCGGCACCTCTTCGGCCAGTTCAAAGCCAGCGGCCATCACCTCACGAATCACCTGTTCCTTGTCACACCTAACGTGATTGAGCAACCACTCACGCGTCTTGCCGGGAATGCGTTCGAAGTCTACGACGACAAACGTGCCACCAGGCCGCAGCGCGCGATGGATCGAAGCGAGGGTCGCTGTCGGATACTCGAAGTGATGGTAGGTATCGCACGTGAACACCGTGTCGACCGATCCTGCGGGCAGCGACACGTCGCGCTCCGTGCAGACAACGACTTCGACTTGGGTCTGCTTGCGCGACTCAATGCGCTCCTGCAAACGGTCGGCGAAGACCTGCGACAGCTCCACTGCATAAACGCGACCCGAGTTCTTCACGTCGCGGGCGAAGAAGTCGAGAAACAAGCCGGTGCCAGCACCGACATCGGCGATGGCCATGCCTTCTTGCAAGCCGATCGCGCGCGCGATCGCCGTGCGCTTGGCAAACACCTCGCGGCTTTCGATTTCGAAGCGCTTGACGTAGGAATCGGCGTCGAGCTCCGGGTCGAGAAAGTTGGTGTTGATGCCCGGTTTGACACTCGCCTCCGGAGTGCTGCAGGCGGCCATCAGAAGCAGAGACAACGCCATGAGGGTCAATCGCATGGCTGACAGCGTAGCGACTCGTCTGCGAATCACGATCGTCACTCCGGCAGCTCGCGGCAGCCGCAGTGGCAACCGGGTGACAGCCCTGCGCTGGGCCGGGTTGCTGCGGCAACTCGGACACCATGTGACGATCGCCACCGAATGGCGGAATCCGCCAATTGACGTATTGATCACGGTTCATGCGGTGAAGTCGGCCGCATCGGTGTTGGCCGCGAGTAACGATCAGCCCGGTATCCGAATCGTGACGCTGCTCGCCGGCACCGACATCTACCCCACGTTCGCGCCGGGAGACGAAGCGCAGGCGGCTCTCTTGCGCGCCGATGCACTGCTCGCGCTTCAGCCGCGCGCCTTGGACCTACTGCCGCCAGAGCTGCTGGCGAAGTCCCGCACGATCGTGCAATCGGCGACGACCACGGCGACCGCCAAGCGGGATGCGTTCACCGCAACCGTCATCGCGCACTTACGACCAATCAAGCAACCCCACATTGCGATCGAAGCGATCGAGATGGTTCCGGCGAACCTTGACCTGCGATTGGTCGTGGCTGGTTCGCGGCTAGACGACGACTACGGACAACGCGTCGCTGACCTCGTGCAGAGTTCACCCCACGCAGAATGGGTTGGCGCGCTATCGCGGCGCGCGACCAAGCAGTTGATCGCGTCTAGCCATATCTGCATCGTGCCGTCGTCCGCGGAAGGCGGCGCCAACGTGGTCTCCGAGGCGATCGCCGCCGGCACGCCCGTTCTGTGCACCGCGATTCCAGGCAACCTCGGCTTGCTTGGCGATGACTGGCCCGGCGTATTCCCGGTCGGCGACGCCGCCGCCTTGGCAGCCTTGCTAACACGAACGGCGACAGAAAAAGCGTTCCTTGACGACTTGTGCCTGCGCACCGACCAGCTGCAATCCATGGTGGATCCGAGCACCGAACGGCAGGCATGGCACGCATTGCTGCTCGAACTCAGCCAGTCCTGAGGCGTCCCGACCGCTGGCGCAGTGCCCCCGCTACGACACTAGTCCTCGCGGCACTTTCGCCGACAACACCGAGGACCAGCCAATGTCATCCACCGCGCACAGCCCCCAAGCGCGCCAGACGCTTCGCCACCTGACCAGCTCACAAGCTCTCGACTTTTGCGGGCGACTGCTTAGCCGCAGCAAGGACGGTATCCTGACGTTTCGCGAGTTCTACGACACCGCCCTCGAAGTCGTTCGTGAGCAACCTGACGACGCGGCGCTGTTTCTCGCAGCACTGGTCGCGCTCGACATGGGCGTTCCGGATCCAGACCCGGATGACATGCCATTGCGGCCGACTAAGCCATGCCGCAACTAGGAGTCGGGGTCACAGAATGTGAATCGTCCAAGTGCGTGAAACTCGCGCCGGGTTGGTTCGCCAAAACGCAGTCCAATCGGTGGATTCGGCGAGGCTTTGGTGGATCGAGCCGGTGGGAAAGACGCGCGCATGGTGGTCTGTCATTCTGTGACCCAGACTCCTAGCGAATGCCCCCGAGCAAGCTCTGGAGCCAGGGACTTAGGCGATCAAGTCGGAGATAGGCTTGGCGCCTTCCGTGCCCACCAGGCGCTGCGCCAAGCCTGCATGGAAGTACGACAACCGATTCGGGTCGAGGCCCATCTGATGCAGGATCGTCGCGTGCAGATGCTTCACGTGCATCGGCTTCTCGACCGCTTCGTTGCCGAGTTCGTCGGTGGTGCCAATGGAGACACCCTTCTTGATGCCCCCGCCCGCCAACCACATCGTAAACCCAGCTGAGTTGTGATCGCGACCAGTGCCCTTCGCATACTCGGCTGTCGGCTGACGACCAAACTCACCGCCCCAAACAACGATCGTCGAATCAAGTAGTCCGCGCTGCTTGAGGTCAGCGAGCAAACCCGCGATCGGCTTGTCGGTCGCACCAGCGTGCTTGTTGTGGTTATCCTCAAGATCGCCGTGGGCATCCCAGTTGTGGTCGTTGTGGTTGCCACCTGAGTAGATCTGGATGAAGCGCACGCCGCGCTCGACCATGCGACGCGCGAGCAAGCACTTGCGGCCGAAGTCTTCAGTCTTCGGATCGTCGATGCCGTAAAGGTCCTTGGTACTCTGATCCTCGTTGGCGATGTCGATGGCCTCGGGAGCATGGCTTTGCATGCGGTAGGCAAGCTCGTAGCTCTGGATGCGCGCCGCGAGATCGCTGTCGTCAGAACGGCTCGAGAGGTGCGCTTCGTTTTGCTCCTTCAGAGCATCGAGCAATCGTCGCTGCTCGCGATCACTCATGCCATCCGGCACATTGAGGTCGAGGATCGGCTCGCCGGAAGGACGCAGCACGGTGCCCTGGTAGACCGCTGGCATATAGCCAGAGTGCCAGTTCTTGGCGCCAGAGATCGGACCGCCGCTCTTGTCGAGCATGACGACGAAGCCCGGCAGGTTTTGGTTTTCGGTGCCGAGACCGTAGTTTACCCAACTGCCGAGGCACGGCGCACCCGAGAAGATGCGACCGCTGTTCATCATCAGCATCGCCGAGCCATGCAACGGCGAATCGGCATACATGCTGTGCACGAACGCCATGTCGTCGACGTAGCGCCCGACGTGCGGGAACAGGTCGCTGACGTATTTGCCGCATTCGCCGTACTGCTTGAATTTCCACTTTGGGCCGACTACGCGGCCCTTCGCCTTGCTACCGCCACGCCCCTTGGTCTTGATGTCGATGGTCTTGCCGTCCAGCGGGTAGAGCTTCGGCTTGTAGTCAAACGTGTCGACGTGGCTCGGCCCGCCATACATGAACAGAAAGATGCATGCCTTGGCTTTGGGCGCGTGGTGCGGAGCCTTCGGCGCCAATGGGCCGCCTTCGCCACCACTCTTGCGATCCAGCTTGTCAAAGAAACCGTCGCGCGTCAGCGTATCGATCAACCCGAGACTGGTGAAGCCAGCGCCCGTCTGCCACAGGAACTCGCGGCGCGTGTGGCCACAGAGGTCGCCGGGGGAGCGGCCGCTGGAGAAACGATTGTTCGGGAACTTCATATTCGTGACTCAGGGTTAGTCGATAAAGAGGAACTCGTTGCAGTTGAGCAGCACCAAGCAGCATCGCTGCAGGGCTTGCAATTCACTGCGACCAAACTCGCCTTGCAGTTCTCCGGCAAGCTGCTGCAATCGCTGCAGGTCTACCTTGGTGGGTTCTCGCTGCGACACCAACTGCAGGGCGCGATGAAGGCGGCTCGCCATGTCTTTCTGCTCGAGCATCAAGCGGTCGGCAAAGCGCTGCGCCTGCAAGTTGGCGAAGTCGCCGTTAATCATCGACAACGCCTGCGTCGGCTGCACGGTCGCGAATCGAACCGGACAACTCGCATCGGTATCGGCACGATCAAACGCCGCCAGCAATGGCTCGGGCAGCGAGCGCTTGACGTGAATGTAGATGCTGCGGCGCGCGGCCTGCCTTGCGTTCGATTGACCCCATGCGGCATCAGGGCGCGACGCCGTCAGCAGCACGGCGCGTGGCAGCGGCGGGTAAACGCTCGGGCCGCCGAGCTCGAGGTTGATCGTGCCGTTGGCCGTCAGGATCGAGTCGCGCACTTCTTCAGCGGTCAACCGGCGTCGATTGAACCGCCAGAACGAATCATTGAGCGGGTCTTCGGCCAGGCCCTTCTCGCTCGCTTGCGACGACATGCGATAGGTCGACGACATCATCATCACGCGATGCATCGCCTTGAGGCTAGAACCTTGCTCGACCACCTCGCAAGCCAACCAGTCCAGCAACTTCGGGTGCGTCGGCCGCGTGCCGAGCACGCCAAAGTCGTTACTCGAACTTACGATGCCGCGGCCAAAGTGGTGCTGCCAGAGGCGGTTTGCAATCACGCGCCACGTCAGTCGGTTGTCCGGGCGAACGATCCAACTAGCCAAGGCCAGGCGGCGACCGCTGGAATGTTCGAGCTTCTCGAATGGTGCCAACCGCGGCTCGCCGAGCATCTCGGGCACGCCAACGGGAACTTGCTCACCCTTCGCGTGCACGTTGCCACGCAGGCGGATGAACGCATCCGGCGCATCGCGGCCGCGTTCAAGCACTGCGAGCACTTGCACGGTCTCGATCTTTGGACTGCGCAGTGCGTTGAGCTCATTGACCAGCGTCTCTTCGGCAAAGAACGGCGCCGCGAAGATCCCGTGCGCCGCGTCACACGACAGCGCGATCACTTGCGGCTGGGTCAGCGCCGCCTTGTAGAAACTCAATTCATCGATGTCGCCCTTGAAGCCGGCGCCGCCCGGACGCATGCGCCCGATGACGATGTCTTCAGGCGAGTTCAGCGATCGCTTGGAACCACGTGCCTCGCCAACCAGCTGGCCATCGACGTAGAGCACGATGCGACCCGACTCCTGGTCGCGCGTGAACGCGACGTGGTGCCATTCGCCGTCGTTGTAGCCCGGGCCCGAGGCAACAAACTTTTCAGGCTTCCCGGTGCCCGCGCTGATGATGCCATCGCTATGCCAGGAGATACCCCAATCGTCGACGATGCCGGGCACCTCACCATCAACGAGTCCGGTGCCAGTGAACCAACGTGTATCGCCAGACTGGCCGTTGCCGCGCTGCTTCGTGCGCACGAAGAACGACACGGTGAATGAGTTCTCAACGATGCGTGGGATGCGGCAATGATCGTCGCCGTCAAAGCGCAACGCCTGGCCTCTCTTGCCGTCGACCTGCACGACCTGGCCGTGCACGGTGCCATTGTTGCCATAGGCATCGAGCAGTTCTGTCGGCGAAGCTTCGTCACCGGAATAGCTAGCAACGTGAGGGCTGGCAGTGACCTTACTTGGAATGCCACTGCTCGCCAGTTCCAGTGCGGCCCGATCGGCTTCGCGCGCCCGGAGCTTCAGCTTCTCCTGAACCACTCCACGACTCGCGCGGTAGGCCTTCATCGCCTCGTCGTACTGCACCTTAGCACCATCCAACGGCATCTCTCGCGCGCGCATATCGTACGGCGCCACGTTCTCGAAGAAGCTCAGGAACGAGTGGTAGTCGCGATGCGGTAGCGGGTCCTTCTTGTGATCGTGGCAGCGCGCGCACCCCATCGAGATCGCCAGCATGCCACGCGCCGTGGTGTCGGCCATGCCGTCGTAGTCATCGTAGAGATGCTGCGGGCGGTCGGTAGGCTCGTCGTCCCAAGTGCCCAGACGAAAGAAGCCAGTGGCGATGTGATCGGCGACCTTGGCATCTGGCAGTTCATCACCAGCAAGTTGCTTGGTGACAAAGTCGCCGTACGGCATGTCCGCGTTCAACGCGTCGACCACCCAATCCCGATAGCGCCAAACGAACGGCTTCTTGTTGTCGCGTTCGTAGCCCTCGGTCTCCGCGTAGCGAACCAAGTCGAGCCAATGCTGCGCCCACTTGACGCCGTATTGCTGGGAAGCCAGCAGACGATCGAGAACCTTCGCGTAGGCATCAGGCGATTCGTCGGCGATGAATGCATCGATCTCGGTCTGCGTTGGCGGCAACCCAGTCAGGTCATAGGTCACCCGACGCAACAGCGCGTGGCGATCCGCTGGTGGTGCCGGCTGCAGTCCCTTCGCTTCGAGCCCCGCCAAAATGAACGCGTCAATTGGCGAGCGCACCCAGCTCATATTCTCTAGCACCGGCACCGCCGGGCGAACGACGGGCTGGTAGGCCCACCAATCCGACTCGACGGGCTTGGATTCCTGCGCGCCAGCCGTGGAGGCAAGCAACGCCGGCAACGAGCATATAAGTAGACCACGCAGCATGGCTGGTGATCGTAAGGAGCAGCACCCGAAGATGACAAGCAGGCTCCTGACTGATCCCTTGTACCGTATTGTTCACTGCATGCGAAAGTGACGGGTAGAACCATTCGCACACCGCACGTTTGAGGAACGCCATGCAACGATCCCTGGTCATCGCACTTGTTCTGTTGCTCACAGCAGCCGCCGCCGGCCTGTGGGCGATGCAAGGCTCAACCACCGTCGCACCGAACGCGCCCGAGAGACAACAAGACGTCATTGCCGCTGAGGCAGACCCTGAACTGGGCGCAGCACCATCCGTCGTCGGGCACACATCAGAACCGAGCGAGCGCGCCGTTGCGTCAATCGCGGACGCGACGGTGACCAAGATTACGAAGGCCGTGTTGCGCGTGCACGCGTTCTACGTGTCACCAGAGCACAAGGATTCGCCGTTGGGTAACGAGCAACCTGCTGCAGGTGTGCTCGTCACCTTGCATCGAGTATCGAGCGGTTACGCCAATGCTGTTCATGAGCGAGTGGTTACGGATGAGGCAGGACTCGCGACCTTCGCCAGCGTGCCGCCCGGCAAGTGGGGCGTGCGCTCGGACCGCGGCGACCGCAACACGATCGACCTCGAGACGGGCGAAGTCGATGTAGCATTCCAACTCGAATACGGCGTCTCGGTTGCGGGGCTCGTCGTCAACTCCAAGCAGCAGCCGATCGACAACGCGTCGGTCTGGCTGCAGACTCCTAGCTTAGATTGGCACGGTGGTAGCATACTGACGACCACCGGTCCGGACGGTCGGTTCTCGTTGGAACACATTCCTCCGCACGTGTCGCTAGGAGCCTTCGCGCGCAACTACACGCGCTCGCCACTCATCGACTTGGATACCGTTACCACGACCACGTCGCCAGCAAACGTAACGCTACAACTGCGCGACAAAGGCGGGCAACTGACGGGAACCGTGATCAATCAGGACGGCAAGCCGGTTGCCAACGCGCTGATCGGCATGGGCAAACAAGACGGTCGCATGAACGTGCGCGGTGACCGCATCACCGAACGCTGGTCCGTCCGCTCAACGGCGACCGACCAGGACGGTCGATTCTTGCTGGCAGGGTTACTGCCGGGCACGAGTTCGATCGCCATTCGAGCCAAGGGCTATGGCTACTGGCGATCCGAATGCGAGATCGTCGATCAGCAAGACCAAGACATCACGATCGAAGTCGAACGCAGCGGCACCATCTTCGGCATCGCCACGGACGGCGAAAATACACCGATTGCCGGTGCGATCATTCGCAGCTACGACTTGGCGCCAGTCACTTCGTTCATCGCGGGCGGGCAAATCGATTTCGATGAGACCTTTGGCTACATCGCGACGACCGCGGATAAGCATGGCGCCTACACGCTGCGCGACGTCACCGCTGGCAGCGCACACCTGTTCGTGCAGGATGGCAAGCGCCGCTCCAACATGGGAGAACCTGTTCCCCATGCCCACGAGACGATCGAGATGCCATCGGGCGGCACGGTCGAATGGAACCCCGTCATCAGCAACGGGCGCACGATTACAGGTGTCGTCTACTACCAGGACGGGCACCCCATGCCCAACGTGTTCATCACGCTCATTGACCAACAGAGCGGCCAGAAACACATACTGACCAACAACGACAAGGGCGTGTTCTTATTCGTCAACCTCGAAGATGTGACCTACGACGTGCACGTGCAGGTTTGGGATGCTCCCAAGGATTCCCTACCGATTGAGAAGTCCGGCATCGTGCCAGATCAGGGCCGCACCGAACTGCGCGCGACGTGGGACAAACCGGTCAAACAGGCCCAAGGCATTGTCACAGGTCGTGTCGACGACCTCGGGCTTCGCATCAAGAATGCGGAAAACGCCTACGTGTCAATCCATTCCGAAGGGGGCTGGTTCCGCACCGGCGACAAGCTCGTCGACGGCACGTTCAAGTTTGACAAGGTCACGCCGTGCCGCTTCCTGTTAGTGCTCAAAGAAGGCGACACCGTGCTCGGCACGAGTGCTTGGCACGAACTGCTGCCTGGCGCCCAACTTGACACCGGCATCCTGCAAACCAAGCCGGGCGGTAGCGTGCAGATCCGCGTGACTCGCGAGCCCGGCACGGAGGCATGCGAGCCGAAACTCTTCTTCCGCCGCGAGGGCGCCGCGAACAGCACCGTCGTATCGCTAGGCATTGGCAACGAAAAGCTCGTCTCCAGCCTGACACCAGGGACGTACCGCGTCACCGGCTACTACAAAGGCATGGCCAACATCAACGGGTCCATGACGATTGCAGAAGGCAACACGACCAACCTCTCGCTGCACATGAAAGCCGGGGTGCTCACCAAGTTCGAAGCGTGGCTACCGCTTGGCCAGACAGCCAAGATCTATCAGTATTTGGTCACCAACATTGCGGGTGACGTCGTCAGCAACCGACGAGGCCTGTACGGATCGCAAAGTCGCCGGCCATACGCCTTCGCAATCACGCTGCCCCAAGGCTCGTATACCGTCGATTTCACAGCCGACAAGACCTTCGCAGGCAAGGCGACGTTCATGGTCAACGGCGCGCAGCTAGAGCAAACCGTGCGCGTCGAGATGTCGCCAAAGTAGGACTTGTTCCGTCGCGGCTTCTTGTCGCCAACCGGCATCGTATTGCTGACCGGCCCGACCGGCTCCGGCAAGACCCTGACGCTCTACATGAGCGGTGAGATCCGCGATAGCGAGACGGCCTCGATCGCAGTGCAAGCAGCGTTGACCGGGCACTTGGCGCTAAGCACGCTGCACAATAACGACGCGCTGTCGACGGTGCATCGCTTGGGCGACATGGGTATCCCGCCGTATCTGCTCGGCCCAGCCCTTCGCTGCGTTGTCAGCCAACGACTGCTGCCGCACATCTGCCGCTCGTGCGCCGAGCCGACGACGCCGTCCGACAACCTGCTCAAAGAGTTTGGCATCGATCCAGCGGACTGACCGCGCGGCTTCCGTCGCGGCACTGGCTGTCAGGCGTGCCGCGGCAAGGGCAAGCGCGGCATGATCACGCTCGGTGACGTGCTCGCCTGTGCGCGCGTCGAGTAGCCGCCAAGCAGCCCACCGCGTCATGAGATTCGGGTAACCGTTAGCTGCGGCAGCGTCTTCGCCCTATCGTAATCGTCGGACCTGTGCCCGTTCGTCGTGCACACGGCCCACGCCCCGCGAGCCATCACGCTCGCAACCACCGAACGAAGTAACGCAGATGAAAGCGAGCGACTTGTTCGTCCAAGCTCTTGAGAGCGAGGGCGTGGAATACGTTTTTGGAGTCCCGGGGGAAGAGAACCTCGACTTCCTTGACTCCCTATCCCGATCACCAATCAAACTCATTCTGACTCGCCACGAGCAGGGAGCGGGATTCATGGCGGCGACCTACGGCCGATTGACTGGCAAGGCCGGTGTCTGCCTGGCGACGCTCGGACCGGGCGCGACCAACCTGGTCACCGCCGCTGCCTACGCGCAACTCGGCGGCATGCCGATGGTCATGATCACCGGCCAAAAGCCCATTAAGGCTAGCAAGCAGGGACAGTTCCAGATCATCGACGTCGTCGACATGATGCGTTCGATCACGAAGCACACCAGGCAGATCGTCGGCGCAGCCAACATCCCAAGCATGGTACGCGAGTCGTTCCGGCTGGCCGAAGAAGAACGGCCCGGCGCGACCCACCTAGAGTTGCCCGAAGACATCGCGCGCGAAGAATGCGACGCGCGACTCTTCAAGCCAAGCCGGGTTCGCCGCCCAATCGCAGAAGACAAGTCGATCGCTGCCGCAGTCGAAGCGCTACACGATGCGAAGCGACCGTTGCTGGTAGTCGGCGCTGCAGCCAATCGCAAACTGACCAGCAAGATGCTGCGAAAGTTCGTCGCGGCAACCGGCATCCCCTATGTCACAACGCAGATGGGCAAGGGCGTGCTCGATGAATACGGCGAGCTGTTCCTAGGCAACGCCGCTCTATCCGCCAACGACTTCGTGCATCGTGCAATCGACCAAGCCGACCTGATCCTCAACATCGGCCACGACGTCATCGAGAAACCGCCGTTCTTCATGAGCGAGCACGACGTCAAGGTTGTGCACATCAACTTCTTCTCAGCGAAGGTCGACCCGGTCTACTTCCCACAAGTGGAAGTCGTCGGTGACATCGCCAACAGCATTTGGCGCATCACCGAAGCCGTCACGCCCCAGCAAGAATGGGACTTTACGTTCTGTAAAAAGGTGCGCGCCGCCGCGACCGCGCATTGGGCCGAACGCAGCGACGATCCCAACGTGCCGATCTGCCCGCAGCGATTGGTTGCCGATGTGCGCGCGGCACTCCCAGATGACGGCATCGTCGCGCTCGACAACGGCGTCTACAAGATCTGGTTCGCGCGCCAATACCTGGCTAAGCAACCCAACACCGTGCTGCTCGACAACGCGCTCGCGACCATGGGTGCGGGCCTGCCATCGGCCATGGCGGCACACCTCGTGCATCCGAATCGTCCAGTCGTCGCGGTATGCGGCGATGGCGGTTTCATGATGAACTCACAAGAGATGGAGACGGCCGTACGCCTGAAAATGAACCTGTGCGTGATCGTCTTGCGCGACAACGCCTACGGCATGATCAAGTGGAAGCAGGCAGACCAAGGTCTGGCGAACTACGGGCTCGACTACGGCAACCCGGACTTCGTTCTCTACGCCGAGAGCTATGGAGCCAACGGGCATCGCATTGACGCAAAGGATCAACTGACGCCCCTGATCAAAAAGTGCCACGCAGACGGTGGCGTGCATTTGATCGAGGTGCCAATCGACTACACCGACAATGACCGCGTGCTGAACCACGAGATCAAAGACCGCAGCGCCGCTCTCTAAGCGACGACGATACTAAGGAGCTGACATGCTGCAGGAACGCTACCCCTACTATCTCGCTAACCGCCCTGAACAACCGAATCAGGACCTCGAAGTCACCGACAAGTTCTCGGGGGACGTCGCGACCCGGGTCGCGCTCGCGGACCACAAGGCTATCGACTCGGGCATCGCCGCCGCCGTCGAGGCTGCTGAGCCGATGGCGGCGTTACCGCCATACGAACGGCAGAACATCCTGAACCACTGTGTGCAGCGGTTCACCCAGCGCTTCGACGAACTGGCGCTGGCGCTGTGCATCGAAGCCGGCAAGCCGATCAAGGATGCGCGCGGCGAAGTCACGCGATTGATCGACACGTTTCGCGTCGCCGCCGAAGAGTCCGTGCGCATGACTGGCGAAGTCATGAACCTCGAGATCTCAGCGCGGGCGCGCGGCTACCGCGGCATGTGGAAGCGCGTGCCGATCGGTCCGTGCTCGTTCATCTCGCCATTCAACTTCCCGCTCAACCTGACCGCCCACAAGGTCGCGCCGGCTCTTGCCGTCGGCTGCCCGTTTGTATTGAAGCCAGCGAGTCGCACGCCAATTGGCGCGCTGCTCATCGGTGAGATCCTGGCTGAGACAGACCTGCCAAAGGGTGCGTTCTCGATCCTGCCGTGCCGACGCGAAGGCGCCAACCTGTTCACCGAAGATGACCGCCTCAAGCTGCTGAGCTTCACCGGCTCTCCCGGCGTCGGCTGGGCACTCAAGGCCAAAGCTGGCCGCAAGAAGGTCGTGCTCGAACTCGGCGGCAACGCGGCCTGTGTCGTCGACAAGGATTCTGACCTCGACGACGTCACGCAGCGCTTGGTGTTTGGCGCGTTCTACCAATCGGGCCAAAGCTGCATCGGTGTGCAGCGCATCCTGATCCACGCCGACATTTACGACGACCTAAAGCAACGCCTCATCACGGCGACCAAGGCACTCGTATCGGGCGACCCTCGCAACGAGGACACGTTCATCGGCCCAATGATTTCCACCGGCGAAGCCGAACGCCTCGAAGAATGGATCAAAGAAGCCGTCGCCGCCGGCGGCAAGTTGCTATGCGGTGGCCAACGCGACGATGCGATGCTGGCGGCGACGCTGCTCGAAGACGTGCCGCTCGATCAAAAAATCTGCGTCGAAGAAGCCTTCGGTCCGGTCGCGGCGATCAGTTCGTTCACCGACTTCGAAGCTGCGCTGGCGCAAGTGAATGACAGCAAGTTCGGCCTGCAAGCCGGCATCTTCACCAACGATATCC
>JBNMNW010000125.1:0-15829 GCA_051278165.1 Planctomycetota bacterium | reverse complement strand
GGGGGGGCTGTTTAGAGTTTGTAGCCAAGAATCGAACCTTTCAGCATAGCGCGTTGGGTCCAGTTGGCTAGCGCTTCAACAAGCTGTTGGCGCATGCCTTGGACTGGAACTAGGCTGTGCCAAATGAACCTTGATTTAGGCGCTGATGATGACCCAACCGAAGGCACCCCAAGCAACGAAGCCGAGGAGCGGGATTTGCTCGTTGTGCTACGTCTGAGCAACCGCCAAATGGGCACCAACGATGAGCGCGCCGACATTGCGCTACTGGCCGAAGATCTGGCCGCAAAGGTCGAAGAGGCCGGGCTTGGTGAATATGACGGGGATGAATACGGCGGCGGCGAGTGCATCCTGTTCTTCTGCGGACCGAATGAGATGGAGCTTCTAGGTTTCCTGCGGTCGCTCTTGCAGCATTCTCGCTACGCCCGCGGCGCGCACTTTGTTCGGCTGATTGAGTCGTCGGACGGCGAGATGAAGCGCGAGAATATTCCTATGTAGCTGGCCGCTTTCGCCGGCGACCCGAGCTCCGCATCGAGCCCTGGTGCCTGCGCCCGATTGGGGTCAGCTCGATTGCGTCAAGAACTGACGCAGCTCGTCATGCAGCGCGCCGTTGCTGGCGAGCATCGAATCGCCGAACAACCAGTCTTCACCATTGGCAAAGTCGGTGACGACGCCGCCTGCCTCGCGCACAATGACTGCGCCAGCGGCGACATCATACGGGGCCAAGTAGCGTTCCCAGTAGCCATCAAATTGGCCGCTAGCAACCAGGCATAGGTCCAGTTCGGCCGAGCCAAGTCGGCGCAGGTCACGGCAGTGCGGCAAGATGCGCGCGATGTTGCCCGTGTTGTCGTCGCAGCCCGGCTCATTGCGGTTGTAGGAGAAGCCCGTCGCGAGCAACGCGTCGGCAAACTCGGCCGTGGGCGAGACCTGCAACTCTTGTTCGCGACCATCTGCATAGCGTCGGATCGCGCCGTCTCCCTTGGTCGCGACGAAGGTCTCGCCGAGCGCGGGCGCATGCACGACGCCAACCACTGGCACACCCTTGTAGGCCAAGGCAATCGCGACGCAGTAGAACGGAATGCCGTGCACGAAGTTGGTCGTGCCGTCGAGCGGGTCGACGATCCACAACCAGTCCGACTCGTTGCTCGGCTTGCCTTGTGTGGTCAACACCCCCTCTTCGGCGAGCACGCCGTGATCGGGATACAGCGCTTGCAAGCCACCGACAACAATGTGTTCGGCGGCGCGATCGGCCGCGGTGACCAGCTCCCGCCGTCGCCCTTTCGATTCGACGGCGACCGTGCTTTGGCGGCGCGCAAGGAGCTCTTTACCGGCGAGCAACGCTAGTCGCTCTGCGTCAAGCGCATAGGGACGTAAGTCGCTCATCCGTTCGCGACGATGCCGGCGACGGCATGCACAATGGTTTCTTGGATGAGTTTCAAGTCCTTGTTGAGGCCGTTGCGCTTGTGGCCGTAGTTCATCAGGATCGAGAACCAGCGTCGCTTGCCGTCTGGCATCTCTACCATGCCGGACAACGATGACGCGCCGCGAATCCAACCCGTCTTCGCCCGCACCCGACCAACCAGATCGCTGCCTACGAAGCGCCTGCTGAGCGTGCCCGTGCGACCGGAGACGGCTAAGGAATCACGTAAGACCGCGCCGTCTTCGTCGCCAAAGCTTTGGAACATCGCGACCACCAGCAGGCCTGGCGTGACCCGGTTCTGCTTCGATAAGCCAGAGCCATCCGTGATCACGACGCCTGATGGCATGCTGCCAACGAGCTGCTCGACTTGCTGCGCAAGTGTCTTGCGGCCGCCCTCTAGACTGCCGTCGTTATTCTTCACCGCACCAAGCACCCGCACGCACTGCTCGGCGTCGAAGTTGGACGAGTCTTCGAGTATTCGTCGCAGTGCCGGCTGTAAGCGGCTGCGATGTTCATAGATGACGCCAGGCGAGCTGGCCTCCGCATCGGCGCTCACCTTGATGCCGCCTGCCGCCAGGCGATGGATCAAGGTGTCGCGATACCAACGATCGGGATCATTGACCGCCGTGGTGATCTCTACGCGCGGTGACTTGCGATAAAACTTGCCGCGCACCTTGAGGCTGCCGCCGAGATCGATCGCTCCATAGGTCGCGCCTTTGCGCGAGGTCTGTTCGTCAATCGAACCCTCGATCGCATAGCCGCTTGGTGGCGCCACCAGTTGCACTAGGGCATTGCGGCCACCGCTGCGTTGGATCGACATGACGAACGTGCCAAGCTCGAGCACGAAGCCACTGGTTGGCGCGCAGTAGTATGTGTGCAGTTGATCTTGCGGCCACGTCGGCGGTCGCGTCGGTCCGGCGAACGTTCCTGGCAGCAAGCGCACGCTGCGCAAGGTGTGGATGTCGCGGGAGCGCAGTTCGCGAGCGACGTTTGCAAACACCGTGATTGGATCGTGCTCGGTGTCGTGCAGCAAGTTCGGATCACCGCTGGCGTCGACGAGCAATTCGCCATCGACAACCCGGAACACGGTGCGGAACGTGAAGTCCTGGCCGAGTCCATGCAGCACGCCTGCTGCGGTCAACAGCTTCATGTTGCTAGCCGGCACGAACGCCTCCGCGGCGCGATGTCGGTAGAGCACGGTGCCGTCTGCATCACAGACCGCGACGCCGGTGCGAACAGCGCGGGCCTCTGCGTCGGCAACGGCACGTTTCAGGGCCGCGACCTGTGCCGAGGCCGGGGTTAATAGCGCTGAGGCGAGGACCAGCGCCGGCAGGACACTCAGTTGCATGATCAAACGGATACAGCAACACGCGACACATCGCCAGGGCGGGCCGAAACGGCTAGTGTTTCGTCATGTTCGTCGCCACCCTCTTGCTCGTTGCGTCAGCGTCTCTCACTCCCCAGCAACCTCCGATCCAGACGCTGCTGGTATCAGGTGCCAACAACCACGACTGGCAGTGGACCTCGCCGGCGATCGCCAAGGTGTTGACCGAGACCGGCCGGTTCTCCGTCACGATCACCAACGAGCCAAAGCAGGACCTGGAAAACGTTGCACAATTGCACGCCGACGGAAAGCTCGACCTGATCGTGCTGGATTACAACGGACCGCGCTGGGGAAAGACTGCCGAGGCCTCGTTCCTGAAAGCCGTTCGCGAAGGCTGCGGGGTCACGATCATCCACGCCGCGGACAATGCGTTTCCCGGCTGGACGGAGTATGAGCAGATGGTCGGGCTGCTGTGGCGCAAGGGCACTGGCCATGGCCGCTACCACCCGTTCGATGTGGTTGTCGTCGACCACAACCACCCCATCACGCTCGGCATGAACACTATCGTCATGCATCCCGACGAGCTCTACCACCGACTCGTGCATGCAGACGGTGCCAAATATCAGGTGCTGATGAGCGCGTTCAGCGATCCAAAAACTGGCGGCACGGGTCGTCACGAACCCATGGTGACGGCCGCCACGTTTGGTAAGGGCAATGTCTTCCACACGCCGCTCGGTCATGTGTGGCGCAACAACGTGCCGTCCCATGCGACTTGGTTTGACCCTCAGCTGCGGCGCCTGGTCGCTCGCGGTAGTGAATGGGCGGGCAGTGGCAAGGTCACGTTGTCGCCGACACCGCTGAATCGGCTGAGCAACGTCGAGCAAAGCAACGGCTTCCAGAGCTTGTTCGATGGCAAGTCGATCGAGCATTGGACTGGCTTCAAGCAGGACGCTCCGCCAGCGAAGGGTTGGGTCGTGCGCGACGCGGCCATCGTGCACGAAGCTCAAGGCGGTGGTGGCGACTTGGTGACGCGCGAGCAATACGGCGACTTTGATTTCCGCTTTTCGTTCCGGGTTGCGGCACGTGCCAACTCCGGTGTGATGTGGCACGTCACCGACGAAGGCAAGCAGACCTACTTCTCCGGCCCCGAATACCAAGTCATCGACGATCTCGGCGCCAAGCCTGGTGGAGCGCACGCCGTCGGCGCGCTCTACGACATGATTCCTGCGACCAACAAAAAGGTGCTGCCGGCAGGCAGCTGGAACGAAGGCCGTATTGTCGTTCTTCAGGGGCGACTCCACCACTACCTCAATGGCGTCAAGGTTGTCGACTGCCCGTGCGCTGGGCCCGAGTGGACCGAGATGGTGCAGAACAGCAAGTTCAAGGACTGGCCGTTCGGCAAAGCATCTACCGGTCGCATGGCGCTGCAGGACCATGGCGACGAAGTTGCCTTCCGCAACCTGCGCATCAAGAAGCTCTAGGCGCATCAAGAAACTCTAGGCGCATCCAGAAGCTGGCCGCATCCAGAAGATCCTGGTGGGCGATAGGTCCCTAGTTTAGGCAGCTCGCAGTAACCGCTGCGGATCAGTGGCCGATCGTCGTTGCGACACGGTTGCTGATGGTGATTCCGAGCGGGTTCGATAAGTCGAGCACGGCCGCCTGACTGTGTAAACTAGTGCCGATCAAGCTGACATCATCCGGCACCGCGATGGTCCACGTCGCGCGCCCCGCCAGGTCTGCAAACTGGAACGTGGTCTCGACGTAGACAACTTCTAGTACGCAGCCGACCGCGCCGAACGGCGTCAGGTCGACGAAGGTCGGCAACAGACCGACGACGTGGAAGGCAAAACCGTTGCTGCCGAGGTTCGAGCCTTCGACCGAGTAGCTCATGCCGAGGAAGGCCGACTCGACCGACAGCGGCGCGCCGGCCCCCAACGCCGTCTGTGGCAATGCCAACGTGCGGCCGCCGCAGCCGCCAGCAAACACGGTCGCCGTCGACACCGCTCGCGTCGCAAGGTCGACGTAGTAGCTGCCAGGCTGGCTGCCCTCTACGCCGCGCACAGCCAGGTGATGGAAGCCACCGGTGATCCGAATGTCGATCGCGTGATCCCACGTGTCGCGATCGCTCGCGAAGAACGGGCCCGCGACCTTGTTTGGCGGCGTGGCGCCGTCGAACAAATACACGGCGACGTCGTCGGCAGGCATGTTCGGATGATTCGCCGTGCCTGCCACGCGAATGCGCAGCATCTGATCGCCGAACGAAAGGATGCGCCAGAAGTCCCAGTCGCCCGCGTGGCCAGTGGTCGCCAGGTCGCCATTGCAGCGAATCGGCGCTAAGATGTTGGTCGCGGTGCCGCCGGTGAGCGGATCGTTATTCTCGGCGGCTTCGTTGGCGACCAACAAGCTGCTGATGGTCGTCGCTGGCTCGGCTCGGAAGTCGAGCAAGTAGCCACCAGTCGGCGAGGCATTGGCGCCGGCAGTGATCGCGACGTAGTAGGTGCCCGCCGGCAAGGCCTTGGCGAACAGGTCCGAGTAGAAGCCGGCGTCGACACCATCATCGTTGGCCCGCAGCGGTCCGCCCGATGCGTCGAGCAGCGTCAGCACCGTGTCGCCGATATCGCTACTCAAAGTCGGTCCCGTTTGCAGGCGCAGGTCGGTCGACCCAGTTAGCACGATTCGGAACCAGTCTTCATCGACTACCGACGACAAGCTCGCTGAGACTTCCTGACCCGAGAGCAACAGCGTGGCCGTGCCAGTCGTCGCATTGGGCTCTGCGCCTTCGGGAATGCGCTGAGCAAGCAGTGACGACAGGCCTGCTGCGTTGGCGGCAAGAGCAAGCGTGGCGATGGCGAGGAAGCGCGACATGAGCGCTAAGCCTAACCGTTTCACCGCGTAGCCGCGATCTACTTGAGTTTGCGCGGCTTCGCCATCAGCAGGCGGCGGTTGGGATCGATCTTGTATTCCGCATTGCCGATCTTCATCTCGGCCTTGCCGTCGGGCATGCGAACCGCGTATTCGGTCCCGCCGATCGTGACCGGAACAGTCATCGTGAATGGCAGATCTTTGGCCGTGACCCAGTTCAGATGCAGAACCCCATCGGCTGCTTGGTATTCGATGCGTGGCAACCCGCTCGTGCGAACGTAGACCTCAAACCACCAACCCAGGTCTTCGCCGGCAATCTCACTGCACAGTTTGACGAAATCGTCGGTGTCGACGAAGCGCACCTGACTGCCATCGGTCTTAGCGGCGAGCTCCTTGGTCGGATAGGCAAAGCGCCGCATCGCTGCGAAGAACTTCTTTTCGCCCAACTGCCATCGCAGCGTGTGCAGCACCAAACTGCCCTTGTAGTAGATGTCGTTGCTGCCGCCGCCGAAGTAGATCTCCGCGGAGTCCTTCGTCTGGCGTGGCGCCAGCGGCTTGCGGTTCATGGTGCGGTGCCCATGGACTTCTTCGTCGTAGGCCTCTCTGCCAAAGCGAATCTCGCGATACAGCGGCTGCATGTAGGTGCCAAAGCCCTCGTGCAACCACATGTCCTTCCAGTCGCGGCAGGTGACTAAGTTGCCCCACCACTCGTGCGCCAATTCGTGGTTGTGCAACCAGTCGTATTGCTCGTCACGAAAGCCGTTGCCGTAGGCAATGATCGTTTGATGCTCCATGCCGAGGTGCGGCGTTTCGGCAATCGCATACTTCTCGTGGCGGAACGGATACGGGCCGAGCAACTGCTCGAACACTTTGATGTGATCGAGGAACCCGGGCATGCAACGCTTGGCCTTCCGCTTGCTGGCGGGCAACACGTAGAACGTGACCGGCATCTTGGTGCCATCGATGCACTCGAACGTTTGCTTTAGTTCGATGTAGGGCGCGATGTTGAGCGCGACGTTGTAGTTCGCAATCGGCGAGGCCGACCGCCAGTGGAACGTGGTGCGGCCATCCTTGGTGACTGGCACGCCCTGCAGCGTGCCGTTACTTGCCAGCGTCAGGCCGGCGGGAATCGTGCAGCGCAGATCAAAGCTGTTCGGCTTGTCCGACGGGTGATCCTTACACGGCCACCAGAGGTCGGCACCCTCACCCTGGCACGACGTTGCGATCCACGGCTTGCCGTCCTTGGTCTCGGACCACGTAAAGCCCCCCGTCCACGGCGGCCTGCTCGCAACCGTTGGCTTGCCGCCATACTTGACCGCGACCACAAACTCACTGCCCTTGGCGATCTCGCTCGCTGGCTCGATCACGATGCGCCCATCCTGGTGGCGGAACGTCACCGCTTGCCCAGCCATCGTGACGCCTGCGACTTTGAGCGTCTGGTCTAGGTCGAGCGCGAAACTCGTGATTGGCTTGGTCGCCAGCGCTCGCATCTGCAACTCGCCGTCGATCGACTTCTCGCTGGGCTCAACGAGCAGTTCGAGTTCGTAGTGCTGCACGTCGTAGCAAGCCTGATCCGCGCGCAGCGGGCCGCCAGAGACGTTGCGCTTGGCGGTCTGTTGGCTGAGGGCCATACCGGGAATCACCATCACCGAGTAGGCGAGGGCGAGCAGCCTTGATGCAATCTTCATAGGGTCTGGGCAGTCTACGTGCAGGGCGAACACTTGCTCCCGCGAAGACCACCCGACTAGCATGCAATTATGGCAAACGGTGCCGCAAACCTACGCGGCTACTTGCTGGTCACTATCTGCTATTGGGCGTTCACGATCAGTGACGGCGCCTTGCGCATGTTGGTGTTGCTATACCTTCACGAGCAGGGGCAAACGGCTTGGGCCTTGGCGCTGCTGCTGGTGCCGTATGAGATCGCCGGCGTCGTCACCAATCTGCTGTCTGGATTCCTCGGCGCGCGCTTTGGGCTGAAGGCGCCGCTGGTGCTCGGCATCGTGCTCCAGGCCGGAGCCTGTGCGTTACTGTCGGTCGATGCAGCCCAGTTGACGCTGTTCTATGTGATGGGCACACAGGTGATGTCGGGCATCGCCAAGGACCTGACCAAAGTCAGTGCCAAGAGCTATGTGCGCGAACTCGCGCCGAATGAATCCGCGGCCGGGTTGTTCCGATTGGTCGCCTGGATGACGGGCAGCAAGAACACCATGAAGGGCTTGGGGTTCTTCGCTGGCGGCGCCCTGTTGGCGTGGTGCGGGTTTGCCCAAACCAATCTCGGCCTGGCCATTGGCCTCGGCATCATCGCTGTGCTTGCGATCGTCATGGTGCCAAGCATCGCGCGCCGCCAGCAGACGTCGTTGCGCTCCATGTTGCAGCAAGGTCGGGTGATGCTCTGGCTCAGCACGGCGCGCGCGTTTTTGTTTGGCTCACGCGATGCGTGGTTTGCCGTCGCGCTGCCGCTCTATTTGGTCGCCAATGGTTGGCCGTCGTTGTCGGTTGGCGCCGCGCTGGCGGCTTGGGTGATTGTCTACGGCGTAGCTCAAGGCTTCGCGCCGAGCGTCATCAAGCGAGCCAACCATCGCGACGGCATTCGCGCGGTTCGCAACTACACCGGTTTGCTAGCCGTGCCGTTGCTCACCACCGCGATTCTTGTCGCTTGCGACGTGCAACCCGTGATGTCTTTGCTGGTCGGACTGTGTGTCTACGGGGTGCTGTTTGCGATCACCAGCAGCCTGCACAGCTGGCTAGTCGTTTCGCTGCATGAAGATGGCCGAACGGCCGAACGGGTCGGCTTCTACTACGCCGCCAATGCGTTGGGCCGGTTGCTTGGCACGCTGCTGTCTGGATACCTGTATGCCGCGAGCGTGACGCCTGGCGAAGGCTTGGCGCACTGCTTATACGCGTCCGTGGTTGCCGTCATGCTCGCTACCACGGCAACGGGCCTGCTGCAGCGCGTGGCAGAACGTTCTGCTGAAAACACCTCAGCTAACAACACCTCAGCTAACAACACTACGTAACCCCCTGCCGTTGGGCGCGAGCGGCGGCTACGCCGTGACCAGCATCTGCAGTAAGTCGTATGGCAGGTTGCCACCGCAAACGATGATCGCGGCGCGTCGACCACGCAGTTCCGTATCGGCACGGCAAGCGGCGATCGCAACGCCAACTGCGCCTTCTACTAGTTGGTGTTGCAACACCAAGCTGTCCCGCATCGCCTGCTCGATGGCCGCTTCCTCGACGTCGATAAAACGGTCGACTAGGTCGCGGCAGAGATCGAACGTGATCGCGCCCGGTTCGACGCCGCCGGCGGTGCTGTCGGACCACGTGTCGCCACATCGCACCTCAACGATCGCACCTTGCCGGACACACTCCGCCATGGCCGGAGACGCCATCGGCGAGCAACCAACGAACTCGATGTTCGGCGCCACACTCTTCGCGTAGGCCGCCATGCCACTGATCAAGCCGCCACCACCCAGCGCAACATAGACAACTTCTACGTCAGGCCAATCGCTAAGCAATTCGTGGGCGACGGTGCCTTGCCCGGCGATCACCGCTGCATCGTTATAGGGCGAGATGTAGGTCTGCCCGGTTGTGGCCGCTACTCCACGCGCATGCCTCTCGGTGATCACGCAGTCATCGCCGTGCACCAGCACCTTGGCGTCATAGCGGCGAATCGCTTCTTGCTTCAATTCGGGCGTCGTCGACGGCACAAACACCGTCGCTTGTATCGACAATTGCTTCGCGGCGCGCGCTAGCCCTAGGCCGTGATTGCCTGAAGAAGCGGCGACCACCCCATTGGCGCGTTGTTCCTCGTCGAGCGCATGCAGCGCGTTGCTGGCACCACGCACCTTGAACGAGCCGGTGTGCTGAACGTTCTCGAGCTTCCAGCGAACGTCTGCGGACAATTCGTCGGACAACCAAGGGCACGGCACTAGCGGTGTGTGCAGCACCTTGCCGCGCAAGCGCTGCTCGGCCGCAACTACCTGTTTGGCGATGCGTTCCCTATCGTTGGCAGTTGCAGGCATAGACTACGATCCTTAGTTACCGGCCGGGGACTTGGCGGCGTTGGGGTTCGCGTCGGCTGCAGTTACGCTGCTGGCTGTCGGGGTTTCGTCGGCCACGGGCACAACCTTGGTCGCATCAACGAACGTTCCGCCCAAGGATTCGAGCGTCACCTTGGCACCCTTCGGAAGCTGGATCTTGGCACCGCACCACTGCACCTCGGTTGCCATGTCACTAGTACAGGTGACGCTTTCGACTGCTCGCTGCACGCGGCTGTCACCAGGCGCCAGGTCAGCGCTCGTCGGAGCATTTGGCTTGGTCAAGAACATCGTCACGCGGTGATCCGGCTTGATGATGGTCGTGCCAAACGCGTGCTTCCAGATGATGTCTGCACCGCCAAAATTGGTCATCGTGGCGCGGCCGCCATACCAAGCCGGTTCGTTGGCGCGGCGGATCTCGAGCGACGGCGCTCTCGGCAATTCCGATGGAGTTGCAAGGCCGCCAGCAAGGCCGCCAAACAGGGCCGCAAAGTCCACTGTTGGTGGCGGCGCTGCGATAAACTCGATCGTTGAGCCATCGGGCAACGTGAAGCGGTTGGTGCGACCCGAAGCACTGAGTCGCAACCACGTCAGATTGGTGAAGGCGATGTGCACCATCTGCTCATCGAGGCTGATGACCTTCATGGCGGTTAGACCACGTGCCTGCACCCGAGTGGAATCATGCAGCACAACTTCGAACGAAGCGGCACCACGAGTCTCGACTTCGGCGCCAATCGGTAGCGATGCAAACTTGCTGTAGTGGAGCAGCGGTTCGAACGGGTCACTGTCCTGGTCACGATGCCAGATTCGTCCGTCCTGGCGGATGAGCAGTCCGAGGTCGACAGCAAACGGCAGCGGCTTCTTTGCCTGGGTGCGAATCCAGGTTGGCCAGCCGGACGGCTCTGGCTCGGCGGGTGCTAACGGCACGATGAATGGGTTGCTGAGGGCGGTCCCGCCTGGCGAGGCGCCGGTCGCTTGATTGACCGGCAATGGGTAACTGCCATAGCCAGGTAGGCGTGACGGGAACGTCGCGAAGCCCTGGAACGTCGGCGCGGAAGGCACCGACCAGATCGATGAGAACTCATCGGCGCTGCCTTGCTGGCCACCTTGGGCACCGCCACCACCGCCCAGCAACTGGCCCGGCAGATTCGGCGGCGCGCTGGCGGGGTTTTGACGGCCGGGAAGCTGCACGCCCGGCCGGATCGCAGGATTCTGACTGCCTGGGATTTGGCTGCCGAGGTTTGGACTACTCAGAACTGGACTACCCAGAACTGGGGCGCCGGCAAGCCGACTGTCAAAGCTCGCCTCGGCAGCGAGCGGACCAACCAGAACCGGCGCAATCATCACCAAGATGGCGGCTGGCCCGAGCAAGGATTTGGCGCGGTTGGGTTCTCTCATGAATCTCCCATCGGCACGAAGAACGACTCGTACTTGTCCAGAAACTTAGGCGACAGCACCTTTCGCTCAGCCACTGCATCGCGCAGCGGCACGTCGACAATCGATCCTGCCTGCATGGAAGCCATCCTACCGAACTTTTTCTCAAGCACGAGTCGCGCCGCGCGGGCACCGAGCCGAAGTGCGAATATACGGTCGAAGGCCAATGGCTTGCCGGAGCGCTGGAGGTGGCCAAGCACCATAGATCGGGAATCCCACCCGAGCACGTCGCGAACCTTGCCGGCGATCAACTCTGCGACCCCACCGATGACTGGGTTACCCCACTCATCGATCTGCGAGGACGACAGCGACTGCTTATTCTCGAACACTTGCGTGCCTTCGGCCACCGCCACGATCGCGTGACGCGCACCACTCTTTTTGACCTGAGCCAGGCGCTCACACAGTGCTTCGATGTGGGCGGCGCGTTCCGGCACCAGGATGCCTTCCGCGCCAGCAGCAATGCCGGCATAGGCAGTGATCCAGCCGGCGTGGCGCCCCATGCACTCCACCACCATCACCCGACTGTGGGACTCGGCGGTGCTGCGCAGATCATCCATGGCGCGGGTCGCCACTTCGACCGCCGACCAAAAGCCAAACGTGAAGTCGGTTGCGTTGAGGTCGTTGTCGATGGTCTTGGGAATGCCGACCACGGGAACGTTCTGTTCGCGGAACAAACGGTCGGCGGCGCCAAGGGTGCCTTCCCCGCCAATCGCCACGAGTGCATCCAGTCGATGCCGCGCGATGGTCGCGAGCACCTTCGGTACTTGCTCCTCGGGATCGCGATATGGGTAGGCGCTGCTGCTGCCGAGCATCGTGCCGCCGTGCACCAACAAGTGCTGGAAGTTCCAGCTCTTGATGTCGCGTGTTTCGTCTTCGAGCAAGCCGCGCCAACCATCGGCAAATCCGATGAGCTCGCAGTCGGCTTCCAGCAATCGTCGTCCGAGGCCACAAATCGCTGCATTGAGGCCCGGCGCATCGCCGCCACCTGTCATCACACCTACGCGCATACTCATTGGCTCCCGCCTATGGGGTCATCATCGATCGGATACTGAGGGCCACGAAACGGTTCGGCCTCTTCTGCCGCTTCTGGCTCGGGTAGCTCGGTCGTGTTCTTGCCCAGCTTGCCGAAGAAGCCTTGGAACTCCAACTCGAGTTCGGCGCGCGTGCCATCGCACAGCACGACCAGCTCAGAGAAGCGATGCAGCAGCGCCTGCCGCAGCCGCTGGCTACCGGCGAGATGGTTCTGGCCGTCGGCACAGTAAAACTGACCTGTGATCAGGATGCGCTTGGTCGACGGCAGCTTGACCTGCACTCGCAACCGCGTGATCTCGGGCAACGCCTCACCGGCCACGCGCAACCCCGTTTCAATGGCCTCGCGGGCAATGCGAACTGGGCCTGCCACGGTTTCGCTGACGACCCAGTTGCTCGGCAATTCGCCAGTGCGACGACGCACCAACCACGAGAAGTTCCACAGCAATAGGCCAACGCTGCCGAAGAACGCCAGCCACGCGGCGGGCGTCTGTAGCGGCATCACCATCGCGCGATTGTTGCCAGCGATCTCGGTGGTTAGCGAACCGAGCACACTCGGCTGTAGGAACGTCGCGATCCACAAGGCCGCAACCGCGTTGGCGACGGCTAGATTGCTCACCAACAGCATGCGTTCGGACCAGCGTCGCTTAGCAGCCATTGGCAGTTCGCGCGTTACCTCGGCGTGAAGTAACGATCAATAAAACCGGTGTCGATGTCGCCGTTGCAGAAGTCCGAGTGCTCAAGGATGCGCAAGAACAGCGGCGCCGTGGTGGCGATGCCTTCCATCTGCAGCTCCCCTAGTGCTCGCTTGGCGACGGCGATTGCTTGCGCGCGCGTCGGCTGGTGCACGATCAGCTTGCCAACCATCGAGTCGTAGTGCGGCGGCACCGTGTAGCCCTGATAGACGTGGCTGTCCCACCGAATGCCTGGCCCGGCAGGTGCAACGAACGACTTGATCAGACCCGGCGACGGCTTGAAGTTCTGTTCGGGATCTTCGGCATTGATCCGGAACTCGATCGCGTGGCCGCTCATCACGATGTCTTCCTGACGGAACGACAGCGGCTCGCCGGCAGCGATCCGAATCATCTCGATGATCAGGTCGCGGTTGGTCACCGCTTCGGTCACCGGGTGCTCGACCTGAATGCGGGTGTTGATCTCGATGAAGTAGAAGTTGTTGTCCTGGTCGAGAATGAACTCCACCGTGCCAGCCGAGTAGTAGTTGGCGACCTTGGCCAAACGAATGGCGGCTTCGCCCATCTTCTGGCGTGTCTCTTCGTCAAGCACCGGGCACGGGCTTTCTTCGAGCAACTTCTGGTGGCGGCGTTGCAGCGAGCAATCGCGCTCCCCGAGGTGCACGACGTTGCCGTGCATGTCGGCGAGGATCTGGATCTCGACGTGGCGCGGCTTGTCGACGAACTTCTCGATGTAAACCGTCGGGTTGTTGAAGCAAGCCTCGGCTTCGGCGCGCGCGGCGTGGAAACCGGTTACCAGGCTTGGCTCGTTGTGCGCAACACGCATGCCACGACCGCCACCACCTGCTGCAGCCTTGACCAAGACCGGGAAGCCGATTTCGCGCGAGATGCGCAGTGCTTCTTGCTCGTTCTCGACCATGCCATCCGAACCAGGCACACACGGAACGTTGGCCCGTTTGGCTAGTTCCTTGGCCGCGACCTTGTCACCGCACTCGGTGATGGCTTCCGCGGACGGGCCGATGAACTTGATGTTGCAGCTGTGGCAAACCTCAGCGAAGTGCGCGTTCTCCGACAGGAAGCCGTAGCCCGGGTGGATCGCTTCCACATCGGCGATCTCCGCCGCTGCGATGATCGCCGGGATGTTTAGGTAGCTGCCGGAGCTTGCCGCCGGGCCGATGCAAATCGTCTCGTCGGCATACCGAAGGTGCAGGCTATCGCGATCGGCTTCGCTGTAGACAGCGACCGTCTCGATGCCGAGGTCCTTACAGGCGCGCAAGATGCGCAGTGCAATTTCGCCGCGGTTGGCGACCAGGATCCGGTGGAACATCGATTGCTTAGCGAATGAGGAACATGGGCTGCCCGTACTCGACCGGCTCACCGTTCTTGACCAAGACCTCAAGGATCTCGAAGGACTGCTCAGCCTTGATTTCGTTCATCACCTTCATGGCTTCGATGATGCACAAGGTCGTGTCTGGGTTGACTTGATCGCCAGCCTTGCAGAATGGTTCTGAGTCCGGCGACGAGGACGCGTAGTAGGTGCCGAGCATCGGCGACTTGAAGACTTCGCCCTGCGGCTCCACGGGAACGGCGGCGGCCGGAACACCGCCAATAGCGGGTGCCATGGCTATGCCCGTCGGCATCGCCATCGCCGGCGCGGCATAGGTCACCGCCTGCGGCTCCTTGCGACGCACGCGCCAACGCGCGCCCGCCTCTTCGAGTTCGACCTCGACGACATCCTTGGCCACCATCATCTCGACCAGGCTCTCGAGTTGCGCCAAGCGCTCATCACCAGCCGAGCGACGCTTGGCCGATTCTCGCTTGGCAGCCGGTGCTCGCTTGGCAACAGGTGCTCGCTTGGCAACAGGTGCTCGCTTTACGGATGCCGGCCGCGCTGGTGCCTTCTTGGCAGCAGCCTTCTTAGGCGTCGCGGGAGCCCGCTTGGCGGCGGACTTCTTCGGGGGCGTAGACTTCTTGCTCGGGGAACGCTTCGCAGCCATCGATTGTGTTACTCGGGTTAGGTGGATCCTGTCCTGAGGGCAGGAAAGCAAAGGGCTTCGGACGAGCGGAATCTAGGATGTTATCGAAGGTACCTGCTGGCACGGCCGCAAAGTCTCGCGTCTCGGCAGCTCGATTCAGACCAGGCTGGACGCTCTCGCCGGCCGCCGCGTGCTGAAATATGGACCATTGACTAGAGCGACTCGGCGATCTGCACGGCATTCAGCGCCGCACCCTTCTTCAGCTGATCACCGACCAACCAGAACGTCAGCCCCGGGTCGAAGACGCGCCCCAGACGCACGCGCCCGACTGCGACTTCGTCTCTGCCAGCGTAGTCACAAGGCATGGGGTAGCGGTTGGCGGCCGGCTCGTCGAGCAACTCCAAGCCGGGAGTCTCGGCAAACAACGCCTGGGCGTCCGCAACCGTCAACGGCTGTGATAGCTGAACCGAGACCGACTCGCTGTGGCAGCGCGCCACCGGCACTCGGACACAGGTTGCGTCGACGTTGAGGCTTGGCAAGCCGAGGATCTTGCGCACCTCAAACAACATCTTGTCCTCTTCCCGGGTGAATCCGTCCGTCATGAACACGTCGACGTGCGGGAACAGATTGAACGCCAGCGATTGCGCCAACGCCTCGGGTGGCTTGGGTTGCTCTCCGGCAAGAACGGCGCGAGTCGTGTCGTATAGTTCATCCATGGCGCGCTGGCCGGCACCCGAAGCGGCCTGGTAGGTCGACACGATGACCGACTGCAGGCCGGCCCGTTGCTGCAGCGGTGCTAGGGCCAGGACCAGAATGATCGTCGAGCAATTCGGGTTGGCGAGGATGCCCTGGTGCTGCCCCATCGCCGCCCGATTGACCTCGGGCACGATCAACGGCACGTCTTGGTGCATGCGGTAGGCGGAGCTGTTGTCGATGACGGCGCAGCCAGCGGCCACGGCTTTGGGCGCAAACTCCAGCGAGGTGCCCCCGCCCGCCGAGAAAAACGCCACGTCGACGCCCTGGAAGGAGTGTTCATCGAGAGCTTGGACCACGTGTTC
>JBNMNW010000124.1:0-15884 GCA_051278165.1 Planctomycetota bacterium | reverse complement strand
GCGCGTGCTTGAGACGTCGGCGAACCACTCTGCATATTGCATGCGCAGCACATCCACCACGTCGGGCTGGTGCGCGGCAACGTCGTGTAGTTCGCCTGGGTCCTTGGTGAGGTCATACAGCTCGAATGGGTCGCTAGGCTTGGGTTCCTCGTTGCCGAAGCCAGAATGACGCAGCAGCTTCCACTGGTCGGTGATGACGGCGAAGTGATGCTCTTCCTGTGGTGCGTCGCCGCGATGTGTTTGCAGGAACAGCGCGCGCTCCGGCCAGTTCTCTGATTTGCCAGTCAGCAGCGGCATCAGGCTGCGCCCATCGAGAACCACGCCCTTGGCTGGCTCTATGCCGATTGCGTCGCAGATGGTTGGCAGTATGTCGATGTGCGCGGCGATCGGCTTCACGTGCGTTTTCGCGTCGAGGTGTCCTGGCCAGCGCATCCATAGTGGCGAGCGAATGCCGCCTTCGTAGACCGATGTCTTGTTGCCGCGCAAACCGGCGACTTGGCGGCCCCAAACAGGTCCGTTGTCGCTCATGAAGATGACGATGGTGTTGTCGGCGATCCCGATATCTTCGATGTGGTCGAGCAGTCGGCCGAAGTTCTGGTCGACGTTTTCGATCATCGCGAACGTGCGCGCCAGCACGTCGGGCTTGGCCCCCGCGCTCTTGGGGTTGCTGCTGCGCTGCACCTTCGACATGTCGCGTTGCTTATACTTCTTATACAAAGCAGGTGGCACGTCGTGGAACGGGCCGTGGGGCGCGTTGGTTGCGACGTAGGTGAAGAACGGTTGCTTACGGGCAACAGACGCATCGATGAACGTCTGCGCGCTCGCGAAGTAGACGTCGGTGCAGTAGCCCTTGGTTTCGGTCAGCTCGCCGTTGTGCGTCAGGATCGCGTTGGTGTAGCGCCGTTCGTTTTCGAGTGGCTCCGAGGGTTGTGCGAGTCCGCCACCCCGATGCACAAGCGATTCGTCGAATCCCTGGTCCATCGGTCGCATTGGGTAGCAGTCCCCGAGGTGCCACTTGCCGAAGATGCCGGTCGCGTAACCAGCCGTCTTGAGCACTTCGGCAATCGTTACCTCAGTCGGTTCCATCATCGAACGGCCAATCCACGTGTCGACAACGCGCGTCCGGTAGTTGTAGCGACCGGTCATCAGGCAGGCGCGCGTCGGCGAGCACACTGGACTTACATAGAAGCGATCGACTTGCGGGCACTGAGCAGCGAACTGGTCCATGCGCGGCGTTTCGAGCACGGGGTTGCCGGCGCTCGAGAAGTCGCCGTAGCCCTGATCGTCGGTCATGACGAGCAAGATGTTCGGCCGCGCGTGCTTGGCCGGGCCCTGCGCCGCGAGCGCCGTTGTCAGTACGAGAACGGCGAGAATCGCAGGGGGCATCGTAGTAAGCATCGTGGGCATAGGTGCCCACGAGCTTAGCGGTGCTAGTCCTTGATTTGGTGCATGTGCACCTCTTGCTGCGGGAACGGGATGTTGAGGCCTTCGGCATCGAAACGATCCTTGACCGCGCGCGTGACGTCCCAGAAGACATCCCAGTAGTCGGCGGTGTTGGCCCACGGACGCACGACGAAGTTGACCGACGAATCGGCCAGCTCGTGCACCTTGATGACGGGAGCCGGCTCGGCGTGCACCTTGGCGTGCTTGCTGACGATGTCCTCGAGCAGTGCCTGCGTCTTCTGCAGGTCGTCGCCGTAACCACAGCCAAACTTCATGTCGACGCGGCGTGTTGCCTGGCCGGAGATGTTGGTGATGACGCCGCCCCAGATCGAGTTGTTCGGGATGATGACGGTTTGGTTGTCGGGCAGACGAAGCGTGGTCGAGACCAGCGTCATCGCGTCGACCTTGCCAGTCGTGCCGGCGGCGGTGATCACTTCACCGATGTCGTACGGACGGTAGACCAGGATCATCAGGCCAGACGCGAAGTTCGACAGCGTGCCTTGCAGCGCGAAACCGAGCACGAAGCCAGCGGCGCCGAGTGCGGCGACGAACGGCGTGACGTCGATGCCGAGTGCGGACAGCGCGAAGATCAGGCCCAAGAAGAACGTGACGCGACTGGCGACGTTGACCACGAAGTCACGCAGCAGGTCGCTGGCGCCCTTCATACGGGAGACGGCCTTGCGCACGATACTGGCGATGATGCGGGCGATGATCTTGAAGGCCAACAGCGTCAGCAGGAACTTCAGGACGTTCAGTGCGAACTGGATGCCGCCGTCCGGCGACATGATCCAATCCTTGATAAACGCGAACGAGATGCCGGTTGCGGTCGATGCGGCGATGTACTGCTCATACGCGGTGGCATCGCCCCCGCGGTTCTTGAGTGCTCTGAGCGTTACATCCAAACGTTGCAGGATGCCGTTTTGGAGCTTCCTCTCGGCGGCGGTGGGCTCGTTATCGAGTTTGTTGGCTAGCACCAACCGGTCGCTGATGTCCTGATTTACTTGGGTCAGGTTCGCCTGCCAGGCATCCGCTTCCACTTTGACTTGGTCAACAGTCAGCGGCTTCAGTTGATACTTCAGGATATCAATCTCGATGGCCGCCGTGCCTGCCGTCTTGGCTATGTAGGTGGGCGTTTCTTGGGCGAGAGAAGTGGCAGCGAGAGCGAGCAGCGCGGCGAGAACGAGCGAAAGATTTCTGATCATGGACAGTCTTGAGAGCGAGCGAGAGATTTGGGCCACCATGTTGGGGATCTGCGTGGGGAAAACAACCACGAGAGAACCCCGGCGTGTTGTCAGGGCATTCCCGGAGATCCGGCTAGACCGTGCTCGCCGCATCGTTACTGCCTGCTTGGCTCGTGCTGCCGACGCGGCCGCCATGCGGGTCATGCTGTGGCGCGCTGCCTAGCGGCGACTCGTAACTCGTTGAAAGCGCTACTGGTATCTGTGGGGACGTGATCAGTTCGGCGGCCTGAGTAGCACTTGTTCGTACGACTGTTGGCGGCCTCGAGGAAGTCGCGTTTGAGTACGAGAAACGCAGTGTTCTGATCCGCACAAACGTGTCTCTCGCGGCCAACACTTTGGTTGCTGTTGCCGTCAGAAAGCTCGCGTTCCGGCTTCGAAGGCGCGGACCTTCATTGCAGCGACGCCAACGCGCGACCGAGTTCGGCAAGCAGGCAGTCGGCGGCGGCAGCATCGAAGCTCATCGGTGGACGAATCTTCAGCACGTTGTCGTGCGGTCCGTCGGTGCCGATCAAGATGCGCTGGCTGCGCAGGTAGTTTTTGATGCGTGCTGCGGCTTCGGTCGCCGGTTGCTTGGTTGTGCGGTCTTCAACCAACTCGACACCGAGGAAGAAGCCGCGGCCGCGCACATCGCCGATCAGTGTGAAGCGATTTTTCAGTTCGCGAAGCCCTTGCAACAGTTGGTCACCAACGATGCGCGCGTTGTCGGCCAAGTTCTCATCGCGCAAGACGTCGAGAACTGCGGTGCCGGCAGCCATGGCAACCGTGCTGCCGCCGAACGTGCTGAAGAACTCTGGGCCGTTGGCGAACGATGCGGCGACCTCTTGGGTCGTGACCACGGCGCCTAGCGGGAAGCCGTTGCCAAGTGGTTTGCCGAGTACCAGCAGGTCGGGCACGACGTCGAGTTTTTCGAATCCGAATGCATGCGTGCCGGTGCGCCACAGTCCCGTTTGCACGTCATCGGCAATGCACAAGCCATCAGCTTCGCGGACCTTTTGGTAGACCGCCGCCAAGAACCCCTCGGGCAATTCCATCTGGCCGCCAACACTTGGCAGGCATTCACACAAGTAGCCGGCAAGCTTGCGGCCGCTGGCGGTCAGCTCGTCGATCACCTGTGCGACTTCGGCTGCGTAACGTGCGCCGGCATCTGTTCCTTGGTGCGCACCGCGGTAGATGTCGGGTTGCACCGTGACGTGCACCCAGTCCGGTTTTGGCGGCGCGCCCTGCTGTCGAAACTTGTATGGGCTCATTGCCATCGTGCCGGTCGTGTGGCCGTGGTAGCCGTGATCCATCACGCAGAGGTCCTTTGCGCCGGTATGCTTGCGAATCAATCGCAGCGCCAGTTCGTTCGCTTCACTGCCCGACGGCGTGAAGAAGAACACGGACAGTTCGCTCGGCAGCAGTTCCCGCAGCCGGTCGGCGTAGCGCTGCATGCCCTCGTGCAAGTAGCGCGTGTTGGTTGCCAGTAACGCCGTCTGCTCTTGCACGGCACGCGTGACATGCGGGTGGCAGTGACCGACGTGCGGCACGTTGTTGTAGGCGTCGAGATATTTGCGACCCTGGCTATCGAAGACCACGTGGCCATAGCCGCGAACGAGGGCGATCGGCTGGTCGTAGCTCGTCTTCAAGTTGGGCGCAAACCGTTGCTCTCGCTGCTCGCGAAGTTCGTCTGTGCGATCGCGATACACCGCCCGGTCATCGGGTAGCGCGAGCAGATCACTCGGGTCCGGATAGATCCGAAGATGCCATTCCAAGTCGTCGGGATCGGCGACGCCACGCGGCACATCCGGTAGCGCACTCGGGTCCGCTGCTAGAACCTGCAGGTGTAGGTGGGGCGGCCAGCCGCCGTTGTCTTGCGGCGTGCCTAAGCGGGCGAAGGCCTCGCCCGCGTCGATTGCCTGACCGGGGCACAGTTCGGCGAGACTTTCGGGATCGAGGTGACCGTAGAGCGTGCCGAACACCGTGCCGTCGGGAAGCTGGTGACGAAGGATGACTAGCCCGCCGTAGTCCAGATGGCCTTCGCAGACTTCGGTGTCGTGAACGTGGCCGGGTAGCGGCGACATCACTTCGGTGCCGGCTGGTGCAAACAGGTCGATGCCAAGGTGCACGGTGCGGCGGTTGCTGTTCGGGCCTTGCTCGCCAAACGCAGCGTCGGTGTAGATCGGACGCGGTTCGGCATAGCGACCGATGGCCAACTCGGTGTTGGCGTCGCGCATGGCTTTGTGGATGCGATGCGCGGCCTCATCGGCATCAAAGTGCAATGGGTTGTCGCCACCCGTTGTCGACGCGAAGGAGAGGTCGAGCATCGCCGCGGTCTCGAGCGGGTGCGCGGTCGCCAAGACGCGGGCATGCTGGTCGCGTTGTTGGCGCAGATAATTCGCGATGCGTTCCGGGTTGGCGCTCGCCGCGAGTCCGCAGGCGGAGCGCAGTCGTTCATAGGCGACTTGATCGTCGCGCCCATGTAGGAACCGCAGCAGCTTGGTCGCGCCGATTTGGCTGATCGTGACGTAGGGATCATCGGGTCGGAGGCGTTGCTGCACCGAGGCATTGATGATGCTGACTGCCAGACGAGTTCGGATTAGCGGCAGAATCAGGGCGAGCTCCTGATGCGTTAGCGGCTGGCTCGCGTGAAAGCCTGCGACGACCTGATCGATGGCTAGCAGCGGATCAGGCAGGTGCATGGCCGCATACGTTGCGGTGATGGCCACTTCGCCGGCAATCGCTGTGTGGCACATGTCGCCCAGATCAATCAGGCCGATGCTGCGCGCCTTGGAGTCGCCAGCGACGAGAACGTTGTAGTCGTTGACGTCGTTGTGGATCACACTTGCGGACGCCTTGGCTAGCGCCGGAGCAATGCGTTCGAAGCCGGCGTAAGCGTCGGCGACGATCTGGCGCAGGGTGGCGTCGTCGATCTCGTCGATGTGCGCTTCGATCCAAGCGGATTGGCGCAGGTCCCACTTCAGGTCGCGCTTCGCTTTGGGGTGCGAGAAGTCTTTGAGGGCGCTGACAAACTCGCCGGCCACGTGGCCCAGTTGCCGGCACAGCTCAGCGTCAACGAACGGCAGTTCGGCAAACAGCTGACCTTCTACCCACGTCGTGATCCACAGCAAACGTGATCCCTCGGTGGTCTCGGCTTCGGCAACGGCAGCGCCGCTACTTGTGCGCACAACTGCCGGCAGGCTCCATGTGCGCGGTTGCTGCGCGGCATGCTCGAGTGCCGCGACTTGCATGTCGATGCATTCGCGATCGCAGTCGGTGTTGCCCACCTTGACCAGCCACGAACGATCGCCATCGTGCAGGCGCAGATTGGCATCGTGCTCACCGGGAAGCGGTGTTAGCTGCCCGGCGAGTCCGTAGTCACGTTCGAGCAACTGCAGCAGAGTCGATTCATTGGCGGCTAGGAAGTCGGCGGTCGTCACCGTCGCAGTCTTCGCCACTGTGGGCTCGCAAGCAAGCGGGAAGGTGTGATGCGCAGGGAGATCCTGCCGGGCCGCTGCTGCCGCGACAGCAATGTCGGTAGCTGGAACATGTGTCTGACGTTCCCTGCCGCGATCCTGTGCCGAGCGACGTTCGACTTGTGGGCTCGTGGGGCCGGACCAGGCCCCGCGATGGGTTTGCGTTCGGCAGCGAGTTGGCCAATATGGTCATCATGGTGGACAACAGTATCTCTGAGCCATGGCTCGAAGACGGGGGGCAGGCTCTTCGTCGTAGTGATCTACCGGCAGACCCGATCGAGCTTTTGCGCCAGTGGCTCGATTGCGCCAAGGCAGCCGACGTTCGGGATGCCAACGCGATGTCTTTGGCGACCTGTGATGCCGAAGGCCAGCCTCATTGCCGTCTCGTGCTGCTGAAGCAGCTGGATGCGCACGGGCTGGGTTTCTTCACCAACAAGAGTGGCCGCAAGGGCGATCAGATCCGCGCCAATGCGCGTGCGGCCGCGACGTTTTGGTGGGTCACCCCGCATGCTCGACAGATTCGGGTCGAAGGATCGATTCGTGAGTTGCCGGAAGCGGCCGCGCAGGCTTACTTCGCTAGTCGGTCCAGGTTGTCTCAGTTGTGCAGTGCCGCTTCGCCGCAGAGCCGGGTCGTCAAGGACCGCGCCGAGTTAGAAGGTCTTGTCACTGCGTTGGCGGATAGGGTCGGCGAGGGTGCCGTTCCGAGGCCCGCTCACTGGGGCGGCTACGCGTTGCTGCCGGAGCGCGTGGAGTTTTGGCAGGAGCGTCCGGGACGTTTGCACGATCGCTTCCAGTATTCCCTGGCTGCGGGTGCTTGGCATATCGATCGATTAGCGCCTTAGTCCGGGTTTCTGTTCGGTCGGTTGGGCTAGGCGCCGAGTCGTTCGTAGCTATGCGGATCAGGGCTGTCTTGTTCGCTGTCGGCCAACATGCGTAGCTGTCGTTGGTGGCTTGCCAGTTCTTCGTCGGCGCCAGCTATCGCCATGCGGATGTGGGTTCGTTCGATGGATCGTTCGTTGTGCTCTGTCTTCAGATCGGTGCGCAGTTCTTCGTCGAAAGTTTCGTGGCTCTCTTGCCAGCCATCGAGTTCTGCCTGCAGGTTGCGCAGCGTTAGAGTCATGAACCGTTCTTGGTTGTGGTAGTCGTTGCGCAGGTTGCGCAACCGGGTGCCGTGAACGTCGGTGTCAAGCGCTGACAGCATGACAGTCTCCTTCGGCCGCATCGTCGATGCATGGCACGCCGTCGAGCACTTGGCGAAGCACGGCAACGTGTTCCTGATGCAGGATGTGGTCGGTGCGAAGGTCGAGCGAAGGGTCGTCGCCGCGGGCCATTTCAGCGTGCACGCGAGCAGTGGTGATGGCGAGTTGGGCTTGCGCCCGGGATAGCTCAGCGTGGAGCCTCGCCGTGAGATCTTGGGCTGCGCATGCTGCGCCTTCGATGAGTTCCATATCCATGCATGGAGCATCGGTTGGCCGCGTGAAGACGTTGCAAAGGCAGTCGAAAGATGCCTCGTAACGTCGTTGAAGCGGCGTAATCGCAACGGCGGGGCCTAGTTAGGCCTGGCACTGCCGGGGATTGTGGCGCGAGATTGGCGGCGGTTGGGCCGCCAACGACCTACTTAGTCCACTCGGCGACGAACAGGTTGGTGTCGCCTTCCTGCGCGTTGTTGCGGTTGCTCGCGAACACCAGGAAGCGGCCATTCGGCGAGAACATCGGGAAGCCGTCAAACTTGGGGCTGTTGGTGATGCGCTCGAGGCCGGTGCCGTCCTCGTTGATGACGAACAGTTCGAACTCACGCATGCCGGTGTGATCGCCGGTCTTGGCGAAGTTCTCCACGCCGATCATGTTGCTTGAGAAGATGATGCGCTTGTCGTCGGGCAACCAGAACGGGCCGAAGTTGGCGGCGCCGTTGTTGGTGATGCGCTTGAAGTTGCTGCCGTCGCGATCGCAGACGGTGATCTCCATGTGCGATGGCTTGACGATCTGCTGGCCGAGCAACGCAGCGTTGGTCTTGGCGACTTCGGCGTTCTTCGGGAAGGCCGAGCGGAGCACGAACTTGCTGCCGTCGTGCGAGAAGAATGCGCCGCCGTCGTAGCCGGGGCGGTTGGTGATGCGCTTCACGTCTGAGCCATCGGGCTTCATTGTGTAGAGCTCAAGGTCGCCGTCGCGAACCGACGTGAACACGATGTCGCCAGTGACCGGGCATACCGTGGCTTCGGCGTCGTAGCCGGGCGTCTTGGTCAGTTGGCGCATGCCCTTGCCATCCGGCGTGACGTCGAAGATGTCGTATTCGCGGTGCACGACCCATTGGTAGCCGCGGCCCGTCACCTTGACGACCGGCGGCGCGTCGCCGCTTTGGTGCGTTGACGCGTAGACAATGCGTTCGTCGCCTTGGGTGTAGTAGGCGCAGGTCGTGCGGCCCTTGCCCGAACTGACGAGCTCGGTCTTGCCGGTTGCCAGGTCGAGAACATAGATCTGGTCGGCGGTCATGCCGCCGGACTTGCGCTGGAAGACCAGCTTCGTGCCGTCATTCGACCAGTAGGCCTCGGCGTTCTCACCACCGAACGTCAGTTGGCGAATGTTGCGCAGATGCGGCTCGCTCGCCAATGAGTCGACCGGCTTGCCGGCTTGCACAACGAAATCCATGTGCGGAACGACTGGGTCCTGGTTGGTCGGTAGCGACCCACAAGAGGCGAGGGCGCACAACGGCACCATGAGGCTTAACAAACGCATCCGCGCATGCTGGCCTGCGAAAGCCTCGCCCGCAAGACTGACGTCGTCAGTGAAAGTCACGCCAACGTCATGAGGCGGACATGGCGGTCTAGTGCGCAGGCCGATTGTTGAGGCCCGCGCGTTTTAGACTGCGCTGCGGTTGCTGGCCGTCTCTACGCGCCAGTGCTTACTTGGCGCGGGGTGCCTAGCCGCGTTTGAAGTTGCCGGCGTTCGACACAGCCGGCCATCGACACAGCCGGCCATCGAAACTACCGGCCTGCCTAGCGACCGGCCTTCGAGACTACTGCCCTTCCATCTCGGCGCCGGTGGCTTTCGAGCCGTCGGTGGTGCCTGAAGCTGGCTGAGCTGTAGCTGGCTGAGCTGAAGCTGGCTGCGCTTTGGTGGCGTCCGGCGGAGTCGTATCCGTCGAGACCACCGACGGAGTGGCTTGGGGCGCCCCCATGTCGCTCCCGCCGATCTTCCCGACAACGCCAAACTCCGGGTCTGCCAGGCCAAGCAATCGTCGCTCGGCTGCTGTCAGGTCCGGGAAGGAGCTGAGGAAGGCGTCCCGCTGCTGCTGAATGAACCCGCGAACGCGGTCCATCAGATGCTGGGGATCTTCGATATCGAGCATGCCGGTGCGCATAAGCGCTTCGGCTGCCCCGCGGCGCGCGAGCTGGTCGATTTCGATCGGCGCGAGCCGGTCGTCATCGAGCCAAAACTCGGCGCGAACCTCAAAGTAAGAGACCAGATTGCGCAGATGCGGCAGGGTGATCGCAGATCGCCCTTTGCAGATGTCCGTCGCAGTTTGCGGCGACACACCCAATGCCCTGGCAAGATCCCTCTTCTTGAGCCGACGCTGCTCAAGCAGGGCCGTGATCTTCTCGTGGATGAGGACCATAGTTTTGACGCTGACCGTTTAAGGCTCGAAAGCCCGTCAGCATGGACGCTAGCGCCGAAGTGCAGTAAGTGCAAACGCAACGTCTACTACTGCTAGTGGTTGGCTCCGAAGTGCGGGCCCGGGCGACCACTTGGTCAAGAGATCGTGGCAGTGTCAGGGACGATCGATGGACCGCTGCCTGCGCCTGGCGGTGCGGTGTCATGCAGCGGCTAGCAAGATTCAATGCGATGGCCAGTTGCATGCGGGACCTGCCAGTGGGAGTCGAGTCTGGCGCACGGCTTCATGTTTTGCGGGCAGCTACATGCAGCGCATGGATGGCGGTGAGCGCCGCGTTGTCTTCTGCGGCAACTTGTTGATTGCGCGTAGGATACGTCCCAATGATTGCTCCGAATGTGGTGCCGTGCGAGCGTTTGTTGGAGCGCGATACGAACCTGTTGTTGGGCGCGCATGGTGTGAACGCGATCGCCCTTGATTGCTTGCGCCGCAGCCTCGGTGACGGCACAGATCCCGTGGCATCACGGGACTTCGGTTGCTTCACCGGTAGGATGATCGCGTGCTGTCGAAGTGGGTATTGATCGTGATCTGGGCTGTTTCGCTGGCCGGTTGTGTCGGAAATGGTTTGCCGCCGTCCGTCTGGCCGCCCAACAACTTCCGCCTCGTGGTGGAGGAAGTGCAGCGCGAAGGGGCCTCTGCCCACGTCATTCGTCGGCTGCAGGTGGTGGCCGACGGCACTGTGATCTACGGCACGTCGTCGGCACCGCTCGTCGATGCCGCCACTGGCGCTAGCTTGCCGGTGTTCGACCGCCTCTCGGTTTACCGCCTCGAACCCAAGTGTGTGCGCGCCTTAGCGCGCCGCATTGATCGCCTCGGCATCAGTGACTTCGTCGTGCCCGCATCTGCGGTTGGACAGGGCGTTGGGCAGGGGGTTGGCCCGGGCTTGACGCTGCAATGGCAGGCGTTTGGTAGCCAGCGCGTTGTGCCAAGTTCTGGGCGACTGCGCGGACCGATGGCCGAGATTATGGCCGTGGTGGCGTCGCATTTGCCGCCCGGCGAGGCGTTTGCCACCGCGATGAGCCGACCGATCGTGCCGCTACTGCGCGGTGTGCCCGAGCCCACTTCGGGAGTTGTCGATGCCCTGATGGCCTTCAACGAGCGCATTACCGTGGATCCCGATGATGGCGACTTGGTGCTGGCGGCCTATGCCCTCGCGTGTTCGGCCGGTGAGCGTCGGCACGCCGAGGTGTTGTTGGCGCGTTGGCTACGGCTTGAGCGTTCGAAGCCGCGCCAGCCGGGGTTCTCCGATGACCGTGGTCGCGGCCTCGATGCCCGCACCAAGTCGTTGCAGAGCTTTCTGCCGCCAGCCTGAGTCCGCGCGTGTCGTCCGTATTGCTGGCGGCCGCTTACTGGGCGTCTTCTGTGCTGCGGAGATACAGCTCGTAGGCCAGCAGTAGATATAACGCGTGGCCAAGGTCCGTAGTGCCTCGACGATGGCGATCGACTGCCGCTTCGAGTCCACGCGGGCGCAAGTGCGGTCGCGCTCTGCTGCGCGGGTCTGCGAGCACGTCGAGCAGCGCCGGGTCGGCGCGGAACCACGCGTCGAGTGGCAGCGAGAAGCCCACCTTTGGCAGTTGTCGGACCGATTCGGGCAGTTCGGTATGGAACGCGTCGCGTAGGGATCGTTTATCCAGTTTGGTGCTGTCCAAGCCAAACGACTCCAAGCCAGCCTGAAGGTAGGGGCAGCGGCCTTCGATGCCGGCGGCCATCAACGCAATGTCGACTTTGGGCAGGAGGTCGCGCGGTAAGTAGTTCGACAGGTCGTCATTGCGCGATGCGATTGCGAGGCCGTTCGTCGTGTCGGGCATGGCCTCGGCATCGCGCCAGCATCGTCTTCGCGACAGTTCTGGCACCAGGACCTGATTGGCAAACGCCGGTGGCGTGACGGCAAGCAGTGCCCGGATTGGATTTGCGGCGATGGTTGCGCGCCAGTAGCGGGCGGCCTTGTGCATCGACCAGCGAGAACCGAACGGCCGCAGGGCGCGCAGTCGCGGCATGTGGGCGAGCGCGCGATAGCGGCGGTAACCGAGCAACAGTTCGTCGGCGCCTTCGCCACCGAGCATGATGCGCACGCCGTCGCGAGCCGCCGCTTGCGCGACCGCGTACATGGCAAGGATCGACGGGTCGCCGAGTGGCTGTCCGGCGAGCTTTGTTAAGCGCGGCAGTGCCTCTAAGACTTCCGGGCCGCCATCGATGCTGCGCAATGGCAGGCGAGCCGCGAGCGCGACCGCCTCGGCCGATTCACGTTCGGCCGACGCGGTGCCGGTGGCGCGGAATTGGTAGGCGGGGATCGCTTCGCCAATGGCGCCGAGTGCCAGTGCCAAGCAGCTGCTGTCGATGCCGCCCGATAAAAACAGGCCGCTGGGCGATGGGCTGTCAACGCACTGCCGCACGCTGGTGATCAGGCGTTCGCGCAAGCCAGTGGCCACGGTGTCGGGCGCCCGGTCGCCGGTAGTTGCTGGCTGACACCAGTGCTTATTGTTGGCTGCGGCGACGAACGGTTCTCCTCGCTTTGGGATCGAAGTGAGTTGTAGCCGCGTCGAAAAGCGGTGCGGTCGATCTACCGACCAGCCGTAGCGAAACCATTCGGCTAGCCGGCGTGTATTGTCGACCTTCGGCATCCCGAGTTGGTGCAGCGCGGCGCGCGTCGATGCAAAGGCGACGAGCTGCCAGTGCTTGCCAACTCGGGCCACCAGGCAGTGCAGCGGCTTCTCGCCATAGCGATCTTGGCCGAACGTCAGCTCGCCTGTTTTGGTGTCGACAACCGCGAAGGCGTGGTGGCCGCGCAACGTGCGTAGAGCATGCGTCTGCCCGTCGGCGACGGCAAGCAGCGGCAGCCAGGCATCATTTGGCGGCGCGCCGCGGCCTTCGGCTCCCGGTAGAAACGTTCGCCACAGCGCGCGTGCATTGGTGATCGCGCCGTTCATGACGCCGACGAATCGGCCGCCGCGTCGCGCGACTGGTTGCTTTGATTTCGGTCCGGAGATCGCGAGGCGAGCGCAGCCGAGCCACCAGTCGCCGGCGTGTTCGGTTCCTTGGCCGTCGGGTCCGCGCCAGGCGAGCTCGGCGGTCGCCTGACTCATCGCTATCTGCGGGTCGAGGCCAAGGGATGTCAGCCAATCGTGGCGCGCTCCGACGATGCCGCACATTGCGGTCGGCTTAGCTACTGCCCGTCCGCGCGGACGCGATCGAGGTATTCGCAGAGCATGTACCACTGCCGGTGCAGGTCGTGCTCGTCAACTTGGAACGGCTTCTTGAAGAAGCAGGCTAGGTGCGGCAGCGAACCGGATTCGCCGCGGCTGGCGGCCAGGTCGGCGAAGCGGATTAGGTCGAGCACGAGCGGCGCCGCGAGAATTGCATCACAACCCTGCCACGTGAACTGCAGCGACATCTTGAAGCCGAGGAAGCCTTGGAAGTGGATGAAGTCCCACGCGGTCTTCAGGTCGTCGAGCGACGGCACGTAGTCGATGCCGACATGCGTGTGCAGCGGGTAGCCAAGGATCGACGGCAGCAGCGCATCCTTGCTGTCGACCTTGCTCTGCTTGTTCTTGCTGTCAGAGAGCACGCGGCCGTCGCGGTCGCCGAGGATGTTGTAACCCTGCCACGTCAGCACCTTCAGATTGCGATACTTGAACATCGGCGCCAACGCCGACTTGACGAGGGTCTCGCCGGTTTTGCCGTCGCAGCCCATGAACGGCGCGTCGTTCTTGCGGAACAGTTCTTCGATCGCCGGGATCAACGCCGAGTTGCTCGGCGTGAAGTGCACGAACGGCATGCCCAGGCTGGCAGCGGCATAGGCGTAGATCGCCGACGGCCGCACCTGCTTGACCATGTTCTTGTCGATCGCCTTGTCGAATGCGGCGAGTGTCTTGTGTGCCGCCCCAAGACGCAGGTTTGGTTCGGTCGACGTCAGGTTGACGCAGATCACGCGCTCGAGCTTGTGCTTCGTTTTGAAGGCCTGGATGTCCTTCTTGATTTGGTCGATCTGCGAGCGCAACGCAGTGACCTTGCGCTGCTTGCCAGTCGCGAGCTTGGAGATCGTGGCGCCGGCGTTGGGCATGACGCCGGTGACGACGTTTTTGCTCTGATTGTTGAGGTCCCGCTTCAGAGCCTTGGTCAACGCAGGCGGCAGCGAGCCGGTATGGCTGTGGATCTCCTCGGCGGCCGTGACGTAGTCGCACTCGCGGATCTCGTGGCCGCCAAACACGAACTTGTCGAGCGGTCGCCACGGGATACCCGCGGCGATGTCGGTTTCGGTGGTCAGCCCCTGGCTCTGCGAGAGGCCTTTGGCGATGGCGCGCGCGCCCACGACCACAGTGGTCGCTAGGCCGCCATAGGCGCCGAATAGCCAAACGCCCAGGCGTCGACTCTTTACTTGTGCGGATTTCGTGGCCACTGGAAGGCAAAGGAGGATACCGAAACGTCCGGCGGTTGCAGAGGTTCGGTCGAGACTTCCTTTGAGGCGATTATTCCATGAGGCAATCAGGGGCTACCGGCTCGGGCTAGCGAAACTGGTCTGCGGACCTTGTCGTGGTGGGTTAGTTCTCTGCAATATCGCCCAATCAGCGGCCAGCGTGCGTTCTTTGGCCTTCTTGGATTCTGCAGCGATCCATCTATGCTGCGCGCCATGACCAAATTGCTTTCCCTGTCGCTCGTGCTCTCTTTGTTTGCCGCGGGCTGCACTTCCGACAAGGCTGCTGAGCCAGCGAAGAACAACGAGCCGGCCAAGGCTGATGTGCCGGCGAACAATGAGACGCCGAAGAAGGTTGTCGGGCCGACCACCATGGAAACTGCGGTGCTCGAAGCCAAGTGCGGTTGCTCGATTGACGGCGTTGGTCACTGCGGCAACTACGTTCTGATCGAAGGCAAGTATGTGCCGCTGATGCACCCGTCGCTCGGCAAAATGGAGTTCTGCAAGCACAAGGACGCGGGCGTCAAGATCAAGGTTTCTGGCTTGATGAAGGACGGCAAATACGTTGCCGACCAGTGGCAGCTCGCGAAGTAGCCGCGGCGTCTCGCTAGTGCCGCATGGCTTCTCGGTCGTTGCGACCGGCAGCTAGAGTCCATCCGCGCGCATCACCCATCGAGATGGCTCGGCGCCGGCTTGCCGGATTAGTAGGTTGAGCTGGGCGGTGTGATGTTGCACGTGCCGCAGGTTGTAGAGCAGGAGTTCGCTTGCGGTCATCTCGCCCCATTGCAGGTGGCAGGCGCGTTGCATTCCCTCATCCGTTGCGCAGCTGGCGAGACGCTGTGCGAAGGCGGTTGCGCACTGCTGCAGCCAGTCGAACAGCTCATTCTTGCTGTAGACTCGCGCCGGCAATACGTCAGGCTCGAGTTCGTCGCGTGTGAACGGTGCCGGTGGTACGTAGCTCCCGGCGTTCTCGGACAAGTAGAGGTCGAGCCAGAAGATCGTGTGGAAGGCGAGATACCACGGCTCCTGCCGCAGCACTCCCGCATCGCTCGGCGGCCCTTCAGCAGACCACACTGCATGTGGGCACGCTTGCATGGCGTCGTGCAAGGACTGCATGGCGGCGCCGAACTGTTGACGAATGGGTTCGAGCATAGCTTGGCTCGAAGTGTAGCCCGACCAGCTCAGGCGGCCACTTCTGGCGGTGTCGCGGGGGAATGACGGCTCTGCCGAGTCGAACGTGGACATGTCTGGGTGAAGCTGTGATAACGAAGTCGTGAAGAGCTCTTCGCTGTGGCTCCTACCTTTGCTGTTGGCAGTGATGGTTGGTGGGTCGTTTTACTTCGATCGTCAGGCGGCAAAGGGGGATCGCGAGCTCAACGTCTATGTGACGGGTGGCCAACGCATGGCGGCCGGCGAGGAAATCTACCGACGAGGTAGCGACGGCAAGCCGTTTACCTACCCGCCGTTTGCTGCCGTGCCGTTCGTGCCGTTTGCGAAGCTGCCGGCGACCTGGCATGCGTCGGCTTGGTTCATCGTCAACTTTCTGATCTTGGTTGGCATGATCCGTTGGCTGCATCGCTACGCGCGTGGCGATGAGACCGGTCGTTCGCCGCCGAAGCTCTGGCTGTTTTGGGTGCTGACGGGGGTGTTTTGTGGTCGGCATGTGGTGT
>JBNMNW010000123.1:0-15960 GCA_051278165.1 Planctomycetota bacterium | reverse complement strand
AGGCGGAAGTCGTGGTTGGTTTCGAAGCGCGCGCGCTGGCTCCGTGGTCAACTCGCAGTGTTCACGGTCTATCGCAACTACGTGCGGCGCCGCTTCAACCGCGACAAGCCGCACGAAACACCAGCGAAGCTGCTCGGGCTAGTACCGCGACAACTACATCCGATGGAGGTGGTGCGTTGGCGTCAGGACTGGGGCATACGCAGCCTTCATCCAATCAGCTTGCACGGCGGTGAGACGGTGCTGGCAGGAGGCATGGCGATGTAACCAAGCAGCATCAATTGTTGGCCAGACAACTAACGCCAGAGACATCCCCTCAACGCGCCGCCAACACTCAGGGGATCAGTTTATTGTTCAAGCATGCGGATGCGCCTTTGCAAGCGCTCCATCTTGTTCGCCTGGTGCTTCCTTGAAGCTTCTTCCGAACCGCTTTCGGAACCGCTAGATGCGGCGCTACTCCCTGCGCTGGCCCCGCATTTCGGCGGTGCACAATCGCTACTGACGGCTGGGCAGCAGCCGCTGCCAGTAGTCCGGACTCAGTGGCAGCGGCTCCGCGAACGCGGCATTGACGAGCAGGCTAGCTGCCCAAGGAGCCGTCACGGCACCGCGTGAACCATGCGCCAGCGACGCAACCACGGGTACGTTGCTCGCGTCGGCGAGGCTGCCAATCATCGGCAGGCGATCCGGCGTCGCATTGCGAACGGCCGCGAAGCGCTGCGCGGTGCCTTGCTGGGTTAGCATTGCCGCGACGTCTGGCAGCGCTGCGAAGTGGTTGTGAATGCGCGCATCGTCGCCCGTTCGCAGATCGCATCCCGCATCGTCGCGGTCAAACGTCGAGCCGATCCATGTGACGCCGTCACTCGACGGTGGCGCGAGGTATCCGGAGGTGCAGAGCACCGTTCGCGGCGGGTTCGCGGTAGACGGCCAGTTCACGGCGATGGCTTGGCCGCGAATGCGTTGTGTGCGTAACTCGATGGCGGCGTCGTGGCTGGTGTTGCCGGTCGCGAGCACGATGAGGTCAGCACTGGCGTTAGGCGGATCGCTGCGAACCTCAATGTTGGCATGCTGCAGCAGATCTCTGGTCAATCCGGCGAGGTCGCAGGTGCCCGCTTTCGGGATCCAGGCGGCACCGTGAGGGATTCGCGTGCCGCCGCGTTCGCTGGCCTGCTCTGCCGCGAGCCATGAGGCGAGGTCGGCTGTCGCTGCGTTGGCCGTTCGTCGCTGCAGGCGCTCCGCATCGGGTGCGTCGGTCGCACACAACAAGGCGCCGCATGCGCGAAAGCGATGCGTTGCCGTGCTGGCGAGCCAGTGCACTGTGTGTCGGAACGCTTGGGCGATCATCTCGGCATCGGGTACACGGTTGCCGGCGATCCACAGCCTTGGTCGTACGATGGCCGCTTGGATGCCCGATGCGGATGACGCCATGCCATTCGGATCGATGACCGTTACGCGCACGCCTCGTTGTGCAAACGCATGCGCGGCGGTCGCCCCGGCGATGCCCGCACCAAAGATATGCACGTGTTGCGGCGCCGTATCGCTGGCACCGGCGAGCTTCGGTGGGTTGGCTGATGGTTCGAATGGCTTGCGCTGGCCACGCAGCATCTCTCGCTTCTGGGCAAACCCCGGTGCGCGTTCGATCGCGAAGCCGGCATCTTGCAGGGAACGGCGCACATGGCCGGCCACGGTGTAGGTCGCGAATGTGCCGTTCGCCGCAGTGTGATTGGCAACCTCCCGCAGCAGCTCGAACGACCACATCGCTGGATTGCGACTGGGAGCGAAGCCGTCAAGGAACCACGCATCGGCCGCGAATGCGTGCGTTTGTAGTGATTCGGTGGCATCGCCGAGTAGCACGTGTAGCACGATGCGACCGTCGGCTAGTGCGACGCGTTGCGACGAGCTGCTTTGGCCATTAGTGAGTGCGCCGCGAAGTTCGGCCGCGAGCGTTTGCAGGTGCTCCGGTAGTTGCGTGTGCGCAGCCGCCATGACGTCCCCGGTCAATGGGTGTTGCTCAGTGGTGATGAATACCAACCGAGCAGACTCGTTCGCATGGCGCGCGAAGCACTCGGCCGTCACCAAGAAGTTGAGGCCGGTGCCAAAGCCCGTTTCGCCGACCACAAACGTGCCGCGGGTCTGCGCGAATCGTTGTGGCAACTCGTTGCCGGCGACAAAGACGTGCTCGGTCTCGTGCACCCCGTCGCCGGAAAAATACACATCTCCGTAGTGCTTGGAGGTGAGTCGGCCGTCACTGTCGAACTGGGCGTCATCGCGCATGGCAGGCCAACATCGTAAAGCGGGAGTGATCGATTCCGTTAGGAGGAACGGCGACAACAGAACTTGCGACGAGCCTACTCTTCAACTGTTCGAAAACCATAGACACACAGAAGGCGTGTGATGAATGGAATGACAAAGACTGTTGGAGCAGCGGCGATGGCGATGGCGTTGGCCGGTTGCCAGGGATTCTATGACCCGATCGAAGAGCTTGTGGACCATGAGCAGCCGCTCGTGTCCGTTCCGGCGAACGTTGGCGCGTTTGTGATGGGCGTGGTCGGAGTTCCCGTAGCGGTTGTGGCACTGCCGATTTCGGTGCCGATCTCAGTCGCTAACGATGCCGCTTTGGGGCCGCTGGCGCCGATGTTTGCTGTCGCCCAGGTCGGGGCGATTGTGCTCGGTGGACTGCCGTGGTTGGTGCTCGATTAGGGACCGTTTCCCGAATGCGTGCTGTTTCCAGGACGTTGGGGCCTTCGACCCCGATTGCTGGCTACGCTCGTGCCATGGTCTGCACTTCGTTCGTGATTCCGTTGTTGGTCAGCCTTGCGCTGCCAGCTGCTCCGCAAGAAGTCCCGTCTAAGCCTGTGGCGGCCGCCACCGTGCCGTCTGCCACCGTGCCGTCTGCCACTGGGCCGGCCGCCGCCGCGCAAGACGCGTTGGCGACTAGTTGGCCGTCGTATCACGGCCGCTTCGGTCGGGGCTATGCCGACGGCTTTGCGACCGCCACCGAATGGAACGTCGAGACAGGTGAGAACATCGCTTGGCAAACACCGATTCCGGGACTGTCACACTCGTCGGTGGTTGTTTGGGGCGAACGCGTGTTCGTCAACACAGCGGTAAAGGACGGTGGTGGTAAAGCCGAGCTGAAGGTCGGCCTCTATGGCGACATTGGTTCGGTCGAGGACGACTCGAAGCACGAGTTGCGCTTGCTGTGCTTGAACAAGAGTGACGGCAAGGTGCTGTGGTCGAAGGTCGCGTTCCACGGCGTGCCGGCGATCAAGCGACATCCAAAGGGCTCGCATGCAGCGTCCACTCCGGCGACTGACGGCGTGCACGTTGCGGCGTTCCACGGTAGTGAAGGCCTGCACGTCTACACCGTCGATGGCGAGTTCTTGTGGAAGAAGGACTTTGGCGTGGTCGACTCCGGCTTCTTCCGCGACCCCAGTGCGCAGTGGGGGTGGGCGAGTTCGCCGGTGATCTACGATGGGCGTGTCTACGTCCAGTGCGATGTGCAGAAGGACAGCTTTGTCGCTGCGTTCGACGTCAAGACGGGCGAGCAGGTGTGGCGCACAGCGCGCGCAGAAAAGCCGACTTGGTGCACCCCGACGGTGCACGTGACCGACCAGCGCCGCCAGTTGATCCTGAACGGTTGGAAGCACATGGGCGGCTACGACCTCGATACTGGCAAGGAGCTATGGAAGCTCGAGGGCACTGGCGACATCCCGGTGCCGACGCCGGTCGTTGCGCATGGTCTCGTGTTCTTGACGACGGCGCATGGCGGGCCGGCACGCATCCTTGCCGTTTCGGAAAACGCGGCAGGCGAAATGACGATCAAGCCCGACGGCAAAAACCTGGTCTGGGCCGATCGCCGTTACGGCGCCTACTTGCAGTCACCGTTCGTCTATGGTGACGAACTCTACGTTTGCCGCGACAACGGCGTGATCAGCTGTTGGGATGCCAAAACCGGCGAGAAGCACTTCATTCAACGCATGCCCGCGGGCGTTGGCTACTCGGCGTCGGGGATCGCGGCGGACGGCAAGCTCTACTACCCAAGCGAAGAGGGCGATGTGCACGTCGTGAAGGCTGGTAAGGAATACGAGCTGCTGGCCGTCAACGAACTCGGGGAAACGTGCATGGCGGCGCCGGCAGTTTCGGCCGGCATGCTGTTCTTCCGGACGCGAACGAAGTTGATTGCCGTTGCGCCGAAGTAGTGGCATCGCAGTAGTGCCGTCGCAGTGCCGTTTGGCGATAGCGGCGTGATGCATCCATCTGCCGCCTAGCTTCGCCACTGACTGCTAGAGAACTGACTGCTAGAGAACTGACTGCTAGAGAACTGACTGCTAGAGCTTGCGGCTGCGCTCAAGTAGTTCCGTCAAGTTGTTGGACGTTGCGTCCACTTCCTTGTCGTCGAGATCAAGAATCTCCCTCAGCGCCTCAACCACGGTCGGGATGTACATCGTGATGTAGTTGCGCTTCTTGAACTCGTTGGCGAGCTTCTTGCCCTTGCGCACGTGGGTGCCGAGCTTGCGCCCACACTCCATCAACGCGCGCTTGAGTTCTTCCATGATCTCGTCGTAGCCAGCGATGGCTTCCTTCGACTCGCTCGTGAACGGAACCCAAACCGACGCGATGTGCACGAACACGACCATCGGTCCGATGGGCAGCGCGCCGCGTGGCTGCTGCAGGCCGTAGTTCTTCCAGTTGGTGTTGATCACGGCCTTGGTGATCGCGCACGCCGACTGTTGGAAGACCAGCGGCACGCGGTTGGCGAAGCGGATCATGCGAACCGGTTGGTCGGCATTGCCCATCAGCAACTCTTCGTTCTTCTTGATCGAGCGCTCGATGATCTTGCCGCTTTCGGTCATCTCCAACGTGTCGCCGGGGCGGCCATAGGCGATGCCGACTTCGACCGCGAATGGGCGGCCTCGGTAGACGACTGGCTTGCGCGAGGCGGCGATGAAGAAGTCCGCTTCGACCTCCTTCTTGAGGCCGGCGATGATCAGGTCCTCACCAATTGGTGCAATGCACGTCAGCGGCGGTGCCTTGATCTTGGTGATCTCGATCGCGTCCTTGAGCTTCTGGATGGTCTTGTTGTTGAGCTGGCGCGGGTTGCTGCTCGGGTTGATTTTGGCCTTCTCGCAGATCTCCTGGGCGACGCTGAGGCTGACGCGCGAGAAGTCTTGTTGCAAGAACGCGCAGACGGTGCGGTTCTCGCTCTCTTGGATCATCTTCAGCAGGATGCCGAGCTCGACACCATGCGGGTGCGGCTTGATCTCCTCGACTTCTTTCGGTTGTTCGCTGGTGTTGCGAACGTATTCCGTCACCGAGCCATCTGGCTCGGTGAACGTCAGGTTGACGTGCGGGTTGGACACCGCCATCAGCTTCAAGAACTCTTGGATGCTGCGTTGGCCGCGGCGGTATTCGCCTTCCATCGCAATGGTGACCTCGGTGCCGCTCTTCTTGTCTGGCCACTCGATCTGCTTGTCGGTCGCTTCGGGGCGGTTCTTCGCCGTGTCGATGCGAATCGAGTATTCGATCGGCATCGCGCGGCGGCCGGCCTTGCTGCGCACCTTAACGGGCTCGCCGGTGGTCAGCTGGCCATACATGCCGGCCGCACTGATGCCGATGCCTTGCTGGCCGCGCGACTGGCGCAAGCGGTGGAACTTACTGCCGTAGAGCAAGCGGCCAAACACGTGCGGCACCTGCGCCTTGACGATGCCAGGACCGTTGTCCTCGACGATCATCTTGAACTGCTTCTCGTTGTCACCGATGCGCTCAATGGTGACCTTGAGGTCCGGCAGGATGCGCGCTTCTTCGCACGCATCGAGGCTGTTGTCGACCGCTTCCTTGACCGCAGTCAGCAGCGCCTTGCGAGGACTGTCGAAGCCGAGTAGGTGGCGATTCTTGGTGAAGAACTCGCTGACCGAGATCTCCCGCTGCTTCTTCGCCATCGTCTCGGCGTTGACCGCCGCGCGCTTCTTGGGGGCCTTGGTCGCGATGGCCTTGGGCTCTGCGCTCGTAAGCTCTCCGCCCGTAGGCCCAGCGCCGGTAGGCACAGCACCCGTAGGCACAGCACCCGTAGGCACAGCGGCCTTGATCTCGGTATCCATAGTCTCAGCGCCCTTCTTTTCGTTGGAGTCTGCCATCGTTTCGTCGCTCTTTTCGTTGGCGAACAAGTCTTGCTGCCCGGGCGTGGTCATGAGTGGCTTCGGTTTGCGGTTGCTTCGGTGGGTACGTTCTCCGGCGAGATCAGCCGCTGGGAGAGTGCGGGCGCTAAGCAAATGTTGCTTACAGGCTGGCTAGGGTTCTTGCTGATTCGCAAGTCCTTGCCGCCCCCAATTCGTCTTCCGCCAATTCGTTTGATCACAGGTGCAGGGGCCCAAACTCTGACCAGTTCGGACCGCCCGATCCTAGCGAGCGGTGCAGGTCGGCGGAAAGCACAAACCTTCGTTGCCGAGAGCCGCAGCCAAGGTGGCAGGCGCGGTTGATCTGCCAGCGCCCGCGGAGCGTCAGAACAAAGCCTTCGAACTGCGACTAGATCGCTTCGATGGTTGCGAAGTTTTCGGGGGCTGATTTGCCGTAATCCTTACTGCGCATCATTCCGCCCCGGCCGGGCGGCGATTTCTACTGCGGTTGGCGATGCACCGACAGGTGCTGAATGTGCGGCGGAGCGTGTGATTCCAGCACGCGCAGGCGCACGGCGTCCCCGCGCTGGCTCTCGCTCAGTCGGTGGATGCGCTTGTGACCGATGCAGCTGCCGGTAGCGATCGTGCGCCAGTCGCCATCGTGGACCTGCAGTTCATACTTGCGAACGCGCTCGCCGAGTTCGATGTCCTCTTGCAGGACGATCAGGTCAAACTCGACCGCTTGGTCAAATGGCAACAGAATGACGTTGCCCACGGTCGTGGTGGCAGTGGCAGCCAGCGGCTGACCAAACATGCGTTCGATGGTTGCGCCGAACTCCGTGAGTCGGGCGACGTCCGCGTCTGGCATCCGGCCGCGAGTGTCCGGCGTCAGGCCGAGGATGAGCGTCGAGTTGTGACCGACCGAACGGCAATACATGTCGACCAGCTTGGGCAACGGCTGCAGTAGTCGTTCGTCGCCCGGTTCCCAAAACCACTCGTGGCCGCCGTGGCCGCGCAACGGCGCATCGGACATCGCCGGCAGCCAGTAGCTGCCGTTGGGGTCGCCGCTCTTGAGCAGGGCGAACTTGTTGGCCGCGATGTCAGGCCGGGCACTCTCGCCAGCACCAGTGACCGGATAGGGAAACGTTGACCAGCACGGGTAGGAGACGGTGCCCGATTCCGAGCCGCCCCAGCGAGCATCGGCACGCTGCAGGTTGTGGTAGAAGACCGCGTTCGGTTGGTGGTTGGTGACGAGCGCCAGCACGTTGGGGCCGCCTTGTTCGGGGCCGTGCGCGCCGCCGTCGAACCAAAACTCAAACCAGTCACCGTACTGGGTGCAGATCTCCTTGACCTCTCGTTCGATCAACGCGTTGTATTGCGGTTGCGTGATGGTGCTGCGTTCGGTGACCTTGAAGTCGAAGACGCCAAGCTGCGCGTTCCAGCGAGTGCCGAGGTAGATGCCTGGTTCGATGCCATACTTGCGACATGATGCGTGGAACTCGCCGACTAGATCGCGCTTGCCATCACCCCATTTGACGCTGCGCAGGCTGTAGGGATTCGCTTGGCTTTGCCATAGCCGAAACCCCGACTCATGCGACGCCGTCAGAATGGCGAAGCGAGCGCCGGCAGCCTTGACGGCGCGGATCCATTGATCGGTATCGAGCTGTGCTGGTGCGAAGCGGTCGATGTTCTTGATCGGCGTGATCCGTGCCAAGCGCTGATTGTAGCGGCCATCACCAAACGTGTGCAGGTCATAGGAGATGAGCACGCCGAGCTCGGCGCGTTGCCAGCCAAGCTGCACCTTGGTCGGCAGTGGCGCAGTTGCTTCGTGCGAACGCTCGGCGACTGGTTCGTTCGTTTGCTCGGTGGCTGGCGGGTTGGCGCATGAGGTCGGGAGCACTGCCAACACGAACATGGCGGTCAGGGATGCGATGAGTTGCTTGGTCTTGGTCTGGGGCTTGGTCATGCGGATGGGGGCGAAGACTGCGGCGATCCTGTGGCGAAGTGGCTTCGTAGTTTGACCAACGGATGGTGGCAAGGCGAAGCTGTGTTACTTGCCGTTCGGTCAGAATCGCGGTTGATCGAGCCTTGATGACGTTTTGCTCATGCGGTCATCACAGCCCGTCAGTTGGCTAGAATCTTCAGATTACGGACCCGCACTTGTCTTGTCAGCGTAGTGCGAACGTCCAGTCTTAGTCTCGCCATGCGCCGAATGACTCGTCCGATTCTTGACCCGTTATCGCGGCTTGCCGCCTGCACGTTTGCTACCGCTTTGATCGGCGTTGGCTGGTCTCGCGCGGCGGTTGCGCAATATGCGTATCCACTGCCTGTCAGTGCCGGCGACACCACGGCTACCGAGGGCACTGCACCGTTTCTGCTGCCGGCGCGTTGCGTGCAGACCAAGATCGCGGATCGCTGGGGGCTCATGGTTAGTCAGGGGCTGCCGAGCCATCTCAACGTTTGGGACATGGTTGCGATGGGGGCCAATAGTCGCTTCGTATTTGTGCCTAGCGAGAATGATCCGGGAGGCCTGTTTCGCTTGGACACGGTGACCGGCAATGCCACGGTGCTGCTGGCCGGCAACGGGCTCGGGCGCACGAGCGATCCAGCGAACTGGAGCCCTACCAACGACAACTTCGCGCGGCTTGATCCTGCTACGTTGACAACGTGGGGATCCATCCTCACCGCGGAGGAAGAGCACGGCGGCCGCGTGTTCGAGGTGATGAACCCATACTCATCCGGCCCCTTCCAAACGCATTGGCACTCACGCATCCCGTCGGTGCGGCACGAGGGCCTTCGCTTCGATAGCGAAGGCACGCTGTATTTCATTGACGAGTCGTCGTCGGGATCCATCTACAAGTTCGTTCCGGTCACGCCCGGCGACTTGTCCGCGGGACAGTCGTTCGTGCTGAGTGTCGACGCGTATGCGGCGGATGCGAATGCTAACGCCGACCAAGTTTGGAACTCAGCTAGCAATGCCCAGACGACCCGGCTTGGCGCGGCGACGTGGGTGCCGTTGACCGACGCTGTCGGCAATGCCCTGACCGTTGCGGATCCGTTCGCCTATGTGACTGTCAGCGGTGGCAGTGCTGCAGCTGATGAAGTCTTGGCGACGCCCTACGGCAAGCCGGAGGACGTAACGATGGGCGTGCTCGCCAATGGCAACCAGTGCCTGTTTGTGGCGATCAGTGCGGAGCACGCGGTGTTGTCGGTGGAGTTGCTCACCGCAACGTCGGCGGTGGTGCGCCATCTCGTCGATCGCACCACGCAGGATCTGGCGACAGGGCTCGCGGTTGCAGCCGACTTCTCATGGCCCGACAACTTGGCCATGGATGCTTTTGGTTCGGTCTACGTCGTTGAGGACTACCTCCCGGGCGACGTTTTCAAGGTTGTCGATGCGGACGGCGATGGGGTGGCCGAGGCGGTCGGGCGCTTGTTGTCGTGTGGCGTCGCCGGCTCGGAACCATCGGGGCTGAGCTTCGATCCCAACGACCCCTACCGCATGATCTTGACGGTGATGCACCCTGGCTCGGGCAACGATGCGCTGTGGTCGATCCAGACGCGCCCGTATCCAGGTGATGGCGGGTCCTACGTGCGGCTCGCATCCGCGGTTTCGGGCCAGTTGTCGTCTGGGTCGCTGTCGTTTGGCCCGGGCGAGTTCGTCGCGTTGGCTAACGCCAGTGATGTCGTGACGTTGGCCGTTGACCCCGCGAGCACTGTTGTCGGCAACCAATTCGGCATTGTCGTGCAGCCGTTCGTGACCTTGTCGGGCGCTTCGGCGTACTTGCCGCCATTGTGGGTCGACCCCCAGCTGTCACTGGTGTTGGCGTTCGGCAGTCTTGGCGCATTGCCGCCAACGCCACCCTACGGCGGCAATGCGGTTTCGGTTGCTGTTCCCGTGGGGCTGCAAGGACTGAGCTTTTTGGCCCAGGCCGTCATCTTTGACCCGGTGTTTGGACTGGTGATGTCAGACGGTCTCGAGGTCATCCTGCAGTAGTTGCAAGAAGCCTCGGCGGCGGCTGGTCGAACCGAGTGTTGCAGTGATCCCGCTCTATAAGATGGGAACGATTGCGCGGCTCGGGGGGTAGTGTTCTGGATAGACGATTGCCTGAACGGCAGATCGTATGCCCAGGATGTCATTCGAGAGTAAATACGTCGGTTCGAACCGCATTGCGCCGCTCTTATTGGAGCGGTTGGGCAAGAGCTTTGCGCCGGATGGCGAGCATCCCATCAACCAAGTGCACAGCGTGTACTTCGATACGCCAGCTAGCGATGCGTTTGCGGAAGTCGACAACGGCGACTTCTACAAGACCAAGGTTCGGCTGCGATGGTATGGAGCAGACTCGCCAGATGCGCGTCCGACTGGGCCCGCGTTCCTAGAGTGCAAACGCAAGTTTGGACCGAGGCGCGACAAGCTGCGGGTGCGGGCGGATGCATTCCGCCGCGACTTGCCGCTGCATCATCCTGCTTGGATGACGTTGCCCTATCTGTTGCGTGAGCAGGGTGCGGAGCTACCCGCAGGCTTGCTGCAGCCGACGCTGCATATCACCTACCGACGGCACCGCTTCGTGGAGCCGACACACGAGTTGCGCATTGCCCTCGATTACGACATTCGGGCCGTTGCTGTGCATCCGCGATTCTCGCGCATGCAGGCGATGGCCGGACGCACGGCGCCCTGGCTGGTATTTGAAGCCAAGGGCAGCACTCGGCAATTGCCGGCATCTCTGCGGTTTGTGCCGGCGATGGGGGCGCGTCGTCAGGCATTCTCCAAATACGGCCTTTGGAACGACCTTCTGTAGGCGCTGCGACCTCACAACCAACCATGTTCGATTGGCTCGATAGTGTCTTCCGCGGACTCGGCAACCTGCGCCTCGAGGATCTCCAGGCAAGCGATTGGCTGCCGTTGCTCGTCGTGCTAGGGATCAGCTGTACCGCTTCGGTTGTGCTCTCGCTGTTCTACTCCCTGTTCTTCGAGCGGCGATCGACGGGCTCCGACATCCATCGCGCGTTCCCGGCGTTGGGCACAGCGATCACTGGGGTGTTCATTTGCCTGCAGTTCTCGTTGCCGCTGTCGCTTGGATTGCTCGGTGCGCTGAGCATCGTGCGCTTCAGGACGCCGATCAAAGAGCCCGAGGAGATTGGCTTCTTGATGCTGTTGATCGCGAGCGCGATCTGCTGTGCGACCCTCAACTTCTTGTTGCTGGTGATGATCCTTGGCCTCTCGTTCTCCGTGATGGTCAGCATGCGATACATGCCTTGGTGCTTCGGCCGGCGAACCGCGATTGCGTCGTTGGTCGTTACCGCCTCGGCCGAAGAGTTTGATGAGGTCCTGCCGCAGTTGCGGTCGTTGGTCGTCAAGCAGAGTCGTGGTGCCACGCTCGATGCGATCACTGAGTGTGCCGGCATGTGCACGGCGACGCTGAGTCTCTACGGCGGCAGCGCCTCGCAGTTAGCGGAGCTTCAGAAGCAAACCCGCAAGCTGCTACAGAAGGGCGAGGTCAGTTTGTTCCTGCAGCGTTCCATTGCTCTGTGATCCCGTGACGCCTGCTTCTCAGCCTTCTGACTTGCGAGTTGCCAAGGCTACGGCGTTGCTGGCGCTGTCTATTGGGCTAGTCGCGTTCGCCATCTTGTGGCAGATCTCTGGGCACCAAACCCTCACCGAACAGGCGCTTGCTCGCGGCCAACTGGGCAGTGGTCGTGTGCTGCGCGCGGCGCTGGAGCTTGGCCAGATGGGTGTGACAATCGATCCGCGCGTGTTCGGCGACAACCCACGAGACGCTGCAGGGCTGCTGAGCTACTCAAGAGCGGGTGGTGAGGATCGGGCTTCGTTCCCGAGCACGGAGCATGGTCTGTGTCTGCCGGGCGAGGGGCCAACCTTCGACCTGCTCTCGATTGTCATCGACCCGCGAGACTGGCGTGGCGAGAACGGCATCTTCGATAACAGCCAAAAGCGGGGGACGAATTGGCAGCGAGGAGCGTGCATCACTCTGTTCTCTGGCGGCCAGCCCGTCGCTGAAAGCACCGTTGGCTTGCGGGTTCACGGCGGTGCAAGTCGCAGGGGAGACGTGAAAAGCCTGCGCATCTACTTGGTGGCGGAATACGGGGCGACGGTTGCCAGTGGCGACTTGCTGCCAGGCGCGGTTGGCGACTCCCTTGTGGTTCATAGCGATCAGCGCCGATTGCGGTTTTGTAATCCAATCAGCTACGAATTGATGGCCCTGCTGGGTTGTGACGTGCCGAAAACGAGGCCGGTGCGCGTCATGATCAACGGAGAGTTGTTGCTCCGCACGTTCTTCCTTAGCGAGCATCTCAGCGCTAGCCATATCGAGGCCAAGCTGGGGCACGAGCACTTCGTTCGCGTCGACGAACAAGGGGGGCACCATGCGCTGCAAGCCCGGTTGCTTGTGCGCTTGAGAGATTTCGCCCCCGCACTCAGCGAGTTGGATCGACTTGTTGATGTCGACGACGTGATCACCTGGTTGGCGGGTGTTCTGTTTTGTGCGCCATACGACTGCCGACAAGGCGTGGCCTTCTGCGATTCGCGCGACCAGCGATGGCATTGGCTCGTGTGGGACTTGGATTGGTCCTTCGGGCCGTGGCCCGAGCGGGTGAGCGGTCAGGTGATCAAAGACCGCAATATCGTTGCCCACCTGGACCACAATTGGGGCGACATCCGCACGGCCATATTCACGCAATACATGGCAGTCGAAGGTGAGTTTCGGGCACGTTTGCTGGCCCGGGTTACTCGCGCGCTCAACCACGAGTTGACGCCGAAGTGGCTAGAATCGTTGATTGAGAAGTATCGCGGCATTGCCCGCCAGTGCTCTCCGGGCGACGTGAAGCCTCAGGGAGACCTCGACTCGATCGCCGCCTTCATGGTGGCGCGTCCCAAGATCCTGCGCGAAGAACTGAACGCGGTATATGCCGTTGGGCCGGTGCATTCGTGCACGGTCCGGGTAGCCACTGCCACATCTGTGAGGATCGATGGTTACGAGTATCGGAGCGATTGGCTCGGCCACTACTTCACTGGTCAAGAGATGGCGGTTACGGCTCGGGATGGCTTCGGGCTGACAGTGAACGGTGTTGCTGTTGCCGGTCAGAATTGGCGTGGCACCATCACGGCAAACACCGTCGTCGATGTGATTCCGCGCTGATCGCATCGCTTGGCTGGCAGCGTCGAGGCGGACATCAACAGGCGCCGGTGATACGCTGCCCACGTCGATGTCCGTTCCTCCCAGCGAAGCCCCCGTGACGAGCCGCAAGGTCTGGCTACCGCCTGCACTCCTGGCCGTGGCGTTGCTCGCCATGCTGTTGCTGCCGACTGCGTGTAGCGATTCAGACGACTTGTCGGACGGCACGATCAGTCTGCCGCCTTCGCTGTCGGAACTCTCTGGCATGGTAGCGCTCGACGAGCACACCCTTGCCTGTGTCCAGGATGAGTCGGGCGTCGTGTTCCTGGTCGATCTGCAAGGCAAGAAGCCGATTCGTCGCGTGCCGTTCGGTAAGGACGGTGACTACGAAGGCATTGCCGCCGCCGAAGGTGCGCTTTGGGTGCTGCGCAGCGACGGCACCTTGCTGCAGCTGGATTGGCAAGCCGAGCAGCTGACCGTCAAGCACACCTACAAGTTGCCGTTCGATGGCGAGTTCGAAGGTCTCTGTCTCGATGCCAAGGGCGAACACCTGTTGGTGCTGCCAAAAGGCCCAGTTGACGGCAAGCGTCGTGAGAAAGCGCGTCGCCGCATCCTCGCGTTTCACGTGCTGCTTCGCACCGGGTTGCAGCAGCCGGTCTTGACGTTGAAGGTCGAAGAGATCGAGAATCAGATCGAGAAGCGTGACTTGCCTGGGCCGCGTCGCACCACGAAAAAGGGCAAGCGTAAGGTCGAGTTGCGTTTGTATGGCAGTGAGCTGTTGGCGCTGCCAGGCGGCGATTTGCTGATGCTTTCGCCGAAGGACCAGCTGTTGTTGCGTCTCGATCGTGAAGGCAGCGTTGTTGCGACCCAGGAACTCGACATGGACCTGTTGCCGCAGCCAGAGGCGATGGCTCTGTTGCCGGATGGCCGTTTGCTGATCGGCAGTGAAGGCCGCGACCGCCCGGCTCGTATTGCAGTCGTGGCGATCCCGCAATGACCGACGCGAAGCCGGTGGTGCCAGCAGGTGACGCAGAAGGCGACCCGGAATGGTTCGTCTACGTGCTCGCTTCGCAGGCGATCACGGCGACGTATGTTGGCATCACCATCGATGTCGAGCGTCGCTTGCAGCAACACAATGGCAGCCAGCCAGGCGGCGCCCGTTCGACCAGGCGCGGCCGGCCATGGCAGATTCGCGCGGTCTCCGGGCCGATCGCCACGCGAGGTGCCGCGCTGCAGCTGGAATACCGCATCAAGGCGGTGCCTGGTTCGGAACGCTATGAGCTTGTCTGCGAGCTGGGCAACGGTCGTCGCCTACCCGCCGATTAGGGGCGGCTGCCATCGCCTTGGCCATCGCGGCTGCGGCTAACGCGGCAGCGCTTTGCCGAGCGCGACGAGCCACGCGTGCACTTCCTTCTCGGTCAGGTCGGCGCGGTAGAGCGGTTGCATCAGGGCGGCAATTGAGTTCTTTGGCCGGTTGGCTTTGATCCAATCAGAGTTCTCTAGCAGGCGTCGCAACGAGATCTCGACGCGCTGCAGCATCTCAGTGGTTGCCAACGGCGCGCCTGCAAGCTCTTCCTTGCTCGGCGGCGACGCGGCTTTGGCGCGTTGGTCGCAGGCGTCATATAGCGCCGCCCCGTAGATGCCGACGGCTTGCGACAGGTTGAGAGAACTCTGCGCACTGGCGGTTGGCACGACCGAGACCACCTGGCAGCGCAGTAGTTCGGCGGGGTCGAGGCCGTTGATTTCGCCGCCGAACAACAGCGTCGGCGCACCGCGTTCGAGTGCCAATTCGGCGACTTCGCGCGGCGTCATCACGCGCGCGCCCGGCGGCGGTTCGTTGCTGGTGCCGACGACCCAGTTTGATTCCGACAGCGCCTGCGTCAGGTCGGTGGTGGTCGAGTCGTGGAGAATGTCGTTCGCCTGCACGGCCATCTGGTAGGCGTCGTTCCATGAGCCAATCTGCGAGTCGACGATCGTCAGCTTGTGCAAGCCGAAGTTCTTCATCGCGCGCGCTACCGAACCGAGATTGCGAGCCCAGCGCGGGCGCAGCAATACGACGCGCACGTCATCGAGCAGGCGGTAGGCGTTGTCGGTCATGGATAGAAGTTCCGCAGCCTTCTACCAAGGCGTCGGCGCGTAGTCCTTCAAGAACTGGCCCCAGCAGTGATGGCCGGTGTTGAAGCCAACGAAGATCGGATCGACGCAACGCGCCGCACCGTCGATCGGGTCGAGCGGCGGCGCAAACCGCTGCTGCTCTTCCTTCTCAACCGCCTTCTCGAAGTGGTCCTCATCGGTGACCCAGCCGGTATCCACGCTGTTCATGTGGATGCCGTCCTTGACGTAGTCGGCGGCCGACGTGCGCGTCATCATGTTGAGCGCGGCCTTGGCCATGTTGGTGTGCGGATGGCGGGTGGTCTTCAGCGCGCGGTTGAACTGGCCTTCCATCGCCGACACGTTGACGATGTGCTTGTCGCGCGATTCGACTGCGAGCATCAACGGCTTCAGCTTGCTGTTGAGCACGAACGGCGCGATCGAGTTGACCAGTTGCACCTCCAGCAGTTCGACCGTCGGAACTTCGTCGAGCTCCATGCGCCATGAGTTCTTGTCGCGCAGATCGAGTTGTTGGCCTTCGCCGTCCTTGATGCCTGCCGGGAACAGATGGCTCTGGTCGCCTTCGCCAAGCAAGTCCAGCTGACTCAGTTGTGCGACGTTGTTGGGTG
>JBNMNW010000122.1:0-15999 GCA_051278165.1 Planctomycetota bacterium | reverse complement strand
GGCAGTGCATATTGCTCGCCTGCCCAGCCGCTGACGAAGCGGCCACCGCGAACTTCGCCACGTAGCTCCATGGCGCGCAGGGTGCGCAGTAGTAGTCGCCATGGCACCGGCACCTTGTGTTCTTGCAGTAGGGCGGTGCTGATCAGGCCGAAGCGGCTAAGCAACGAATTGGCGATCATCTCGATGGCATCATCACCGGCACGCGTCGCCGCTGCCGGCAATGGCAACAGGCTCCAGCGGCCAACGGCGAACAACGGGAAGCGACGCTTGCTGGGGGCGATCGCCAACTGCCTCATCGCAGCGAACGAATCGCAACTGATTAGGCCAAGGCCCACCAGCTCTGCCAGGGCTTCTTCGAAGTGGCTCGGCAGCAGCGAACAGTGCGACTGCAGGTCGGTTGGGAACAACGCGCCGTGCTTCTGCAGCACTTCGTAGAGGGAAAGCGCGGTGCCGCTGAGGTCTTCGGGTTGCGCGCGGTGGAGCGGCAGTTGCAACCACAAGTGCAGATCCTTGCGGGGCACGAACGATAGCGGCAGTTTGCTGAGCGGGCCCCGCCATGGTCCCCACAGGCGTAGCCAGACGAACTCACCAGACAACGTGATCTGGTCGAGCCATTCGCGATGGGGGCGATCGAGGTGGCGCGGCAGCACCTGTGCTTCCCAGTGATCGGCGCTGCACGCGAGGCCGGCGAGTTGGCCTAGTGTGTCGGAGAGGCCGGCCGGTCCGGTGCGGCGCAGCAACTCGCCGGTGCGCTGCCAGCTCAACAAGAACCGTTCGAAGTCGACCTTGCTGACAGGGCGCACCGCTTGGCGCAGTCGTTCGACCATCGCTCGGCGAGTGCGCGCCAGGAGGCGACGGTGACCCCACAGTTCTCGTCCTTGGCATCGGGCGAGCATCGCAACGCCCTCTGCCTGCAGCGCCAGCAAGTGCGTGTCGTCTTCGCCTTGCAGCTCGTCTCGCCAGATTGGAATCACGGCGTCGAGGCGCCCGCGCCAGGCGCTGCGCGGGTCGCGATCCGCTTCCGCCGCGAACCACCGTTCGTCTTGAAGTTGCGCGCGGCCGTCGGACTGCAACTCGTCTAGCCATTCCTGCCATGACGCGTCGATCTCGCTCGGTTCGAGCCAGCCCATCCAGCCGAGTGCTTCGTGCAGTTCGGCGGCGTTGCGCGGTTCGGGCCAGCACTCCTGGCGCACCAGTTCGAGTGCCTGCGGATCGAGCTCAGAGTCCGACTCGTTGTGCGTGCGGCTGCGGGCACCGCGTTGGGCTTGCACGACTGCTCGCGTGCGCCGTTCTTCTAGCGGTGCGTCGTCGAGGAACGCATAGGGCATCGCGTGCAGGATGCCGGCCGCGAACGGTGAGGGTTCGTTGCGGTCGCATTCGACCAACTTGATCTTGCCTGCCTGAATCAGGGTCAGCAACGCATGCAGGCCATCGAAGTCCATTGCCTCATGCAGGCTGTCGTGCACCGTTTGCGCGACCATCGGATGATCGAATGGCACTTCAATCGGGCCACCGGACAGTGTTTCGGGGCATGCCTGCGCGGCGGGGAACGCGCTGGCCAGGGCATCATCGGCGCGGAATCGCAGCAGCGGGGCGGGCACCCTCTTGCCGCTGCGGAAGCGTTCGACCAGCAGCGAGCGTGAGACGTTCCAGCGCCATCGAGCTTGGAATAGCGGCGCCGGCAGCATCGCTTGCGTCAGCACGTCGCGCACCGTGTCGGGATGTAAGAAGGCCCAAATGTCGCTCAGCGGGAAACTGTGCATCGGGCCCAGCGAGATCAGTAGCGCCTCGTCGTTCGCGGCCGCTTGCAGTTCGAACCCGAAGCCGACACAGAAGCGCTTGCGCAGTGCCAGGCCGAAGGCGCGATTGATGCGGTTGCCGAACGGGCCGTGCAGGATCAGTTGCTGGCCGCCGGTCTCATCGAAGAACCGTTCGAGCACTAGCGTGTCGTGCGTCGGCATCGCGCCGAGTGCGGCGAGGCCTTCGGTGAGATACTCGACGATCTGTTCGGCGGCGTCGTCTTCGAGCAGGCACTGCTCGCGCAACCATGCGGCGTCGGTGCCATGTTGCCGCACGGTCGAGACGGCGCGCGCCAACTCTTCCGAACGTGAAGGACCTTCGGCAACCCAGAACGGCAAGCTTGGTGGCACCCCGTGGGCGTCGACCACGCGCAATTTGCCGGAGCCGACACGGCGCACTTGCCAGCTAGTCGCTCCGAGTTGGAAGACATCGCCGACCGAAGATTCGATCGCGAAGTCTTCGTTCACTGTGCCAACCAACGTGTCGTCGTCATCGATCACGACTTGCCAATCGGCAACGTCTGGAATCGCCCCGCCACAGGTGATTGCGGTCAGTCGAGCCCGGCGAGTGCCACGCACGGTTTGGTGCACGGAATCGCGGTGTAGCAGTGCCGTGCGGCCATCGCTGTGCATCGCCAAGACCCGGTCGAAGCGCTCGCGAGTGAGCCCTCGATACGGGAACGCAGTCGTCACCAGCTCGAACAGTTCTTGTTCGCTCCAGGTCGTGTCGCAGCAGGTTGCGACAATCTGTTGGGCGAGGATGTCGAGCGGGCAGTCCGGCTGTTTGGTGCGGTCTAGGTCGCCCGTGTGCACGGCGTGCATCAGCGCCGCCGATGTGACCAACTCATCCCGCGTTAATGGGAACAGACGTCCCTTTGGAGTCTTGCCGAGGGCGTGACCAGCGCGGCCAACGCGCTGCAGCAACGCCGCGATCGACGGTGTCGGTCCGAGTTGGATGACGAGGTCGACGTCGCCAACGTCGATGCCCAGCTCGAGCGAACTGGTCGCAACCAGTGCTTGCAGCTCGCCACGCTTGAGTCGTTGTTCGGCATCGAGTCGGCGCTCTTTGGCGAGCGACCCGTGGTGGCTCGTGACCTTGTCCTTGCCGAGCACGTCGGCGAGGCGCGCAGCGACGCGCTCCGCCATCTTGCGGGTGTTGGTGAATACTAGCGTCGTTCGATGGGACTCGATCAGCGTCGTCATCTTGGCGAACACGTCCGTCCACATCTCGCCGTTGCAGATTGTGTCGAGCGGCGCGCCCGGCACCACCACGCCGAGGTCGAGCTCGCGGCGGTGGCCGATGTTGACGATCTTGCAGTCACGACCAACGCCAACAAGCAGTCCGGCCGTGTCTTCGATTGGGCGTTGTGTGGCCGACAGGCCAATGCGTTGCAGCTTGCCGCCGTTCTTGCTGACGAGGTCGTCGAGTCGCTCGCAGGTCAACGCGAAGTGGCTGCCGCGCTTGCTAGCGGCCAGTGCGTGGATCTCATCGACGATCAAGGTCTTTGCCGACTTTAGCATCGCGCGGCCGCGCACCGTCGTTGTCAGGATGTAGAGCGATTCGGGCGTCGTCACCAGAATGTGCGGCGCCTTTCGCATCATCGCCGCGCGTTCCTTTGCCGGCGTGTCGCCGCTACGCACGGCTACGCGAACTTCGGGCAAGGTCGGGTCGAGTTCACGCAATTCCGCAAGCGGTTGCTGCAGGTTCTTCTGCACATCGTTGGCGAGCGCTCGCAGTGGCGAGATGTAGACCACGTGCAGTTCGTCGCCCAATGCCTCGCCTTGGCGCAGCAAGTCGTCGAGCGCATGCAGGAACGCCGTCAGGGTTTTTCCGGATCCAGTGGGGGCCGCGATCAGCGTATGGGCGCCTGCCTGAATATGGGGCCAACCGTGTTGCTGCGGGGGGGAAGGCTCGCCAAAGCGGTTACGGAACCAGTTGCCAACCGTTGCATGGAATTGCTCGAGCACAGCCTTACAGGATACCCACAACGATGGCCGGAGGCGTGCTGTCGATGCCGCCATATACGCCTGGTTATGGGCCCATATGTGTCAGCGCTGCACCGGTAGGGCCGTGCACGACAGACCGGCGGGGGAGTGCCCGGCGGGCAGGCAACCGACAGAGAATCAGTCGGCCGTGCTCAGCCCGCGGCCGTTGACGTAGTCGACGAAACCGAGCTTGTCGGCACTACCTGCGGTCTTGCCAAGCAAGTCGAAGCAGCGTCCGCGCGCCTTAGCAAACGCGTCCAGCGAGTGCTGTTCGGCTTGCTTCTTGTCGAGCATGCCAACGTCGTGCGCGAATGAGATGTCGCCGAGACCTTCGGCCATCCTGCCGAGGTTTTGACGGTGGTAGCCGCCGTCGGCTGTGACCCTGCGTTCGCAGTCCAAAAACAACGTCCGGAAGCGCTCGAGTGCCTTGACGACGAACGTCGACTGCCGCAACTCGTGGCGCAGGTCGCCGATGTCGAGGTGCTTGTCCATCAGATACGAGTTCACCCACAGGGCGTAGTAGGCGGCGATGTCGAAGTTCCATTTGATCGACATCAACTCGTAGCTACCGAACAGGTCGTATTGCTCGCGGTAGAGCGGCAGGTTCGCCTGGTAGCGGAACTCTAGGTAGTTGTTGTAGAGCTTCTGCCGTTCGGTGGTGTCTTCGCCATCGTGCTGGCGCCCGATCAGGTCGGTGACGTAGTCGTTGGCGAGCGTGATGAAGTCGCTGCCCGGGCTGTAGAACGGATCCGAGAAGGCGGCAGCTTCGCCAATCACTGCCCAGCGGTCGCCAGACCACTGTTTGGTGCCATAGGCCAGTTGGCCATACGCGCCGAAATCGAGCCACTCGGCATCGCCGATCAGGTCGCGGCAGGCGCGCTGGCTGTGCAAGAAATCGCGCAGCCCGTCTTGGGTCAGCAGTTCGCGGCCAACGTGACGGGTGTCGCCGACGATGCCGACGCTGGTGACGCCACCGCGCAGCGGAATCAGCCAAATCCAATAGCCACGATGCATGAAGTGCACCGTCGACAAGCGCCGCGAAGTGTGTCGCGTGCGCGCGCGCCAAGCTGGGTCGATGTCGTGGCCGTCGAGGTCGACGACGTTGCCTAGCCTTGCCCACGATGCCAAGCAGCGATGCTGCTTTTCGGGAATGCGCAGGTCGAGCTTCTTGGCGAGCAGGCTAGCGCGGCCGCTGGCATCGACGACCCATGTGGTCGTGACGCTGCGCGAGGTGTTGTGCTCTTGGAACGTGACCTTGTGATGAGGGTCGCCAAACTCAACATCTTCGACTTTGCAGCCTTCCAAGATGTCGGCACCAAGTTTGGCGCTGCCGTCGCGCAGTTCGCGTTCGAGCTTCGAGCGATCGAGTTGGAAGCTCGGATGGAACGGCAAGCCGAAGCTGCCGAGTTCACTCATCTTCTCGATTGGTGCGTTCTTCTGCTCGTTGTCGAAGAAGAAGCGCAGGCCGTTCTTCGGCAGGTGGTTCTCGTAGAGGTAGGTGGTCAGGCCAAGCTTGCGAACGAGGTAGTTCGAGAACAACTCGACGGTCGCTTCGCCAACCTTGTAGGCCGTGTCGGTTTTGCGTTCGAGGCAGAGCACCTTTAGGTCGGGACGGGTCAGGCGCATCTGGCGCGCGAGCAGGCCGCCGGCGAGGCCGCCGCCGAGAATGACAAGGTCGTAGTCAGGTTGCGTCATGGCTGAGATAGCGTGAGCCAGGAGCTAACGCCGCCAGCGGCGTGAGCGGAGCAGAGGATGTGTTGGGCTCGGATGGGGCCAGCGGCGATGTCGATGCCGATGTTTGGGTCGGGTCGCGTGCAGCCCTGTGGCTTGCCGAAGTCGGCGCCCATGAGTGCGAGCATCGCGGCGCCGAGAGTGCCACCGCCGAACTCGCCGGTGACCGACTTGGGGGTGAGCACTTGTGGCAGTTCGGGCAGGGCTAAGCGCAGCACTTCGGCTTCGAGCGCGTCGGCTCTTCGTGCCCCGGATGCGGCGCTGATTACGGTGTCGATCGTGCGCAGTTGCGCGCCTAGCCGTTCTTGCAGGCGTGCCGCGAGGGCTTCGCTGCCGCTGCCGTGGCCAGTGCGCGGTGCGGTCGCGTCGAATGCGCGGGCGCTGCCACCGATGCGGCCAAGGATTCGGGCACCACGTGCCGTGGCGTGTTGTTCGCGTTCGAGCACCAACATCGTGCCGCCTTCCCCGGCCAGGTAGCCGTTGCGATGCGCGTCGAATGGTCGCGGCAGTTCTTCTATCGTGCCGTTGCGCGCAGTCGGTCGCGCGACGGCCCGGAAGCGATCGAGGATTGCGTGGGACAGTGGCTGCAGTTCGTCGACCGAGCCGGCCAGGCAGACGTCGGCGCGGCCCCGTCGCAGATCGTTGGCAGCCTGGGCGATGGCGAGCAACGGGCCTGCTTCGCGTTGGCAGATCGTCAGGTTGGCGCCGCGTGCTCCGGTCGCGATCGCGATCTGGCCGGCGGCGGCATTGGCGACGCAGTCGGTGAACAAGAACGGCGACGCGAACTTGCCGCCCTTCTGCAGCACTTGCAGCGCCAGGCGTTCGGTAAACGCGCCAGGCCCAAACGCCGTCGCGATCGTGACCGCGGTGCGTTCGCTAGGGATTTCGGTGAGGTTGGCGTGCTCGAGTGCCATGCGTGCACACGTCACCGCATGTTGCGAGAACTGGCTCATGCGGCGACCGTCATCCTCGGACAGCCACGGCGTCAGGTCGAGATCGCCTGTTTTGGCTACTTGCGTGGCCGATCCTCTGCGGTGGTAGCCGGAGGTTTGGTCGACGTCGGTCGTTGTCGCGACGCCGGTCGCAAGTGCTTGTTGCAGAGCTTCGACACCTAGTCCGAACGATCCGAGGCAGCCGATACCGGTGACGACGACTTGGTTATTCGCGTCGTTCGTCATCAGCTAGAGGCCCCATTGTTCGAGGCCTGATGTCTCGATGCAGCATCGTCCGACCGTGCATCGGTTGCAGATGGCCGAGGGCTGCGCAGCACAATCACGGCGTTGTTGCCACCGAAGGCGAGGTTGGTCGAGATCGCAATGTTGTTCGCCGGTAGGGGGCGGGCTTCCTGCACCACCACATCCAGTCCGAGGTCAGGATCCGCCGGTGCGTCGCCGGCTGTCTGTGGCAGCAAGCGATGTTGAATCGACAGCACCGTTAGCACGGCTTCGATGCCGCCAGCTGCGCCTAGCAAGTGGCCGACCATGCTCTTGGTCGACGTGATCGGTAGGTCCCTGGCGCGCTCGCCAAACACGGCGTGCATGGCCTTGCTCTCCGAGGCGTCGTTGTGGGGCGTGCCGGTGCCGTGCGCGTTGATGAACGTGATGTCGTTCGGCGACAGGTCACCTTCTTGCAGGGCTTGGCGAATCGCCGTCGCCGCGCCGCGTCCTTCTGGATCTGGTGCCGATACGTGGTTGGCGTCACAAGAACGGCCGGCGGAGACGAGTTCGGCTAGCACGGTGGCGCCGCGCGCAACGGCATGGCTGCGACGCTCAAGCAGTAAGACTCCGGCGCCTTCTCCCATGAGTAGACCCTTGCGATCTTTGCGGAACGGGCGGGTCGGTTTGGAGTCAATGGCGCGCAGGCTGTTAAACCCGGCATAGGTAATCTCGCACAGTTCGTCGGCGCCGCCCGCGATCGCAAGGTCGACTTCGCCTGATTGCAGCGCATCCAGTGCGGCTCCGATGGCGACATTGGCTGAGGTGCAGGCCGTCGAGTAGGTGATGACTGGGCCGCCGCAGCCAAATTGCTTGGCGACCGCGTTGCCGGGGCCATCGTTTTGTAGGCCAACGATCGAATGCAGATCGCCTTCCTGACCCTTGAGCAGCTCGGTCAAGAATCGTTCGCCCTCGAACAAGGCGCCGGTGCTGCTGCCGAAGAAGACGCCGGTGCGTCCTGACCGCAGCAGTTCTTTGGGAACGTTTTCTACGGCTGCGTCGGTCGCGGTGCAGCCAAAGCGATCCGCGCGCGACATGTGTGCGAACTGCTGTGGTAACGCGTCCGTGTCGACTTGGCCGGCGAGCTTGGTGCGGTGTGAGGTCGTGTCGAACAAGTCGAGTTCGCCCATACCACGAGTGCCGCTGGTGACACCCTGCCACAGTGACTCTGTGTTTGCCCCGAGGCTGGAGACGGCGCCGATACCGGTGACGACGACCGGGTCATCTTGCAAGGACGTGCTCACGCGCCGGCGGTATTTGGGTCACTGCTGGCTAGTCGTGCATTGATGAACGCACATAGCACCTGCACCGAGGCGAACGCTTCGCGGCCGACTTCCTCATCGTTGATCTGGATGCCGTATTCACTCTCAATGGCCAAGACCAATTCGAGCGCGTCTACCGAGTCGAGCCCGAGCCCGTCAGGTCCGAACAGCGCATGGTCGTCAGTGATTTGGTCGGCTGAGACCGACTTCAAGTTGAGCTTGTCGACCAGCATGACTTTGAGCTGTTCGACGGATACCTGTTTGGTCATGGCGGCCAGAGTCTAGCCGTAGATCGCCCGCATCGAAACGACGCGATTGTGCGATTGCCGTAGCCCATCATGACCGAATGTTCTCGCGTCTCATCGGCATCAAGCGACTCAGGCGTTGCGGCATGCGTCGCTGCCAGTAGGGTGGCACGCAACCCATGCCATTGTCGGTCGCTGATGCCTTTGGCGAGTTCCTGAGAGCCGACCCAGCTGCCCCGGTCGCCTGGACTGCCACGGGCATCATGACGCGTGCATCGGTAGATCAGCACGCCGCGGCGATCGGGGAACTGTTGCAGGGCATTCCGGTCGGCCGGCGTATCGGGTTGTCGGTACGCGATGGCGCAACGTTCCTCGCGGCATTTTTGGCCATGGCTCGCCGGTCGCATGCCGTCATCCTGATGGATGCCGCCGACCCTCGTGCGCCGCGTCTCGATCTCGCTGCTCAGCTAGGTGCGACGGCGGTGTTAGTGGACGAACCTGAGTTGTCGTTGCGCCCGTGTGGTGGCGACGCGATCGCCGGAACGGATCGCGCCATCAAGCTGACATCTGGCTCGACTGGCGAACCGACGGCAATCGCCGTTGGCGATGTCGAGTTGTTGGCCGACGCGCAGGCGCTTGAGCAGGCGATGGGCATCTGCGATGGCGACCGGGTGCTGGCTGCCGTACCGATGTCGTTTAGCTACGGCGTTGGCAACTTGTTGGTGCCGGCGTTGGCGCGAGGCCGGGTGTTGGTATTGCCGGGCACAGGCCCGCTTGGCTTGTTGCGCGCCATGCGGGTTGGCGAGCCGACTGTGCTGCCTGCCGTGCCGGCATTGCTGCGTGCCTTGCTGCAAGGGTCGCTCACGCTGCCGGCGAGCATGAGGTTGGTGATGTCCGCCGGTGCGAAATTGCCCGAGGAGGTTGCGGTGTCGTTCCGCGAGCGATTCGGCCTGCCAGTGCATGCCTTTTACGGATCGACCGAGAGTGGTGGGGCCTGTTACGACCAAACGGGGCAAGCTGCCGAACGTGGTTCTGTGGGGCGACCAATCGACGGCGTGTCGGTAACGATTGCCGATGGCGGCCGCGTGCGGATTGCGTCCAAAGCTGTGGGGCGGTTGTTGTCTACTGCCGGCAATGAACCTGAGGCGCCTGAGAATCCTCACGATGGCGGCTTTGTCGCGCCAGACCTGGGGGCGTTTGTTGCCGGCGAGCTGGTGCTGCACGGCCGTGCCGGGACGGTCTTTGATGTCGGTGGACACAAGGTGGATCCGCGCGAAGTCGAAGACCTGATCGCTAGCTTGCCGCAGGTCGTGGACGTTGGGGTGGTGCCGTTTTGCGATGAACAAGGCCGCGCCATTTGCGCCGCGGTGGTCGCCGGCAGGGGACTCAACGAAGAGCAGATTCGCCGTCACTGTGCGCGCGTGCTGCCACCTGCGAAGGTGCCGCGCCGGATTGTATTGGTCGACGAATTGCCGTGCACGAGTCGGGGCAAGCTGTCGCGCGAAGCGCTGCAAGAGTTACTCGTCAAGCAATCAGATTTGGAGTCAGAAGCGTGAGTTCGTCTGGTTGGTTCGACCGCATTGTGACCGTGCCGCTGCGCCTGCCGGTCGCGACGATCACGGTCGTGTTGTTGGTGACTGCGTTGTCATTCTTCGCGTGGCCACACGTGCGATTCGAGCCCGATGTCTCGCAGTTGCTGCCGTCCGAGCATCCGCACGTTCGCATCGCTCAGTTACTCGACGATCGCTCGCGACCGTCGCGCACCCTTTGGTTGTTGTTGCACGGCGATGGCTTGCCTGAAGCACGCAAGCTGCAAGATGTGGTTCCCGAACTGGCCGAGCGGCTCGCGAGGTCGCCGGACATCGTCGAGGTCTTGACGACGCGGGAACAATTGTTCTCGCAGTGGGCAGCGCGCTTTGCCAAGGCACCGTTGTGGCTGCTCGACGAAACGCAACTTGCGGATCTCGGGCAGGCGCTGTCCGAAGACGGTGTCTCGCAAGCGGTGCAGAATCTCGTCGAGGATCTCGCCGATGATCCAGTGGCTGCACGCGAACTGGCCTTGCGCGACCCGTTGGGATTGCGGTGGGTACTGTCGTCGGAGGATCGCTTCAGCGAACTTGGCTTCGCGACCGGAACGGATCTGCTGTTGCTGCAAGGTGGCGACCGCGCGGTCATCCAGTTGCGGGGTAGCACCGATGCTTACGACGCCGATTTCTCGACCGGGGTGTGCACCTTCGTCGACGAGCAATTGGCGAGCGTTGGCGTTACGGCGGAGATCTTTGGCGGTTATGCCGTCGCCCGTGCTGATCAGGCGCGGTTGCGTGGCGACTTTCAACGCGCCAGCACGTGGTCGGTGGTGCTGATCGCGCTGTATCTGATTTGGGTGATGCGCGGCTTGCGCTTGCCGATGTTGGTCCAGCTGCCGGCCATGCTGTCGATTGCGTGGGCGATTCCATTCGGCAGCTTCTGCTTTGGCGCCTTGCCTACCGTGGCGGTAGCTGCGGTGGCGGTGTTGTGTGGCCTTGGCGTCGACTTTGCCATCCACTATGCGGCGCGATATCGCCGCGCGCGATTGACCATGGCGCATCGCGATGCGGTGCAGGAAGTGCAGCGCACGACCGTGCCGGAACTGTTGATCGACATGGCGACGACCGCGGTCACGTTTTTGGCGATTGGCGCTGGCAGTGATGGTGGGCTGCGATCGTTCGGCTTCTTGTTGGCGATCGGCTTGGTTGGCAGCGTGTTGTTGACGATCTTTGCGTTGCCGATTCTGCTGCGTTGGTCTGGCGATCGGCGCGACCCCGAACGCAGTCTGTTGTCATCATGCAGTGATCGCTGGCTGCTGCACCGCCGCTCGCGCCCAGTTGCGTGGGCTATGATCGCGATCGCCATTGTCGGCGTTGGCTCGCTCGCGGTGTCGGGCATTCCGTTGTCCGCGGAGGCCGAATCGATCCGGCCCGCCGATGACGCCGTCGCGGCCGCGCGCACCTCGATCGAAACCCAAATTGGCTTCTCAACGGTGCCGGTGCTGGCCTTATGGCCTGCCGCCCAAGACGCCTCGCCACTGCTGCGCGCACTGCAGCAATCGCAGGCAGCCGAAGATGTGCGGTTCTGGACCGGGTTGGATCGGGCCGCGACTGCGGCTGGCCGACAAGCGGTCGCTCTGTGCCGTGAACGCATGCAAGGGTTCGTGGCTCGCACAACCCAGCAACTCGATCTAGTCGGTCTGGACCCGGAAGCCTTCCGGCCAGCCCTCGAGGATCTTTCGCGCCGCTTTGCCGCTGATCTGCCCGAGGCGCAGGCGGTCGTTGTCGACTACCTCGGAGTGAAGCATCACGCCGTGACCGTTTGGCCACGGCATCGCCTCGGTTTGGCAGCGTTCGAAGCCTTCGAGCAGCGGCTGCAAGAACGATGTCAACAACCGGTCGTCTTGCACGGTGGTCCGAGCATGTTGCGGGCGCTGGAAGACCTGCTGTCGCGCGATTTGTTGCGGGCGTGTTGGATTGCGGCGTTGCTCGCGGTCGTGATGGTGACGTGGTGGTTGCGTTCGTTGCGCTACGGCTTGCTGGCGTTGGTGCCGAGCGCGATTGGTTTGGTGATCACGCTGGTCTTGCTGCAGTTGCTAGCGATTCCGCTGTCGATGATCAGCTTCGTTGCCGTGCCATTTGTGCTCGGCATCGGGGTCGACGAAGGTGTGCATCTCGTTGGCCATTTCCGACACGCGGCGCTGGTCGACCGGATTCTGGTCCCTGCCCGTCTGGGGGACTCAACTGTAGCTCACTCCATTGGGGCTCACTCAGACATGGGCAACGCAACCGGCGCTACGGGGGTCGGCATCGTGCGCACCAGTATTGGCACGGTGCTCGGGTTCTCTTCCCTGCTGCTGGCCGAGAGTCCTGGCCTGCAATTGCTTGGCGGTGTCGTCGCCTTCGGCTCGATCGCTTGCATGCTGAGTTGCCTGTTCGTGCTCGCACCTTTGCTGGCAAGAAGCGCAGCCAACCAGTCGAGTGACACATGAAGAGGCAAGCGGTTCGTCACAGCACAGCGCTGTTGTTGGCCGCATCGGTCGTCATGTCGGGATGCCAAGGCTTTGCGTCGGCGTCGCCTGCCACGCAGCAATTGGTGCGGGCGATGGAACTGAGCGAACGCATTCCAGCGGATCAGTTCCTGCTCGAGATCGAGTCGCCATACCTCGCCGGCGTGTTCGATGTGTTGTTCGTCGTCGAGCAGCAATCCATGCGCGCGCAGCTGTTCCCGGATGTCGGCGGCAAGGTGTTGGACTTGACCGTCGGGCCCGATGCGATCACGGCGACCATGCCGGGCGAGAGCTACCGAGCGGAGCCGCCTTTGCAGCAGGCAGAGCCGCATCTTGCCCTGGTGGTGGCTTTGATGCTGAGCGAACTGATGGCGCCAGTCACCGCCGCACGGGTCGTCGGGGAGCGCATTGGCAGCGAGGGCCTGATTGAGGTGCAGCTACGGCCGGCGCTCGGAGCTGGCGAAGTGACCGCTGAGTTGGCCCGAAGCGGCCGTATCCACCGCTACCAGATCCGTCTCGGAGTGCTCTCTTTCACCCTCGATGCGGACGGAGCATTTGCGGGCAGAGGATTTTCCGGGCGGCTTTGTCCGTAGCACCTACGATTCCAAATTGCTATACAATGCAAAGCTGCTGGTGCTGACCATGTCGAACCCGCCCGTGCTACGGGGGATTCCGGTACCAGTAGTTAGATGCCCGAACTAGACCTATGCCTACCGAGGCGTCTCGTTTCCGCCATCCTCTGAAGTCTGGGGCAAGTGTGCTCCGCAGAAGATCCGAAAACCGTTGATGCGGCTAAGCCCGCTTCATCTTGAGCATGTTCCGCCGAAAGAAAGAAGCCAACGAGAAGGTCAACGCCGAGTTCGCCGACGACATGGTTGTTGTCGTTGACCAGTCGATCAATCCATACCTGGTTCTATTCCACGAGCCGGCTGGTTTCCGCGCCGAGCAAGTCCGTGGCTTGCGCAATCGTCTGGTCGCGCTGAATCCTGACGGAGAGCCTAAGACGCTCGTGGTGACGTCGGCCGTGCGCGGCGAAGGCAAGACCGTGACGGCACTGAATCTGGCGATGGCGTTCGCCGAGTTAGAGCGCCAGAGCGTCGTGCTTGTCGATGCCGACCTGCGCCGTCCGAGTTGTGAGCGTTACCTCAATCTCAACAGTGAGGCTGGCCTGACGGATGTGCTGCTTGGTCGTGCGTCGGTCGACAAGCTGTTGCGCCCGGCCGGCTACCGCAACCTGAAGTTGCTCGGTGCTGGTTCGCGCATCGAGAACCCGGCGGAGGTGCTGAGTTCTTCGCGTCTCGACCAGCTGTTGCAGCGGTTGCGAGAGAACTTCCAATACGTCGTCATCGATTCGCCGCCGGTGTTGCCGTCGACGGACGCTGGCGTGTTGTCAGCAGCCGCGGATGGCACGTTGATGGTTGTGCGGCTCGAGCACTCGCTCAAGAAGCAGTCGCGCGATGCCTTGCGCACGCTGAATGACATGGGTGGCAACGTGCTCGGTTCGTTCGTGACCGAGGTTCGCGGTCAGGATCCAGACAGCGATAGCCGCTTGGCCTACGACCAGCTGGCCGAGGACGAGGATAACTAGTTCGTGGCTGGTTTTAAGGACACCCTGAAGGATGCGGTTCGGCAGATGTCGTTCCGGACCTCGGTCGACAAGCTCAAGAAGAAGGGTGTGCAGAACGTCAACGTTCTGGGCATCGACCGCATCATTTCGTTGATCGAGGCTGCGGTGCATCGCAGCTTGAAGACGCGTCTAGTAGGCATCGATCGGGAAGCAGTTGCCGAATCGACCAAGGCCGAGTTCTTGCGCCTGCTGCGCAGCAACGAGGACCTCCAGCGTGAGAAGTCGCAAGTCGAGCAAGCACGCGAGCGCGCCGAGGAAGAGATCGACTTGATGCGCCGCGAACTCGGCGAGAAGCGCTCCGCGCTGCAGGTCAAACTCGAGCAAGACGCGGTCGAACTCGCGACGCGCTACGACGGCGAGAATGCGGACATCGCCATGAAGGTCGCGGCGGTCGTGAAGTCACTGGCTGAATCAGGCGATTCTTCGCGTAGCTCGGTGGAGGGTCGGCTCATGGAACTTGTCATGGACGTCGTATCCGGCGAACGCGGGGACGCCGAGACGGCCCGCTTGGCGCTCCAGGATCGCGAAGTTGGCAACCTGCAACGTCGCATCAAGAAGCTCAACGATACTTTGGCCTCAACGGAACAGCGCCTAAACAAGGTGTCGGCGATGAAGACAGTTGATGATGGCATATCGTCGATCTACCGTGACGTGCAAGGACTCGACGAGTCTGATTCGCACTCCGGTAAGAAGAAAGAGCTGATGGCGGACCTCTTTAAGGCGAACCTGATGCTGCAGAAACGCAGCAAGGGTGCGTGAGGTCTGTCGCAGAGATCCTTAGAGGTTCTTCCCGGAGGTTCCTCTCGATGGAGTGGGGCCGCTAGCTTAGTAACTAATACACGATGACTGATACGAATGAAAAGGGTGGGGACAGCGCAGAGGTCAAGAAGGACCACGGCGTTCTCTATATCGGCATGGACCTTGGCACCTCGCGCACTTCGGTGTCGGCGAGCAACGGCGTGCGGGAGACGGTGTATTCGATCGTCGGCTACCCAAAGGACGTCGTCAGCTTGAAGCTGCTGAAGAAAGACGTTCTCTACGGCAAGGAAGCCATCGAGAAGCGCTTGTCGCTGAAGATGTATAGGCCTCTAGAGAAGGGGGTTATCAAGACCGGTGACGATGCTGACGCGGAAGCTAAGGCCAACCTCAAGGCGGCCAAAGACCTGATCGGCGAAGCGATTCGTTTGGCCAAGCCGCGCGCTGATGAACTCGTCTATTGCGTGATCGGGGCACCGGCAGAAGCGTCGATGCACAACCGTGAGGCAATCATCGATGCAGCCCGCGAACACGTCGATTCCGTGATGCTCTGCAGTGAGCCCTTCGCGGTCGCCTATGGCTTGGAATGGCTCGAAGACGTGCTTGTGATCGATATCGGCGCCGGCACGACCGACCTCTGCCGGATGCACGGCACCATGCCGGAAGAAACGGACCAGGTGATGTTCGACATCGCCGGTGATGCCGTCGACGCCGCGCTCGCCAAGCTGATCGAGGAGACCTGCCCGGGCGCGCAGTTCACCGTGCAGATGATCAAGAACATCAAGGAACGTCACGGCTACGTCGGCGAGATCGCCGAGCGCGTCGTGGTCGAACTGCCAGTTGACGGCAAACCGACTCCGTTCGACTTGACCGATCAGCTGCGCACCGCCTGCTCGATCCTGATTGAGCCGATCCTTGAAGGCATCCAGAAGCTCGTGTCGACGTTCGACCCGGAGTTCCAAGCCAAGCTCAAGGATCGCGTGCTACTCGCTGGTGGTGGCTCGATGGTCAAGGGCCTCGACTCCGCCGTCGAGAAGGCCATGAATGAGCGCCTCGGCAGCGGCAAGGTCATCCGCATCGAAGAGCCAATCTACGGTGGCAGCAATGGCGCCCTGAAGATTGCGCATGACATGCCCGAGGACTTTTGGGAGCAATTGAAGTAGTCGCGTAGGCGGAGCGGGCTCGCCAGGCGCGCGCTGGCTGCGTTGCACTGCGCTCGGGTGGTGCTCAGCGGGGCGCCGCCCCGCCTCCGCGCCCCCTCGCTTGTGACGCCTTGCCAGCACGCGCCTGGCGAGCCCTTGTTGCGTACGCGCGGGCCCGGCTTCGATGTGGCTTGCGCCGCT
>JBNMNW010000121.1:0-16035 GCA_051278165.1 Planctomycetota bacterium | reverse complement strand
CTTGTACTTGGAATGGACTCGGGACTTGGTGCTAGGCATGGCTCGTTACGAGGTCGCGAAACCCCATATCGGCAGCCTGTGTGGGCGCCCCTGCGATTCATGCACCAACGCCCGTGATCGTGCAGGAGTGGGGTTCGGCTGGTCCGAACCGCAGTTTGAATTGCCTGCACTCGCACTCCTGCCAGATCAGACGCCTATGACCAACGATGCCCTGCCCAGACGAGTGTCACGCGCTCCTTCTCGCCGTATTCGAGCGACCCGGCAATTGAGTGATCGCGGGGGATGAGGCTCGGAGTGGCATCACGCACGGAGAACTCACTAGCACCCTCAAACTCGGGCAAGGCATCCGTCCCAGCACCTGTCAAACGGATCACCATGCGGTCGCCATCGCGGCGCGCGCGACCAGCTACCGACTGGGCAACCGAAACCACGCCCTCCCAGAGCAAGACGAAGCCGTCAGCGAAGCACGTGAGATGCCACGACTCGGACGGTTCATCGACGTGTTCGAAGCCGCTGCCCTCGGTTGCATCGGAGCGCAGACCGGAGGGATCGTGCGAGCTGCTGAATACTCCCACCAGCGCATCGGCTGCGTCGCGCCGTTCGGTCAGGGTGTCGCGTTGCGGTGGCGCATCGGGATCGAATGCAAACCAAGTCCGCGCGTGCCAGAGCGATCGCAGGTTGCCAGTCGCTTCGTCATGCACGTAGAACCCGACGGCACCTACATTGGTCGAGCGCTCCGTCATGCGACCTTGCTCTATCGGATCCAGCGCCAATACGGCGGCGATGTCTCCGTCGCCGACACGCAGCGAACATTGCAAGCCCCCTTCGTAGCTCAGCACGTGAAGACGAACTGCTTCTTCAGAGGTGCCTGGCTGAACGCATGCCCACCAACGGGTTCGTGCTAGATGCATCTTCGAACTGTAGATCGAGCAACGATGGCATACGAGGCTCAAGCGGCGCCGCTGTCGGAGACGGTCTACTCCGCGCCTGCAACCTTAGCTCAGGAACGTCAGAAGCGTGCCTGCAAGCGGGCCAAGGTCACTTGCGAGATCCAAACCCCAAAGGCGAGCAGATGACCCGCACTTGAACTCGATCGCTGTCGACTTCTTGAATGAACAACAACGCGGCCGGGTTGGAAGCCTCGCGCGCCCGGACTGCGAAGACGGTACCGGCGGGGACCGCTACGGCATCGAGCGGTGACCAGTAGCCGGGATTGCAGTCCTTGTCGGTTTCGAGGCCCGCCTTGCGGACTCGTTCGGCCAGGTTCTGTTGATGGCTGGCGGCGTCGAGACCCCAATCGATTGTCTGGGCAAGCCGCTGGAAGGCCGCTTCTGATCCCACCCCGAGTCGCATCAGATTGCGATGCAGCAAGGAACTGATCCTGATAACGCCGTCCCGTGCGAGCAGAAGGTCGTTGTCTTCGAATGCCTGGTCCAAGATGCGGAAGTCCTCGAGTCGCACGAAGCGCCGCCGCACCGTGCCAGGATCGCCTCCTGACCGAAAGTCCACGTCGAGCGTTCTCGAAGTCGAAGATGCGGGCTCCGTTTCGCCCCGACTGACGCGGTTGGCCTGTTGATGACACGCTGCGAACTGCGCAGCGATATCCGTATCACCCGGGAAGACCTTTTTGTTGTCGATGAGTGCATGCACCAGGGTCAGGCCTGAATCTTCCCCCCTCAAAGCAAGGTCGAGCTGCTGCGGCTCCTCGCTGCCCCACAGTTCGACATGTAGGTGGTGGCAGCCGTCTTGAGCTGGTCGGCGACTCATCTCGAAGGCGCCGGCCTTGGTTCCGTCAGCCCGCAGCGCGTCGACGAACGTGGTCGCGTAGAGGGTCAGGTAGTAGTTGCTCGGCGGTTTGGAAACATCGCCGGTTGGGGCAGCTGTCGGACCCTTGCAGGCCGCGCCAAACAGCGCCGTCGAAATGAGGATGACGGACATCCAGCGAAACTTGTTCGAGTAGCTGCTCATGATTTGCTTGTCCCACCGAGCGGTCGTCGTTGCTCTCGGCCTGCGAGCCACTGGGTTGGTCATAACGCCCGAAGCCTCGGCCTCAGGTTGTTGACACCGCAGAGTTCATGGTGCCATTCGCTGCGTTGGAAAGCGACCTCGCCTTCTCGGTCGACGCTGGCTCGTGAATCGCGGACCACAACGTCTTCGCACCACCGCAGGAATCTCATGTGCGGTAGTAGTCTTGAGCGGGACTAGCTGCCGCGCCCGACCTGTGACCGGTCGTAGTCAGCCCAGTTGCCCATGCGATACTTCGTCTTGTACTTGGAATGGACTCGGGACTTGGTGCTAGGCATGGCTCGTTACGAGGTCGCGAAACCCCATATCGGCAGCCTGTGTGGGCGCCCCTGCGATTCATGCACCAACGCCCGTTGGTCGCGGCTGTCGCGCGGAGCGCGTGTAGGCAGAGCCCGTCGACTTCGATCCCGGCAGCAGCACTGGCTGGCTCGGGGCGCGTTTCGGGGCGGGCGATGGCGCGCGATAGGAGAACGCGCAAAGACGCGCGATAGGAGAACGCGCAAAGACGCGCGATAGGAGAACGCGCAAAGACGCGCGATAGGAGACCAGATGGCGGCGGCTGGGTCGCTGTGGGGAGCTCTGTGTCTATGGGTGGGGTTGCCGGCGGAATGCCCAGTGGGGTCACTGTGAAACGGGTGGGTTGATCGGGTGTCGTTGGGGTCGGATCGTGGCTGAGTGGGCTTCGGGGGCTCCGAGCCGCAGCTTGAATTACCTACACCCGAGCTGTGAATCGCGCGTATGGGTGGTTTGAACGGCCTGAACGGCACTTTGAGCTAACTATTGCTACCGGCCGAAAACATGGGGAAAACTGTGGAAAGATTTCGGCAAAAGGGAAATGGTATGGGGGTCCACATCGGTCAGACCGTGGACGACTGCGGTTAGCTGGGCTTTCCATGGACGCCTCCCAGCGAAATCCCTCACCGGGTTAGCCGCGGTCGACCATCTGCCACAAATAGGTGCAACTTGAACAACCTCTTCACTCGTTACCTCGTGCCGACGGCGGCGCTTCTGACGTTCGCCAGCCAGACCGTCGCTCAAAACTCTGAAACACTCGAGCAGAGCGTTTCGAGTTCAGGCTCTAGCGTCAGCGATGTGCTGAATAGCGCTCGCTACGACTTTGGTCGTGGTCTGACCTTCACGTCGAGAGACGGTGAAGCGACCATGAACATCAGTGGTCAGCTGCAAGCCGGCTACAATTGGACCGAGACTGATGCTGTAGCCACTGCAACCACCAACAGCAATTGGTCCATGCCATCGTCGCGTCTGCGCGTTGGCGGCCAGGCCATGGATGGTCTGACTTACTTCATGCAACTCGATCCGCAAGGTGGTGGCCAAGGCAACGGCAACCTCGTCGATGCTTGGGTCGGCTGGCAATTCAACGAGGCGGTCCACGTTCGTATTGGTCAGCAAAAGATGCGCTCAGGCCTTTCGGCTGACACGAGCGCTAACGACACGGACTTTGAGACGGCAACCCGTTCCCTCGCGACCAACACCTTCGCTGGTGGTCGCGCAACCGGCGCCCTGTTTACCGGCGACGCCATGGAAGGGAAGCTCAACTGGCACGCTGGTGTGATGAACAACGGTACCGGTCCGGCCCCAGCAGCCCAAGCCAACAGCAACACCGACATGGCCTTCACGGTTGGCGGCAGCTTTGGTAGCGGTGGCAACAGCGAGTCATGGTCAGAAGGTGACCTCGCCCGCGACGGCAGCCAGAGCTGGCTCGCCGGCGCAACGCTGACGCAGGACAACGCCGCCACTGGCAACTTCATGACCATCAACGCCTTCGGTGGCATGAAGTTTGGCAACGGCATCGCTGCTCAGGTTGAGTACTGGACGCAAGACGAAGACAACGCCAGCACGACAGACAGTGGCTTCTACGTTCAGGGTTCGTACACCATGGCGCAAGGCGAGAACTGGCAGCCTGGTTTCGTCGCTCGCTTCTCCTCGATCGACCAAGAGTCGCTGGCTAACGAAGAGACGACGGAAATCCTTGTTGGCGTCAACGCCTACTACGCGGCGCACAACCTGAAGACGCAACTCCAGGTCCGCCAAGTCAGTGCTGATCTTGCGGACACCGACACAACCAGCCTCGACCTGCTGTTCACGCTGGTCTTCTGATCCTGTAGGGGTGTGTCGGGTGGACCAGGGAGATCACTCTCCCCCGCCTCCCACAGATCCGGACGTGCGGGACGTTGCGCTTCCGGCTCCTCGAATCACGGGCTCGCTACTGGCCGGTCAGGCGATTGAGTCGACCGCCGGCGCAACTACTTGCGCCGGATCTGCAGCACCATGTAGGCGCAGCACGACACCGTCCAGCGCGTAGGTAAGCTGCGGGCCCCACCAGTCTCGTCTACGTAGACAACCCGATCCTCACCCCAGAAGTGGCGATGCTCGATCAGATCGATCTCACACCCAAACAGGGGATGGAACGGGTGAGTAACCCAAAAACATCGATGCCCAACAACCGCATCAGGTGTATTGGACGGCGCTTTCCAACGCTATCGCCGAGAGGTTCGTCGGCTCAGTGAAGCGCGAGTGCTTGCGCAAGCTACCCGCTGCGAGCACGCAGCAGGTCACGACGTTCGGGGGCCAGGGCTACGGTGCCGTGAGCCTACGTGCGTTGTTCTCTGACAGTGCGCGTACGTTCTTTGCCTGTGATGATGGCATCAACGGCATCGAACCGTGGGTGTACGACCCGGTGACTAGCAGCGTTGCCTTCGTCTTGCCCTATGGCACTGCTTGCGCAGGCACGGCTGGCGAACCAGTTATCGGCGCGTCGGGCTTACCGACAATCGGCAACCAGTCGTTCGCCATCACCGTTGCGCAAGCGCTGTCCCAGTCGCTGGCGATCCCGGTAGGCTCGCTCGGTGCAAGCAACATTGCACTGGGTGGTGGTTGCCGGCTGTTGATCGACATCCCGTTTGTGCCTGCCCAGTCAGATCACTAGCGTTACGGGTACTGCGTTGGCGCCATTGCCGTTGCCGAACAACTCCGTCTTCATCGGCCAGAGCCTGTTCTTCCAGTGGGCGGTGCTCGACCCCCAAGGACCTTTCCTCGGCGACTTCGCAGTCTCGGGCGGCCTGCAGGTCCAGATTAGAGTCTGAACACGGCAGCGAGATCTCCTCGTCGTAGTTGCGCACTGCCACCGAGCAAAGCTTCGCTGGAGCAGCTTCTACAGGCAGAGTAGGAGTGCGACCAACGCGTCCTTCTCGTCGCGCGCAAGCTGTAGCTGTAGCACCATGTCGAAGAACTCGCGTCGTGCAGTGTTGGGCAGCGCCCGTCATGTAGGCATGGCGGCGAGTCCTTGATGGCACGCAGCGCGAAGGTCTTGATCGGGCCCTCGGGACGTCCGACGTAGATGGACCTGTAAGTCGTACATCTGGTCCTCGACAAAGGCTGGGCCATGGCGGCAGGTGGCACACTGTTGCCTTTGGCCGCGAGTCGACGGCATTGATCGTCGTTCAGCCGAACTCGCTTCGTGCCGTCTCGCCATCTCTTGAGCGAGTAGGCAACGCGACCAACCAGCAACCTTGGCAGGTGGCTCGCTGCGTTCGCCGGTCGCCGGGGCGATCGCTACTTGGCCATGACGTGAAGGAACTTCTTTTGACCTTGGGCGAACCGCGTCTTGTTTAAGGCCGCTGTTGCCGCAGTGACACCAAAGCCCGTCTTCTGCCAGACCAGTTCCGTGCCGTGATCGATCGGATCCTCTGGATCCAGCGTCAGGTCGAACGGTGTCATGCCGAGGTTCTTCAGGGAGGTGACCGGAACGTCGGTTATCGCTCCCGTCGTCGGGTCGAGCACTTGCGTTGTGATGGTTCGACTGACGAAGACCTGCACTCCCGGCGGATCACTTTCGAACCTGATCTGGCTCAGGACTGGTTGCAGGATGCGGTTGAAATTGCGCTCCTGGCCGATCGGCAGCCTGATGTTCGGTAAGAGCACGTCCGTGTAGCCTCTTTTGCTGATGCGAAGATTCAGGACGATCGCATCGAAGGCGCCTGCGCGGCCGGTAACCGGTTGCCGGTCGACCCAGGTGCGGATGTCTTGCCACGTGAAGTTGTGTTTCACGGGTGTGGTCTTACCGAGGTTCCCGAAGCCGGCCGGCGATACATCCTCGACGGTCGCGCCTTCGGGTTCGGTGGTGATGCCGAGGGTCGTGATCAGTGGCTCGAACGGGATCGTCACCGTCACGTTCTGATCGGCCTTCAGCGGCACTGGATCATTGACTGCGAATCCCGTGGCCACATTTCCCTCGGATAAGAAGCTGGCGAAACGCAGGTTGGGGGCCAGCACTGCAGCTTCGGCACTCGTGCAGACGAAGGTCACCGGCGTACGGAAGCTCAGTCGCCAATCGGGGGGCAGTACGGCTCCTGCTGTCGCGGGATCCACGAGCTTGATCTGTGCCCCGGGTGGCGAAGATGCAATCGTGATCGAAGTGCTCAATGGCTCGAGCTTGATCACCGCAGGCGACGTGACGTTTTTCCGGCCCTTGCTTAAGGAGACCGGTACGGTGACCGATCGGTAACCTGGCATTTCCAGGCGGAGTTTGTCACTGATTTGTTGGCTACCCGCAAACACATCCTTGGACAACTTCAGTTGCGTATTGGTGTTGCCGCGAATGCCCGACCTGTCGAGCACGAACTGGGCACCCGGTGGCGTGCTCTGCAGCGTCAACGTCGTCTTTTGGCAAGCGCACAGCGCAGCGAGAAGAATGGTGAGTAGAATAGGGAGGCGAAGTCGGTTCATGGCGGAGAGCTGTTATTTGGTGAGCGCGAGCTCAACTATGAGGGACTGGACTTCGGCAATCAGCTTGACGGGCATGCTGCGCTCAAGCTTTTCGTATCCCGGCTTCGTGAAGGTCAGATGGAGACGGGTGCCTTGATCTACGTGCTTTGGATCATCGGCGATGCGCACCAGATCTGTGCGCGAGATGGACTTGGTCATCGGAGTAGTGCCCAAGAAGCCGAGGCGACGGTCGTAGACGGTTGCGCCGGTTGGCTTGCTGGTGATCTCGAGCCGAACAGCTGCTTCTTGGAGCACGTAGGACAGCTTGTGATTCGAACCCCGAGCGATCGGTACGATGTGAGTCTGCGGCGTGTAACCCGCGGACTCGATCAGAATTTGCAGGTCGAGTCGTGTCTCGTTGCCCCAGAGTTCGTCGCTGCCCAGAGCTACCGCGTCGGCGTCCGCTCTATACACAGAGCCTTGCCCCTCCCAGATGACTCGCCTGCCATTCGAACGCACGGTGACGATGGTTGCCCCGGGCACAGTGTCGATCTCCAACCTCGTGGGAACTTGCTCGAGATCGCCATGCGCGAACGACTGCTTGGGGCTCAAGCTGTGGGTCAGGTTCAGCGGCTCATACCCATCCTTGCGGAACTGGAGATTCAAGACCTTGCCCGACTTCCACTTCATCTTCACGGTGGTTGGCGTGACAGCAAGTAAGGATGAGTCCAACCAAACCGAGGCGCCTTCGGGAGTCGACGTGAGCTCGAGCTTCGTGGTGGCGCAACCGGCAAGCAGAAGCAGCAAGCAGAGTATGGTTCGCCCGAACTGTGCACCGGTCCGGCAAGTATTGAAGTCGTTCATATCTGTAGTCCGGAGCGTTACGTCGCGATGGCTTGCTTCGCTGCAAGGCACATCCTCCGTGGGGCGTGAGCGAAACGCGAAATGTCATGACCCTTGCGCCAGTATGTAACCACATCAGCCCTGCATGAGCACTCCGTATTCGGAGCCGACGAAGTCAAGAAAATCCGCGAAGTCTGCGACAACGACGACGTGCACTTCGAGCTACTGAGAGAGCTGATCGACACCGAACAACGTCACCGCAACCTTGCGCGACGCGCCTGACTGTTCGGCAAGCTGGAAAATACACTGCGCCTGAGTGCAGGTCATTGAAGCTGCTGTGCGGACCACCCGAACCCCACCACCAGACACACCGCTCCCCCACCACGACCTCCCAGACCGTCGCAGCCTCAGCCCATGTGATTCATCGCCGATCACACAGATCCGCCAGCACCGCACGCACAACCCGTGCCTACTTCACGATCGGCACCGTCAGTCGTTCGGAGCTGTAGATCAAGCCGTTTGCGTCGAGATACCAATCCTGGAAGTAGAGCGACTGGCTGTCGAGGAACCCCGGGAGCGGAAGTTGCCAATCGGCGTTGGCGCCGATCGCTGTCGGGAAGGCACCCAGGTAGCCAGGTCCCGCTGCCATTACAAACAGGCGGCACCCCGGAAAGACGATCGGATGGGTGACAGGCACGTTGGCGGTCGTGGTCGCGGCCAACATGATGTGGATCGCGAGCGGCGGCGCACCGGACACGCTGACTCGACCAAACTCTGAGCCGATCTGTTGGCTGCCGGTCCAATCAAGTGATGCGTTGCTGCAGCTGACGCCAAAGGTCGACGGCGGGCTGACCATCTCGTATGTCAATGTGTGCCCAAAGACAGTGTTGCTCGCGCCAATGCTCAGAGCATACGCATACAGAAAGTCGTTCGAGTCATCGTCGAACACACAGGCGCCACCTAAGCCAACCCACCCCGTCCCGCTAGCCAAGATGCCGCCTTCGGTTGGCTCTCCGTTGTAGCCAACGCGCGCATAGTAGAGCGATCCAGTGCCTGGACCGGTCGAGCGGTAGGCGCAGGCCCAGTGCGATTCGGTATTTGTGTCGTAACCAATGCCACCGGCTTCCCAGCGACGATCGATAGAATTACGCAGCGTGACGTTTGGCTGGTTGCCGCTGGGTATCGTGGCGCCGTCGACCCAGTCAAAACGTTCTACTTGCAATTGCTTGCCGGTGATCAGCGCCGTCTTGAAGTTGGTTGATGCTACGTCAACGGTTGAGAACACGACCGCATAGCGACCAGAAGCGCCTTCGACGATCGGGCCCAGCTGGTGCTGCTTCGGCGTCACGTTGGCGAGACTGCTGCTCCAAGTACCAGGCGCGACGGTGCCATCTTGCGCGATGCGAGCCCCATGCAAGTCCCAGTCTTCGTTAGTCGCGCCGGTGATGAAGCGTTGGAAGACGCATACCCATGAGAAGTTCGATCCGCCCTCCGCGAGCTGGTTGACGCTCGGGCGTTCGTTGTCGTGAAACGAACTTGGCTTGATGACGAACCTAGTGCCAAACGCGCCGTTTGGCGTCGTCGCGTCCAGTAGGCAGCCATACACTTCACTGGAGCCCGTTGTGGCAAAGTTGCCGCTGGTCGCACTGTTGTCTTCGCGTTGGAACACGACCAATGCTTGGTTGCCGCTAGCAAACGCTTGCACGCCACCAGTGTCGGGGCGCCAGTCATTGCTGCCCGCTGGTGGCGCGAACCCGGCTACATTGCTCTGTTGCGTGAGGTCACCACTGTCGTGGACGTGGCAACGCAACTGGCTGGTTTGTGAGTTTGGAAAGAAGCGTCGGAACACGATCGCCCAGCGACTGGCACCGCCGACAAACGCACAACTAGTCTGGTCCGTGACCCAGTTGTTTGTGATGTCCGAGAAGATCAGGTTGATGCTCTGACCCGCGAAATCGTCACTACCAAGTCGCACCCACAGATCGGAGTCCGTCGCCGACACGGCGCGCGTGTAGGTGATTAGGATGTTGTTTGTCTGGGCCTGGTCGTCGCGGCCGATATCGACCGACTCAACCTGGCCATAGGGATTGAAGCTTCCGAACCCGGTAATCGCTCGCGACAACAATGGGTCAACGGTAATCGGCAAGACGGCGTGCTCCATCCAGGCTGCCGGTACCGTCAGAGTGATGGTGCCACCTTCGTAGGCGGTGCCAACCAGAACGCGGTCGCCGTTGGCGTCGAACGCCACGGCGCTGCCATAATTGATGATGGCACGTTGGTCGTCGTCGAAGAACACCAGCGCCTGGTGCGAGGACGGGCAGTTGTCCGCGTGTAGTCCCGAGGTGACAGCACCGCGAATGACGAGGTCACCAGCGGCTGGCCGCGTGCGCAGCACAAACGTCTGCTCTAGTCCTTCCCCGCGCACGTCATAGGCTTCGGTGAAGGATCCAAACCTGTATTCGTATCGCCAGTCGCTTTGCACTGGTTTCGCCGTCATGTTCTCGACCAGCTCCGTTTCACCGACTTTGGCTGACACCGTTTGCCAGCGCAGCGACTGATTCATGGGATAGTCAGCTCCCAGGTATGGCACGAACGTCATGCCGTCATGGAACGACGCCTTGTAGTCGTCGCCGGCTGCCCAGATCCCATACTGTCGGCCGAGATCGGTCGGTGCCGTATGGATCGGAGTGCGCAGCGATGGCAGCTTGTCGCCGGCGTGGTCGGAACTCGCGGGCAGCTGTTCTTCCTGCGACTTCGGCGCAATCGGGGTGTAATTACTCAGCACACCGTGGTCATCCGGAGTCTGTGCGGAAAGGAGATTCGTGCCAATCAGGGTGGCTGCGAGAACGCGAGTGATCAGTGTCATGATTCGAACGGAGCGGGGGGGACGAGGATCGAAGCGACCCACTGCAACGGCTGGCGTTGTGCCCACTTATCCGTTCACGTCCCGTCCCTCGCAGAACCGGACGAAGAATCTGCAACATCTTCCTCCAAGGCATTCCCGCATCGATCGCGCCAGACGTGCGTACCGTGCCAGGACCAAAAAGCACATCGTCGTGCCCCGAGCGGCAGGGCTTGGATGCGAAGCCTCGGTGGCATCGGCCCTCATTCGTGGATCGCAAATGGTATGCTGGCTCACCATCGACCGATGCCCGTTATAGATTCTGCTATGCCCGGACGATTCCTGCGGCCTGAGTCCGACTTCGTGGCGACCGGTTTCGACGTGCCGATTATGAAGGGGGGCGACAAGTCTTGCGTGAGACCGTGTGCCGTTAGAAGAAGCTCCGGGCCATCAGTTGCGGCTTTCCATGTGGCGGGCGTAGGATGCACATGACCCAGTCATGACTGATGACAAGGAACCACGGCTGCGCCGTCTTGAAGATGCGATTGAGGCTTTCCTCGACCGTGACCAAACCGCGTCGGGAGAGGACCTTCTGGCCAACAACGAAGAATTGGCCGACTTGATCCGGCCGATGCTTGACCACAGCACACACGATGCTCTGGCTCAGGACAGCTTCGACGCGACCCCGGTGGCCGGATTGCGAGATGTGGGGCGCTCGGGCGACGTCATTCGTCGGATCGGCGACCTCGATGTCATTCGAGAAATTGGCCGCGGCGGCATGGGGATCGTATTCGAGGCCGTGGACCGCCTGTTGAAGCGCCGCGTAGCCGTCAAGATCATGCTGCGTGCGGCGGACATGAGTGCCAGTTCGATCGTGCGCTTCCGGCGCGAGGCGGAGTTGGCGGCGAGCCTCAGCCACCCGTCGATTGTGCCGGTGCATGCGCTTAGCGAGACGGGCGATGAGTTCTATCTATCGATGGGCTTGATCGAATCTGCGTCGCTCGCGGATGTGTTGTCCGTGCTGCGCCGTGGCCATGATGGCCTGGACGCGAGCAGCATCACGCCACAAGTGTTCGACGATGCCGTCGACGATGCGATCCATTCGCGCTTCGCCGATGCAGCGGCCGTGGAGCGGGTGCGCGGCAAGTCGCACATTCTTGCAGTGGTTGAATTGCTTCGGCAGGTCGCCGATGCGCTCACGCACGCCCACCAGAAGGGCATCATTCATCGTGATGTGAAGCCTGCGAACATCCTGATTGATGGTGCCGGCCGCGCGTTCTTAACGGACTTCGGCCTCGCGTGTGTGCAGGGCGATCCGCGCGTGACTCAGATGGGGGCATCACCGGGCACGCCGCAGTACATGGCGCCCGAGCAAGTGAACGATGAGCGCGGCGCACTCGGTCCTGCGACGGATGTGTTTGCGTTGGGCGTGACGTTCTACGAAGCGCTGACTCTGCGGCGCGCCTTTCCTGGTGAGACGTTGCCCGCGGTATTGTTCGCGGTCGCCATGAGCGAGCCGGTTGATCCAGTAACCCTGAACCAAGCGGTGTCGCCCGACCTCGTGGCGATCCTGCAACGTGCGCTGCAGAAGGATCCGGCGGATCGCTACCCGACGGCGCAGGGCTTTGCTGAAGACTTGTCGGCGTTCCTGCGCGGCGATCCGGTCAGCGTGCGTGCGTTGCCTTGGTCGAGTCGAATCGTTCGTCGCGTGTGGCGCGACCCTTGGCGACTCGCGGTCATGCTGCTACTGGTGCTTGCTATCCCGGCGGTCATCGCATTGAGCCTTTCATCGGGCAAGCGCGATCCGCAGGCCGAAGTCGGCGAGCAAGTTCTGTTGGATCGGTGGCTCGATGAGCAGCTGTCGAACGGCTTCCGCGAGGCTGGCGAAGGTGATGCCGAAGCAGCGAGGGCGTGCTTTGATGCCATTCTCGCGAAGGATCCAACGTCGGAGGGAGCCATTGCCGGCATGTCCGCGATGGCGCGCCGCGACGGCGATCGCGCCGCGTTACTGGTGTTGCAAGAGCATGGGCTTGCTATCTCCAACAGCACGGCATTGCTGCGGCGGCGAGCTGCGTTGTTGTCACGCCTTGGCGAGGAATCCGCATCGCAAGCTGCACTGGGGTTGCCCGAAGAGATTGTCGACTTTGATGCATTCCTCTTGGGTTATGGCCTGCTTGAGCTTGGCCATAGCGGTCTTGCCACGAATTTTGGTGAGGCGCGCCGCATGCTGCATCGCGCGATCGTCACTGCCGATCGGCCGAGGCCCCTCTACTACTACGAGTGGTTGCACGCTGCAGCCCACGACCTTCACGAGGAAGATGCCGAGTCGGCGATGGCCGCGATCTTGCGTCTGTGGCCAGATGACTCGACCGGTCAGTTCTGGGTGTCGTTCGCCCACAAGTCGTTTGGGCACGATGGTCAGGCGATCGACTCCTTGAAGAAGGCGCTCGCGCTGGAACCGATGTTCCAGACCGCTGCCGTCAACCTCGTTACCTTGCTGCGGCGTACCGGACGCAATGAGGAGGCGTTGAGGTTGTTGCGTGAGGTGTTGCCAGGCGCACCGCGGCCGGCGGAATTGATTGCGCAGATTGGTGCCCTGCTGGTCGCCCTGCGCAAAGTACCGGAAGCGCTGGCCGAGTTGTCCGCGGCACTCAAGGTTTACCCCGACTCTGTGGCTATCCGCACCAACTATGCCGGCGCGCTGATGCTCGCGAACCAGATCCCGGAAGCCGAGGAGCAGTTGCTGCAAGTCCTGAAGGCGCGGCCGCAGGATCTTGGCGCACGGTTTTCGTTGGCGACGGTGCAATTCCGTAAGGGTGACGCGAAGAGCGCCCGTCAGAACTTGGAATCGGTGCTCGCTTACCAACCGTCGGCGTCAGGGTTCTACCAATTGGGTCTCGCTTGCACCGCGCTGGAGGATGGTGCAGCGGCTCTTCGTGCTTACGAACGTTGCCTCGAACTCGACAAGGACCACTCGCAGGCGCTGGTCAATCTCGCCAACTTGAGGCTTCGCGCCGGCAACAAGCAATCCGCCGAGCGGTTGCTGCGTCGGGCGATTGCTGTGGATCGGAAGTTGTTGCCGGCACAAAGAATGCTGCTGCGCGTGCTTGATGATCGACCAGCGGATGCGGTTACGATGTGTCGGGAGTGGGCCAAGCACACTCCTGATGCAGCCGAACCGTTGCGCTACCTGGCGTCGTCGTTGGTGCGGACCAAGGATAAAGACCTGTTGCCAGAAGCGCTGAAGCTCGCGACGATTGCCAACAGCATGACCTCGCAGCGCGACGGACCGACCATGCATATCCTTGGCGTTGTCGAGTTGGCGATTGGCAATGCGGTCAAGGCCAAAGAGACGGTTACGCGAGCTATGGGTTTGCTCGATCCCAAGGATCGCTTCACTTCGTACTACCGTCAGCAGATGGCGGCGACGCTCGAAGAGTGTGAACTCGCCCTACAGAAGTGGAAGCAGCCGAAGTGAGCGAGGCACCCGAGACGGTTGTATTGCTGCGGCGGTGGCATCAAGGCGATGAGCTGGCGCTGCAAGAGCTGATGTCGCGCGATCTACCGTGGGTCAAGGAATTGGTGACGCATCGCATGGGCGCCGAGTTGCGTGGCCGCGCGGACGTCGATGATGTGGTGCAGTGCGCGTTGTTGGCAGTGTTCCAACATGGCCCGAGGTTTGATATTGAAGACTCGGAGCACTACCGCGCTGTCTTGATCCGCATTGTTGAGAACACGATCCGCAAGATGATCCGTGATGGCCGTCGGCAGAAGCGCTGGTCTGGCCGCGAGGAACCGCTGCCGTCCGGTTCGGTGGTGGTGTTGACCGCGGGTGTTACGCAGCCAGTTTCGGCTGCGGATCGCAACGAGCGGCGTGCGTGGCTGCAACTTGCTATGGAACTGCTTGAGCCCGCTGAGCGTGAGATCGTGCTCGGCCGCCAGTGGCTGGGATTGACGTTCAAAGAACTCGGTGATCAGTCCGGCATCTCTGAGGAGGCTGCACGTAAGCGTTTCGATCGCTCGGTTGCTCGCTTGGCACAGCTAGTGCAGCGCCTTCGCTCTGGGAAGATCGGCAACATGCTGCGCGCGTAGCCTGCGCCGCGCCAAGTGGTGTTGGTGCATGAATCCAACTCAAGCTAGATCGCTCCCGCAAGCGTCCGATCTCACATGCCAACTGCGTACGACATCTGCATTCCGAGTTCGGTCATACGGTTGAGGATGTTGCATGCAGTCGAGGCAATCACCCAACTTCGATGCGGTGGGGTTAACGTGCCCTTGCCCGGCGAAGTCGTCCGCGAAGTGACCCCCCAATGAGTCAGGAGAGCCGCTTTTCGTAGGTGGGAGATCACTCAGCGCAGTAGCCGCTGCAATTCCTCATCCCGTGGATGCTGCGACAGTCCCTGCTGCCACATTCGACGGGCTCGATCTGCATTACCGCTCTGAGCATAGAGACGTCCAAGGTAAAGGTAGGTTTGCGAGAACCCCGCCGTTGGGGCGACCGTCGCCTGCTGCGCGACCAGTCGCTCGAAATGCTGGATAGCCTCAGATCTCTGGCCGGACAGCGCTGGTCCATAGGTCATGCCAACGGCCTTTCGAAAGCGCGCTTCCCAATGATCGGGCTGCAAAGACAGGGCTTGGTCAAACTGCGCGTCAATGCGTTTTCCAATCTCTATTCGAGTCGACTCGTCTGTAGCCTGCAGCATCTGCTGAATGTAGGCATTGCCAAGATCGGTTTGCGTATCTGCCGATCCGGGATTGGCTGCGGCGGCCCGTTCGAACCATGCAACGGCGGCATCGACACCACCGATCTTGCGCAATTCCTGCCACAGTTCGTCGCGCGCAGCCCCAATGGTTGCGCTCTCCAACTGTTGTGCGAGACTCGCCGCAACCGCGTCGACTCGTGACTCCTCGGCGGACTCCACCGCGACCGACTGTTGTTCGATTGACGCGCGGTCAGCGAGTGCTCTGCGCACCATTGTGTCAATGCGACTCTGATCGAGCACTTCCGTGCGACCACCACCAAGTTGCGCCGACTGCAGGCGCAGTTCCAATTCGGCAACTCGTGTAATCAAGCGATTGAGCTCCGGCGAAGGAGCACTGGACGATACCGGCGACGGCCCCGCATTTGGATCAGCCTCAACGCTACTGCCGAACACCAAGGCTAGCGCGGCCACAGCCGCGCCCAGCGCCATCACGGCGATGATGCGATCCGGAGACACGCCCGCACGTTGCGCTGTATTGCTCATTGAACCGTGATGTCCAAGGCATCGCTCGCGCCCAGTTGAAAGGCAGTGCCACACCCCGGCGGGTTGAACCAGGCAAACTGAACGAAAAGCTGACTGGCTGGAGGAACCGCCGCCAGCGACAAGAGAACCCGGGACATCCCGTGCAAGTCCGAGAACGCGGTCAGCAGAACCGTCGGCTGCAGCAAGTCTACGTAAGCTTGCACGCCAAGCACCGGAAAGCCGGGTGCTGGCGCGAATCCAATCACCAATACACCGAGCGTCAGCGGCGGGGCCTGAGTGCATTGCAGCGAGAAATCGGTGGCGCCCGCCTCTGGCCAACGCCCAACACTGGCACGACTCGAACCCGCGCAACCC
>JBNMNW010000120.1:0-16094 GCA_051278165.1 Planctomycetota bacterium | reverse complement strand
GAACGAACTCCGGCGCGATCTGATGATCGCCTTCCTGATCACGACGGCGACCGTCAAGGAGGTGTCTTGCTGCCCGCCAATCTGCAGGCTGGTTAGGGTTCTTGGGGGCCGTTCACCAGTGTTGCGATCACGTTGGAGTTCGACCGGTTGCGCATTGACACCAACGCGTGGTACTTCCTGCCAACCGAGGGCCGTCGCTACTTCGCGAACGGGTTGCCGTTGCCGCTAACACTGCGCGTCATCGGCGCACGCACCACCACGTTGGCGATGATGCCCGAATCGTCAAACGAGCCAAACCCAATGCGGCCCCAGTCGAAGTTGCTGTCGATCGCCGACAGGATTGGATCGGTTTGCCCATCCCAGTAAACTCGGATGACGCCATCCTTCACGCGCCGCTCAATGTGCACGTGGTGCCAGATGCCGTCCCCCCAATCGATGCCCTGCTTGGCAACCGGTGCGATGTTGGTGCGCGGCGCATCTTGCACGCGGAAGATGTTGTGCGCATTCGCATCCGGCGACGTTGCCATGTGCGTGTAGTAGAACCGGCTTGGTGACTGGAAGCCGAAGAACAGGCACATGTCGCGGTGGCCGTAGTTGCGGCCGGTTTGCTTCAGGTCGACGTCGAGATCGAAGTCGCGGACCTCTAGACCTTGGATCAACGCGATGCTGGTCGGTGAGCGGTGCGGCGGCTTGTAGTTGCTCGCGCCGAGCAGCTTCAACCCGTGCTCTTCGCCCTGTTGGTGCCATTGCCAGCGGGCGGTCTCGGTGAACGCAAACTCGGCAAGGGCGCGTTGGCCGGTGAAGTTCTGTTGGTAGACGATTGGCCAGTGGCGCGCTAGTTCGCTTGATGGCGAGTTCATGCTGCCGCACGCGGTCAGCAGCAGCGCAGTCGTTAGGACGGAGCCTCGCACTAGACTTCCTTCGGCACGACGAAGCCGGTGCGGTAGTTGCGAGCCAGCAGCGCGTTGCTGGCGTCATCCGCGAAGCGTTCGGTCTTCGGGTCCATCGTCAAACGCGGGCCCATCCGTACGCCGCCAGCCTCCGTGTCGACATCCACGCCATTCGCGACCAGGTGGCCATGCATGCGCTGCCATGCTTCTTGCGTGTGCGGGTTCTTGCCGGCCATCGCGTCGAGCTCTTGCTTGCTATGCGTTTTGCCAAGCAAGTGCGACACGTTGCCCATGTGACACATTGCGCTCGACAGGTGGCCTTCGCGGATGTCCGCCTTCAGGTCGTCGATGTTGCGACTGCGTACGGAGTTGATGAAGTTCTCGTAGTGGTTGGTGCTGCCTTCAAAGCGCGTGATCTCCTTGCCGTCCGTGCCGAACGCAATCGCGCGGTTGTAGTCAGGGATGCGCAGGTAGCCGTTCTTGCAGTGCACGATCACACCGATGCGCGCGCCCTGGAAGTTGTCCATGTTCTTGCTCCAACCCTTCTTTTGGGCGGCGGTGTTGCGAGGCAAGCCGCGCACTTCGAACAGCAGTGGGGGACCTTCGGCGAACTCATGGAACACGATCTGCGTGTTCGGGGTGTTGCCGTCGTCGTCGTAGCCAACGCGGCCACCGATGCTCAGGGTGTTGGTCGGCAGTTCGGTGCGGCCGAGTGCCCAACGCGCGATGTCCATTTGGTGGATGCCCTGGTTGCCGACGTCGCCGTTGCCGGTGTTGAAGTCCCAGTGCCAATCATAGTGAAGCTGGCGGCGCAGCAGTTTTGTTTGCGATGCCGGGCCGAGCCACATGTCGTAATCGATCTTGTCTGAGACCTTCTGCGGGCCGTTGACCTTGCCGATGCTTTGGCGCGGCTTGTAGCACAGGCCACGTGCCAACTCGATGTCGCCCAGCTTGCCTGCTTGGATGTATTCGATGCCTTGCTTGATGCCGTGGCTCGAACGGCATTGCGTGCCGGTTTGCACGATGCGCTTATATTTGCGTGCCGCCTTGACGATTTGCCCGCCCTCCCAAACGTTGTGGGAAACTGGCTTTTCGAGGTAGACGTCTTTGCCTGCCTGACAGGCCCAGATGCCCTGTAGCGCGTGCCAGTGGTTGGGCGTCGCGACGCTGATCGCATCGATATCGTCGCGGTCGAGCACGCGGCGCAAATCGGTGTAGGTGTCGACCTCATTCTTCTCACCATACTTGCCGTCGGCGAGCTTCTTCTTCTCACGCGCCAAGACGTCACTGTCGACATCGACGATGGCGACAATGCGCACGCCCTTCAATCGGCTGAAGCCTTTGATGTGGTTGCCGCCGCGGCCATGGATGCCAACGCACGCAATGCGGATCTCGTTGTTGGGTTGCCATGCAGGCACCCCCTGGGACATCGCTTGAGATGCGATGCCGAGCGAAAGGGCGGTCGAGCCGGTGCCTTGTAAGAAATGGCGACGCGTCAGGATTGGCATGGTTGCTCCGGGTGGGCTGGTGTCTGGTTAGAGTATCGCCAACTCCTCTGCTGCCAACCATGCGCCTCGCTCCGATCGCTTCTCTCTTGGTTCTAGTTTTTGCCGCTGGTTGTCGCGCGGTGCGCACGACCGAGATTGTGCATGCACGTCTTGCCAATGGCGGTTCCATCGAAGCTTTACGCGGCGCCTTTGTGGGCAACAACCCAGGCTACGATCTGCAGTGGTTTCCAGCGGCGCGTGATCTTGCCGCGAGCGATGCGGATCGTGTCGTGTTTGTGCAAGGGCCTGCTGGGCGGATCGCGCAGCCGGGCGTCGGCGACGTCTTGTTGCTGCGCGCCGGCGAACGTTGGGATCTGGACGGAGACGGTGCCTTGTCACTGTTGGCGTTCACCTTGCCAGAGCCGTTGCCCGTGCCGTTGCCGAGCATTGTGCGGCCCGATTGGGATCCAAAGATCACCGATACGCCAGGCGGTTGCGCGACCGAGGGCGACGCCTATCGCCGCATTCTGTTGACGTGGAAGCCTGCGGTTGGGCCATACATCTTACACTCGCTCAATGCGCATCGCGTGCGCATCAAGGACTCGTTCTCGCACTACCATCCCGTCGTCGGCGGCTTCGACGAGTTCTATCTCGTGCAGCAAGCGCCGCCTGGAGCGCGGCTACTGACGTCTAGCAACGTCGCGGCGATCGAAGCCCGTGAGGTCGACCGCCAGCAGGTCAAGACGCTGATGCAATCTCGTGACCTACACGTCGGCGATCTCGTCTATCTGCCGCGTGGCACGATGCATCGCGGCCTCGGTGGCGCGCTGGTGCAGGTGATCTCGGTGCCGGGCTTCGTGCCTCAGTCCGAAGTAGGAGTCGACCATCATCTGTGGGCGATCAACAAGCAACTCGGCCTGCACGGCGATGCGGCGTTGCCGTTTCATGTCCTTGCGGCGAGGATCAAAGTCGTCAAGTAGTGCGAGGCGGTGTAGGTTTCTGGCTCGCTTTAACACCTAGATAGCAAAGGCAACGGATTACTATGTCAGCAGCAAGTTCTGAGGTCGAGCAGTTCATGGGCGGGCTCATCAAGCGCAACGAGGGGGAGCACGAGTTCCACCAAGCGGTGCGCGACTTTGTCGAGAGCGTGATGCCCTTCTACATGGATCACGAGGATTATCGCTCGGCACAGATCCTTGAGCGCATGACGGAGCCGGACCGGATCATCTCGTTCCGCGTCACATGGGAAGACGATGCGGGAATGATTCGCGCCAACCGTGCATGGCGCGTTCAGTTCAATAACTCGATCGGTCCCTACAAGGGCGGCCTGCGGTTCCACCCGACCGTGAATCAGTCGGTGTTGAAGTTCCTTGGTTTCGAGCAGTGCTTCAAGAACGCACTGACGACGTTGCCGATGGGCGGTGCCAAGGGTGGCTCCAACTTCAACCCAAAGGGCAAGTCTGATCGGGAAGTGATGCGCTTCTGCCAATCGTTGATGATCGAACTGCATCGCCACATTGGTGAAGACACGGATGTGCCGGCTGGCGATATCGGCGTCGGTGCGCGCGAGATCAGCTACATGTTCGGCATGTATAAGCGACTCGAGAATCGCTTCGTCGGTTCGCTGACCGGCAAGGGCCTGTCCTATGGTGGCAGCCTCGTGCGCAAGGAAGCTACCGGCTACGGCACGGTGTTCTTCGCCGAAGAGATGCTCAAGCACCGCGGCGAAAGCATCAAGGACAAGAAGGTCGTGATCTCCGGCTCGGGCAACGTCGCGATCTATGCAGCGCAGAAGGCGCACCAGTTGGGAGCGACGGTGATCGCGCTGTCCGATTCGGGTGGCACGATCCACGATCCGAATGGTATTCAGGAAGAGAAGCTAGAGTTCGTCAAGGACCTAAAGGAAGTGCGTCGCGGCCGTATCTCGGAATACGCCGAGAAGTTTGGCTGTGAGTATCGCGAAGGCAAACGGCCGTGGGATATCGCGTGTGATGTCGCGTTGCCATGTGCAACGCAAAACGAACTCGATATCGACGATGCCACCGTGCTGATCAAGAACGGCTGCACGGTTGTCGCGGAAGGCGCCAACATGCCGAGCACCTTGGACGCCGCGCACCACTTCGTGAAGACCAAGATCATGTATGGCCCGGCCAAGGCAGCGAATGCCGGCGGCGTCGCCGTGTCAGGCTTGGAGCAATCACAAAACGCCACGCGCATTTCGTGGGATGCCGAAGACGTCGAGAGTCGACTGCACAGCATCATGCAGAAGATCCACGCAACCTGTGTTGCGCACGGCAGCGACGGTGACACCGTCAACTACGTCAACGGCGCCAACATCGGCGGCTTCGTAAAGATCGCCGAAGCAATGCACGCCTACGGCGTCGTCTAGCAGCCTGCGTACTGTACCCGGTTCAAACCACAGGCTGCGCGAAGCGCAGCCGGTGGTTTGTACCGGGTACAGTACGCAGATTCTACTTAGCTAGCAGTTTGTCTAGCGCGGCGTCGACGTAGGTCAGGCCGTCGGCTGGCTTCCATGCCTCGCCCTTGCGCAGGCCGGGGTCGCCTTCGAAGGTGACTTTGCCATCCTTGTCGAGCAGCAGGATGCGAGGCATGCCGAAGAAGCCGGGCTTCAAGAAGAAGTCGCGGTAGGTCTTGCCCGTTGCGTCGAGCGCGATGATCGCGCCGTCGAGTGGGTTGTCTTGCAGGTGCGCGGCGAGCGATTCCTTGGTCGTGCTCGGATCGCAGACCAGCAGCATCGTCAGCCCCTTCTCGTTGGTACGCTTCAAGGTGTGTCGCAACCAACTGGTGCATGGGATCACCTTGTCCTGCTGTGGTCCCCAGAACATCAGCATCACGGGGCCGCTGCGCAGCGCATCGAGCGTCGTGGTTTCGCCGTGCACGAACTCAAGTGATCCGAGTTCGGGTGGTCGGAAGCCGCTGAACGTTCCCGGTTGTCGTTTGCTCGCGTCCGTCATGACTTGCTGCATCGCAATCTCACGTTCGATGCGCGCGGCTGGGTCGAACGGGTCGCGGCCGAGTAGCCGCACGTTGCGATACATCGCGTCGCCGGGACCACACAGCAGGCCGAAGGCTCCTTGCACGACGGCGGCGTCAGGGAACTCGAGCGAGCGCACGAACAGTTTGTCGAAGTAGACGTCGAGGTTGTTCTGGGTCACATCGATGCGCAGTTCGTGCCACGCGCTGCTGACCGGAATCGTGCGGTGGTCATGCACCGTCCACTCGCCGCCATTGTTGCTGCTGATGTCTAAGAAGCCCTTCGGGTGCAGTAGCACGGCGTGATACTGCTGGTCGCCCTTGCGGCCAAAGCATAGGCCGACGAGTTCGCCTTTGAAGCCACTGGTCTTGCCCTCAGAACCACTGGCTTGGCCCTCACCACTCGGCGGGAGATCACTCGGCGGCAGGTCTTCGATGCGCATCTCAGCCGACAGCGAGAAGTCTGCATCGAACGTGACGTCGGCCGTCAGTTCGCGCGTGATCATCGTATCGCCATCGCGCGGCACACTGGCGCGAATCATCTTGCCATACGCTTGGTAGGAGTTGTCCGGGTTGGACCATCCCCTGAGGCTGCGTTCGTCATAGGCCACGCGCCAGCGTGCGAGGCTCTTGCCGGTGCGCATCGCCAGCGCCTTGTAGTATTCCATCGCTGCCGGCACCGAATAGCTGGCCGTCATGCGGCGCGCAATTTCGAGCGCCATCGTTGGCAGTAGACGGTTCTCATAGTCGACCGCGAGTGCAAGTCCAGCGGTCGCCGTCGACTGCTTTAGCTTGCGGTAGCGGGCGATCAGCGAGTCGAGCTTGTTGATCTTCTTTTGTGCTTCGGCAAAGCGTGGGTCGTCGGTCATCCCCTGTAGCTCGAGCGAACGGCGAAACTCGCGATAGCGCGCGGCCGCGTGGCTCTTGTTCTTGCGTGCCTCCAGCAGCGACGCGAGTTGCCACAGCACCTCTTGGTCCTTCGGAGAACGTTCGCGCGCCTCAGTCAAGAACTCGAGCGCCATGTCATCGTCGCCGCGAGCGAGCGCGGCGGTGGCCCACTTTTGTAGTTCCTCGCCGACCTCGATCTTGCCAGTCTCACGGTCGCGTAGTCGCAGGATCCACGCTTTCCAGATTGGGTCGAGTTCGTCGATGGCCTTGGCCTGCGACAGCGGCGAGTTGGCCAGCACGACTTCTTCAAAGTGTGCGATTGGGTTCTTTGGCCGGCCGCGCTTGTGCGACGTGTAATACGCATGCAGCGCCTCGCGATAGACCAGTTGGCCATCGTCGGCGCGGTAGTTGAAGAGGAAGTAGACAACGCCCCAGGTCGGCGCATACCACGGCGGTCCCCAGCTGTATTGGCTGGCGACGATCATGCGGAACGGCGGCGCGCCCTCCGGTTGGCCATACTGACCGTCGTCACCGGGATCGGCTTCGCTGGTGCTTTGCATCCAGCCGTGGTCGAGTCGTCTGGCGAGCGGCATCAAGCGACCAGGTGGCGCGCGGTTCCACTTGACCGAGCCGTTGCTGAGAATGACGCAGCCCTCGAAGAACGACGCATAGGCCTCATTGAGCCAGCCCGGCACCATCGGTCCGGTCAAGCTGACGAACTGGTGCGCCGCTTCGTGGAACAGCGTGCCATACATGCTGCGCACGGACTCCTTGCCGGAGACGCCGCCAGAGTAGGTTTCAACAGCGCTACCGATGAAGTGTCCCGCGGACCATTTTGCCGGACTCTTGCCGAGTTCTAGATATTCATCGCGCGACTTGAAGATGCGGATCTCGATCTTCGGCGTGGTGCCACCGTCTTCCATGAAGCGGAAGAAGCGGCGATAGAACATATTCATCTGCTCCATCGCGATGCGCGACGTCTCGTGCACGAGGAAGCCAGCGTTGGTCCGGTAGCGGTAGTTGGCGCTCTCGCTTTGGTAGGCGTTGTCCCAGTCGCTGTGCTCGCGATCGAGCTTCAGCATTTCCTCTTCGGGCATGCCACCGGTTGGATCCGTGCCAGCGAACACATCTTCGACGGCGACTTCCTTGCCGCCGGTCGTGCGGATCTTGTGGATCGCCTTTTTGGCAGCTGGGTGATCGGGCGCGATCGCCAGCAAGTGTCGGTAGATTTCCAACGCACCGAGCAGGTCCTTCTTGCGGCTATACTGCGTGCCGATCGCGACCAGGCCGTCGGCATACTTGTCCTGGAGCTTCTTCCATGCCGTCGCCTCGGCGTCGAGCGGCACCAGCAACTCAAGGATCGGCTTGCGCGCCTTCTTGCCCTTTTTACCGGTGCGCGCTTCTTGCACGTCGAGCCAGCGATGCAGCGAGTGAACCGCAATGTCGAGGTCCTTCTGCTGCTCGGCGATCTGCGCCAACAGTAGCAATGCGGCGAGGCTGTTCGGATCCCGCTCCAGTGCTCGCTCAGTGGCTTTGCGGGCCTCGTCGAGCTTGCCTTCACCGCGTTTGCCCTCGGCCTCTCGCAGGTAGGAGCTGACGAATCCGGGTGGGGGCTCTTGGGCGGAAAGCGGCGCCGTTGGTAACAGGGTCGCAACGATCAATGCGGTGGCGAGTCCCTTGAGCGCGTAACTCAGGGACAATGTGAGAGGTCGAATCACTACTGGCACTCTATGCGCTCGACCTTTGCACCGGAAGACGCGACGATCCCGTCATGTGTCGTCATGCCATTCTTCCTTGCCTGTTCGTTCTGCTGTGCGCCGCCTTCGGTGGTCAAGCAATCGCGCAAGACTCCTTGTCCGCGAGTCGACCGAACATCATCTTCATCTTCAGCGATGACCACGCGCCGCACGCGATCAGTGCCTACGGCTCGCGCGTCAACCAAACGCCGCATATCGATCGCTTGGCGAACGAAGGCCTGCTGTTCCGCAACAACTTCTGCGGCAATGCCCTTTGTGGCCCGTCGCGTGCGACCATTCTGACCGGACTGCACAGCCACGCGAACGGCTTCATGCGCAACGGCAACGTGTTCGACGGCGACCAGGCCACGTTCCCGAAGTTGCTTGGTAAGGTTGGCTACCAGACGGCGCTGATCGGCAAGTGGCACCTGTCGTCGGATCCACAAGGCTTCGACAAGTGGATGGTCTTCCCCGGCCAAGGCAACTACTACAACCCCGACTTCCGCACCAAGGATGGCCGCGTCCGGGTCGAAGGACACGCGACCAACTTGACGACCAAGCTGTCGATCGAGTGGTTGAATGAACGCGACGAAGACCGCCCGTTCATGCTGATGTGCCAACACAAGGCGCCGCATCGCAATTGGCAGCCGGCACCCGAAGACCTTGGCCTGTTCAAGGGTGTTCAGATTCCCGAGCCGCCGACGTTGTTCGACGACTACAAGGGGCGCGGGCCGATGGCGAAGGCGCAGGAGATGAGCATCGCCAACCACATGTTCCTGCACTACGATCTGATTGTGCCGCCGAAGGATCCAAGTGCGTTGAAGGGCACGGACCGCGCCTGGCTTGGACAACGCAAGCGCATGACGGCGGCGCAGCTCGCCGGTTGGGACAAGGCGTTCGAAGCAGAGAACGCCGCGTTCCTGCGCGAAGACCCGCAAGGCAAGGAACGCGTGCGATGGGCGTACCAGCGCTACATGAAGAACTACCTGCGTTGCGTCAACGGCGTCGACCGCAGTGTCGGCGAACTGCTGGCGTGGCTCGATGCGCGTCCCGAGGTTAAGAAGAACACGCTCATCATCTACAGCTCGGACCAAGGCTTCTACCTCGGCGATCACGGTTGGTATGACAAGCGCTGGATGTATGAGGAAAGCCTGCGCATGCCGCTCGTCATGAGCTGGCCCGGTCACATCGAAGCCGGTCGCGAAGTGAAGCAGTTGACGCAGAACATCGACTTCGGCCCGACCTTCCTCGATCTCGCTGGCGCCCAGCCGCTGACCGCCGCGCACGGCAAAAGCCTCGTGCCAGTGATGAGCAAGCAGACCGGTGACGAGCCGTTCCGCGACGCGATCTACTATCACTACTACGAGTCGCAGTCGGTGCACATGGTGCCGGCGATGTTCGGCGTGCGCACCGATCGCTACAAGCTGATCCGCTACTACGAGCCGCAGTGGGACATGTGGGAGATGTTCGATCTCGAGAAGGATCCGGAGGAGATGAACAACGTCGCCGAAGACGCCGCCTACCAAGAGATTCGCAAGGACCTCGAACAGCGCCTCATCAAGCTGCGCAAGCAGTACAACGACGACACCGGCACGGTTGGTGGCGGTGAGTTCCCAATCACCGCCGGCATCACGCGGGTCGAACGGGAAGGCAAGGCGTATCGCATTTGGGCCAACGCGCCCGGAGGCTACTTGCTGAAGACCGGCAATCGCGTCGGCAACGTCGCGCTGTCGTCGCAGGTGTTGCCACTAGCCGGCAAGCAGAACCAGAACGCATACGTCGTGTTTAGTGGTGGCCAGCCTCGCGGCCAGATGATGCGCATCGGCTACGAAGTCGCGTCCAAGCAATTGGTCATCATGGGCCCGCAATGGCGCAAGATCACTGCGAAGACCCCGCTCGAGTGGGATGGCATGACGCCAATCGATTTGCAGATCCACGTCGACTTCGATCAGCACGAAGTGACGGCCGAAGCTGGCGGTAAGAAGATCACCGCGAAGATGCCGACGGATTGGACGTCGTTGCGTTCGTGGGGCTACGGGGCTAACAACGCCGAGGCCGTTTTCACGCCCCTCGACATCCGCAGAGTCGAGTAGGACATCCAAGCGTGATAACCGCGATGCGGTTTTCACGCCCCTCAAGCTACGTCGAGTCGAGTAGGGCATCCGAGCGTGATAACCGCGATGCGGTTTTCACGCCCCTCAAGCTACGTCGAGTCGAGTAGGGCATCCGAGCGTGATAACCGCGATGCGGTTTTCACGCCGCTGCAGTCGCAGTCATTGGGCGCGGAATGTCACCGTGCCCAAATCAAACGTTGGTCCGGGGCCCGCGGGGATGTCTATCTTCAGCGGCCGGCCCCAGCCGCGGTGGATCGTCAGCGTGCCGCCGCTCGGATTGCTGCTAAGCAGGAATTGAAAGCGGCCTTCGGCATCGGCGGTGACGGTCCAGCCCATCATTGAGCCTCCGGTCCCCTTGAGATCTAGGCCGAGGTCGCCCTGCTGTGGCGTTCCGTCATGCGAGTGCACCACGCCAGTCAGCCGCGCGGTGTCCCGTGGAATCACGAAGTCGTAGATGCGCGTTTCGCCTGTACTGGCCGGGCCATCGACCAGTAAAGGCATGGTTGTGCCAAATCCTTGGGCTTGGATGCTGAGCTGCAGCTGGTTGCAGGCAACAACCGGAAAGACGGTGCGCCCATTGGCGTCGAACGTTTTGCCGCGACCGTTGCGCAGCCATGCGCGCATGTGTTGGGCGCTTGGATCTTGCCAGGGTTGGTTGTCTGCATCGCGTAGTTGCACGACGAGGCTGCCAACTTCCGGCACTTGGATGGTGGTGTTGCTCGTCAGCAAGCACACTTCAGCGGCGTGGCCAGCGAGTTCGACCTCCAGATGAAAGCGTGCAAACATCGCCAACTCACTCTGAAGGCTTGAGAGATCTACGCGCCCGGTTGCGTCAGAAGCTGGTAGCGCGGTGTGCTTGGCGGACGGCCACGGTTCGGTCCATGCCACCCAGACGGGCACCCCGCTGACGGGTTTGCCGGACGTGTCCACTATGTGCAGCGTCGCGTTGGCGAATAGCGATTGGCTCATCTGATACGAAATGGCCTTCACCACGCCGTAGCCAATGGCCACGGACGCGATCACCGTGAGTAACACCGTTCTTTTGGATCGTGAGCGCCGGGCCTTGTTGCTCTTCTGGCGATGGGTCCGTCGGCCAAGGCGAACCGTCGCCGCGGTTGCGTCGAGGTCGAGTTTCGTGCTAGGCAACGTCTTGGCGGCGCGTCCGTGTCTGGTGCGTTCGGGCCAAGCGGCCACCAGTGCCGCGAGTGTCAGCAGACCTTCGAGATTGTGTGGTGGTGAGACGTCCAGATACCAAGAACTAGCGGCCCATAGCGCGAACAGGCCGAGCAGGCAAAGGCCAGCAATGCGCCACTTGCTGCGGCGGCCGCTGGCGCGCCAGACGCAAGCCAGCAACAGCGTGATGGCTACAAAGCTGGGAGTGAGGATGACACCAGCGATGGTGATGCGCACATAGAGCAGCAGGATGGCTGCAATTGCGCACCAAGCTGCGATCGCTCGTCGCCGCTCCGTCCCGCGGTAGAGCTTCCAGCCGAAGAACCAGATACAGATGGCTAGCCCAAGCAATGTGTTCATGGCCTGGTTGCGCGATAGCCAGTCCATCAGGCCATCCGGGCTTGGCTGGGACTTGATCCGCTCGATCAGTTTCGCTGGCACCTCTGTGCCAAGCGCGAGCGCTGCTTGACGCAAGGTGTTGGCAAACCGTGGCAGCCAATACCAGTCAGGCATGCCCGAAAGCATGGTCAGGGCACTTGCGCGAACTTTCGCGTTGGGACTGCCGGCTGCGAGGCGGAGGGCGACCGCGATGGGATGCTCTCGACCTATGGTGGCCCAGGTGCTCAGGCTGTTTACCGGACCGCCAGCCAGCATGTTCGCAATCCGTATGGATGGGTTTGCCGTTTGCTTCTGGTCGTTTCGCAGCGACTGCATTGCAGCGAGCGCAGCAGGCATGGGCCATAGCGAAGCAGTTAGCCAATCCGCCGAGTAGCGTCGCTTGCCAGGCTGTGCGTCACGGGACTGTGCCTGAAGAGACTGTGCCTCAAGGGACTGTGCTTCCTCAGACTGTGCCGCTGCCGACACGAAGGTGCGTGCCACGGCGGTGCGCCACCAGTCTAGATCCGCGTCGTGATCGTTGGCGCCTTCTTCGAGACCGACCAGCAGTACGAAGGTGGTCGTGCGTCGCGCCATGTCCCAGACCACCGTCGTGCCTCTGGCGCTTCCGGCATGATCGAGCCAGACGCGTTTCAGCCCAGTGTGTGCGACGCTAAACTTGTGCCATGGTAGGGACTGGCCAAAGTGGCTAGTAGAGATGTCGTCAAGCCACACGCCGGAGTGATCCATGTGCACGCGACCATGCAGGGATGCGGAGACTTCGCCGATACGCGGTGGTCGAGTAGCTGAGCCTGGGGTGTTTGGCGGGATCGGTTGCGACTGCCGTAAGAACTCGTCTGCCCAGATGGAACGCAGGGAGAGCCAAGATGGCTGCGCGACGGTTGCGTCAAGGTGCAGGGACACTTCGCTGCCGATGTGCACGAGTTGCTGACTCTGAGCAACGACTTCCGGCTGGTGTCGCCCGTCGTCAAAGCGCAACAGAACAGCGTGCGCCGTGAGCGGCCGAGCGTCGGCTTGTTGTGATGCGGCGATGCAGGCGGTGCGCCAGACGTGCCCGTTTGTGGCAAGCTTGGGAATACATTCCGGGATACGCGCGCCATCGGGAAGCTGCAGCCATGCGAGTTGCCGCCAGAGTCGTGCGGTTGCATGCTCGATTGACGCCGATCGATCGAGCGCTGCGGTCAGGGGAGTCGTTTGCTCGGCGGTGAGCTTGAGTGCTTCGCGTAGCAGTTCCGCATACGGACGATCGCGCACTTGCTGCCACCATGCGATGAAGCTCGGCTCGTCGTTGTTGCCCGAGTAGCCAGTCCATCTCTGCGCTTGTGTCACGAGTTGCTGCGCCCCAGGCAATACCTCGTTGGGGCGCTGCATGGCCATCACCAGCAAGTCGATGCGCGCCTTGCAAGCGTCGGCACGCGGTTGCACGCGCCATGTCCGCCACTCTGCAATGACGGCGGGTGCTGCGTTGGCGACTGCCGCTGCGGTGGGGAACGCAGCGTTGTCAGGCAGCGAGTCCTGCAGCCGTTCGAAGGTTGGCAGGCCAACCAGTTGCGACCATGCCCGAAACGCTACGGCGCGCGTCGGCATCGATTCTTCGGTGTCGACCGCGAGGTCGGCCAGCATGTCCTCGACGCTGGTACTCCACCAGGCATCGACGTTGGTGCCCGACCAGGTAAACGGGAACGAGATCTCCGTGGTGTTCTTGGTTTGCAGCCGTCGCGCCTGTGCGCGCACTGCGTCGGCGAGCACCGGCAAGCGCAGGGAATCCGCCAACGAGCACACCTCGACCCAGCCCATACTTGCCGCGCGGCGAGCTAGCGCGACTCTGCCGGGTAGTCCAGACTGCAGGTCCGACCGCAGCCGAGCCGTGATGTCTAGGGCCGGCAGGTCTTCGCCACTGCCAAACACCGAGGCACGTAGGAACTCCCAACGCCATTGCTCTTCCATTGCCCAAGCACTGGGCATGATGCTGCCGTCTTGGTGTGTCCGTCGCTGCGCGATGGCCAGTGCTTCGCTGGTCAGCGCCATGGCCTCGGTTTCATCTTGGGCTGCCAGTCGGTCGCCGGCGCGATCGTTCAGGGCGCGCACCAGATCGTATTGCAGTTCTTCATAGCCCGATGAGTTGCGCGGCAGGTCTGCTAGCAACGAACGGAAGGACGCAATTGCGGCCTCTGGATGGCCGGTTGCGACCAGACGCTGGGCTTCGGACACGACGGCGTCGCGACGAATTGACGGTAGCCAGCTGGCAACGGTGACCACGGTCACCAGCACAGCTGCGGCGATCGCCGCGATCGGGCGCCAGCGGCGTTGCAAATCGCGAGCAATGCGTGCGACCTTGCTGGGCGTTTGCGCGGTGACGCCGCGCCCATCCTGAAAGCGCTCGACATCTTCGCCAAACGCCAGGGCGCCGGGATAGCGATCTTCGGGGCGCTTTTGCAGGGCGTGCAGGCAGATGCGGTCGAGGTCCTGAGGCACTCGCTTGTCGCCGCGGCGCAGCGCCGGTGGTTCGTCGTGCAAGATGGCACGAATCGTCTCGTGCAGTGGCTTGCCAGCGAACGCTCCTCGCCCCGCTAGCATCTCGTAGAGCAAGGCACCAAGGGCCCAAACGTCGCTCGCTTCACCGATTTGTGAGGCATCCCCGCGCGCTTGTTCGGGGCTCATGTAAGCCGGCGTGCCGAGCAGTTCGCCGGACATGGTGTTGGTGCCGGCCGAGGCCGCATCGCGCGCCAGGCCAAAGTCGACGACGAACGCATCGCCGTCGCCGTCGATGAGCACATTTTGTGGCTTGAGGTCTCGGTGCACGATGCCCTGCGCGTGGGCGTGGGCGATCGCGGACGTGATCTGGCGAATGATCTTGGCGGCACGGGCCGGCAGCATGCGGCCGCGGGCCTTCAGTTCTTCGGCTAGGGTTCTGCCGTCGACGAGGTCCATCGCGAACCACACCAAGCCTTCCGGGGTCTCGCCGGAATCGTAGACCGAGACGATGTGGCGGTGGCGCAGTCGGGCCAGGCTGCGCGCTTCGGCGCGGAAACGACGCAGGGCATCGCCGAACACCAGGTCGCCGGGCCGCAGTACCTTGATCGCGACGTCCCGGTCAAGCGAACGTTGGCGGGCGCGGTAAACGACGCCCATGCCGCCGCGGCCGAGTTCGTTGACGACTTCGAAGTCGCTTGGAAGTTGCGGCTGTGGCAGCTCCGGATGGCCGTCGACCATCTCTTCGCCGAAGCTGAGGTCCAAGGCCTCTAGACCGCGCTGGCATTGCCGCACGTCGTCTTCATGCACGTGAAAGCGCTCGGCCCACTCTGCAAGTGTGATGATCTCGCCGGCTGCCATTGCGTCGGTCAACTCTTCGCTGAGCTTGCCGATCACTTCGTCGTGGTCGCCGGTCATTGCGCTGCCTCCGCGCCCAGCGTCTTGCCGAGTTGTTGCACGGCACGACCTAGCGCGCGGCGCACGCTCGAAGCACTGCGGCCGGTGCGTTCGGCTACGGCGTCGAGCGTCAGGCCTTCGAAGTGGCGCAGCAGCAGAACCTCACGATCTTCGTCGGCGAGGGTCTCGACGGCATCGGACACTCGGTCGCGTTCGTCACGGCGCACCATGCTGGTCGCCGGACCGTGGCCCGAGCGCTGTAGGTCACGCAGCACCATGGTGACGTCGCGTGCTTCGCGACCGACGTTGCGACGTGCAGCGCCGTGCCAATCGGCGAGGTCGCGGATGCGGTTCTCGGCGATCGCACAAAGCCACTGCGCCAGGCCGCGGTCGAGCTCCTTGCCGGTCGCTTCGAAGCGGTGCCAGTCCAGGTGCGCATGCATGAACGTTTCTTGCAGCACGTCCATGGCATCGACGCGGGCGCGCAGCTTCGCGCCCAAGCGCATGCGGGCGTAGAGCAGGACTCTGTCCGCAGCGCGGGCGAACAGGCGATCACGCGCGTTACGTTTGCCATCTTGGGCGTCGCGCAGCAAGGTCGTCAGGTCGGTTGGGTCGGTCATCACCTAGGCAAGAGGCGTGCGCCGTTGCTTTTGCCGGTTGTTCTCGAGAAAATTCCGGGAAGTCCGTAGTTGGATGCGACACGTCCGTCCGAGACCTGTTGTAAGTCCGTCAGCCTGAGAGTCCTAGCTCGGCGCCAGCTTCTGCTCGCTGGGTTGGCTTAGTTGCCGCTGGCTGGCCGTGACCGCTTGGCCTTCGTGGCTTGTTGCTGGCGATTGCGCGCCCCCTGGTCTCTGGGCACGCCCTACGTCTTGGACAGGGCTTCGGTGGTCGCGATTCGGCGCAGTTCGGCGACGGCGTTGGGCAGTGCATATTGCTCGCCTGCCCAGCCGCTGACGAAGCGGCCACCGCGAACTTCGCCACGTAGCTCCATGGCGCGCAGGGTGCGCAGTAGTAGTCGCCATGGCACCGGCACCTTGTGTTCTTGCA
>JBNMNW010000119.1:0-16127 GCA_051278165.1 Planctomycetota bacterium | reverse complement strand
AGGCTAGCAAACCAGTTCCGCGAAGGCGGTCTGGATGGCCGTTCGTGTGGGCGGTGATGAGCGCTGCGGCGTTGCTAGGCATTGCCATTCTCATTGACTCCTGGGGCGGCGCGATGCTGGTTCCGAGGACTGAGACGGGCACGGCGACGCACTTGATTGATCCGGCGATTGGTGGCCTGGAGAAGGGGGGGCAGTTTATTGATGAGCGGGTGCTTGGTGGTCGGGAGAATCGATCCACCGAGAACGACTCGCTAGCTAGCGAATCGCACGATCGGAACCTTGACGCCGGCGCTCCGACGTCGACGAACGGTGAGTCAATCTTTGAACTTGTCGAAAATGAGCTTCGGGGCATCACCCCCGTCGACTCTGCGAAGAAGCAATTCGCGGCCAAGCAATTTGCGGCCAAGCAAGGCGGTGATCTCCAGGTACAGAAAGAGGGTGTGGGCGTTGGGAGCCTCGACCCAAGTGCCAGCCCAGAAGCGCAGCTGCCGACTGGCCTGAATGTGACTGGCGGCGTCGAGACTCGTCGCGAGGCCAAGGAAATGGCCGTTGCAGGCAATGGCGCTGTGCCGCCGCCTGGTGCGCCCGTAGCAGGGAAGCCGGGTGCTCGTGCTGTTGCGCCGCCTTCGGAACTGACGGCAGCAAGACCAACCTCTCCTGGGCTAGACGGTGGAGGCTCAACTGCTGGTCGATCCAGTGGTCCGGCGACTGGTGGTCCGGCGACTGGCGGTCCGGCGGGGCCAAATACTCCAGCGCCGACGGGGCCAGCTGGCCCCGGTAGTCCTGGCCCCGATCGTAGTGGTCCCGATCGCGGCGGTCTGGATCACGGTGGTCTGGATCGCGGCGGTCTGGATCGCGGCGGTCTGGGGCGCGGCGGCGCGGCGGGCGTGCCTCGCCCAGGCGGCGGGCGTAGCCCGTCGACCAAATCGCGAGGTGGTGTACCGTCGGGTGGCAGTGTGGCTCCGGCGTCCCCGCCGGCCACCATCGAGGAGATGTTTGAAAAATCTGGCAAGCCTAAGGATGCCGAGGCCCCCGGATCCGAGCAGCCGCGTCTCTTTGGCTCCCCAGATTCAAGGTCCTCCGACGCGAAGCGTCGCAAGGGCAGTGTGACGGATGACGACACTCGCGGCCGTCCATTGGCCGAGCAGCGCAGCCGTGAGTTCCTGATGCGACTGTCTGCAGAGAAGTCTGTCGGCGAATTGCTGCCGTTGGTCACGCTCGAAGGGCTAGCCATTGCGTTCGAACTCCCTGAGCAAGACAAGCAGCAGCCGGTGGCTGGAGAGCAGGGCGGTGTTCGGCCGCGTGCTCAGACAGGATCGGATGACTTCTACATGGGGGCAACGCGCATGGGCCAGCGCCAGATGCTGCGCGGGTTCTTTGATCGGCAGATGCAGCCGGCGCCCGAGTGGCGCGAAGCGCTTCGTCAGGCTGACAAGAAGGGCGCGGCAAGCCGGAAGCAGCTGGAGCCGGAGGTCGTGTCGATCGGTGGGCTGCAATTGTTCGCCGTCGGGCCCGTCGATAGCGCCGAAGAGGCGGCCGAGGTCAGTAGTGCCGAGGCGAATCGTGCCGGCGCGGGAAAGCAGGACCCCAACGTCGTTCACGAGACCAAGCCGAAGTCGCTTCAGGATATTGCCAAGACAGAGACTCCTGGTGAATGGGATGCGAATGGCGGTGCGGTTGTGCAGCGCGACTGGTTGGTGGTTGGCCCCAAGTCGGAAGTCGCCAAGTTGTTGGTGGCGCTCCGCAGATACTCGGACGACGCCAACTCCCGCAAGTTTCTCACTGCTGAAGTGCGCCTCGTGAAGCCGGATTTGCAGCGTGAGGGTCGGGCGAAGGCACTTCGAACATCTGACGGCAGTGATCCCGCCAAGAACGGTCCGGCAACCAAACCTAAGCCTGCGGATACTGCCAGCCCACTACCGGCAGCGAGGGTCGAGCCGACGCAGCGCGTCGTGATCCGTTTCCGGGTTCGTCGGTAGCGTTTTGCGGGGCGCCAACTTGGCGCCCCCCAACACGCAATCGAACGGCTGGTTGCTTCCGATTTCGGTGACGAACTGCTGCCAGCGGTTGCCGATGACGAGCGGTAGCTTCGCCGACTTGCCATGCTGCAGGCTTGCGACAACCCGCAAGTGCTGGGACGCCTTATGCCGTTCAAGTGACACCGTGAGTTGGTGTTTCAGCGCGTGGATCCCGCGCAGCTCGAGGGCGTCGACGTGGTCGGGCAGCCATGGCGCCATCCGTAACCAGCTCGGGCTCAAGCCAGCACCGGCTGCCAAGCGCACCCCAGTGATCGCCTGCAGCGCGGCATTGAGGTTGCGTGCGGCCTTGCCTGGGGTCTGAGCTCGTTGCTTGATGACGATCGCGAAGGCCTGCGATGTGGCGTCGTGATCACCAATTTGCGCCGCGGCCGTTAGCAGCAGGGCGGCGGTGTCAGTGGGCGGCAGCATCGATTGCCAGCGCAGCTTCGAGTTGCTGCGCGCAGCGACAAGCGTGTTTGTCAGGTGTTGCGTCAGACGATCCCCCGACGCTAGCAACATGCCGAAGCTTTGCGGCTGCAGTAACGACGCATCGGCGGGGGCCGGCCCCAGCAGGCGTCCACGGCAAGGAGTCGGTCGGTAGTGGCCGCGCCCGGGTTGCCACGCTTCGCTTTCCAGAGCTAGCAAGCGCAGGGTGGCGATGCGTTCGTGCTGGCTTCGCTGCGCGCCGTCATCAAGCAGTGCCAAGCAGTAGCGGCCATGGATTTGCAGAGCCGCATCGCGGAAGCACGCAAACGGCTCTTGCTCCGACTTGCTGAGAGCCTGTTCCAGGGTGCGCCGGCGAGCACTCGTTAGTAGGTGCTCTCCGGTAGTGCGCCGTAGCGTGGCGAACGCCGCCAAGATCAGCTCGGGTTGCTCTGAGCCTTGGTGCTGCGTCAGCAAGGTTCGAGCTTGAACGGGCTGCCCGAGCCGAAGGTGCGCGACCATCATGTGCCACAGATCGGTGCTGTTGGTGGCGCGTTGCTCACGCAGAACCGTTTTCGTGTGCCGGGCTAGCTCGGCAAGCTCGTCGCTGCCGTGGATTTCGAGTTGCGCCGAGAGCGCGGTCGCCGGCGCAGCGAATACGAAGGCGCGCAGGAGCACTCTGGATAACAAGGTGTGCATGTAAGCAGTGGCTTGTGGTGGTGCACTTCGGGCCGCTTTTCATGGCGATGCAACGGCCCGTGCAGGTAGACCAGATGCTTGCATCCAGGACGGCGCAACTTCCGAGCGGCGTGGCTCAGCTTGTTCACCACGGCGTTGGGCCTGATGGCGTTCTTGCCGGTGCTCGCGCTCTACATCGAGGAAGAGTTCGAGATCGTCGATCCGCAGCAGGTCGCGATGTGGGCTGCGATGATCTTTGGAGCCGGCCCGTTTGCCGCTGCCTGCATGGGGCCGATTTGGGGTGCGCTAGGTGATCGCTTCGGCAAGAAGCGCATGGCGGTGCGGGCCAACCTTGCCATAGCCGTGACGACCGCATGCATGCCGTTAGCGCCGTCGCCAATGTGGTTGCTGGCGATCCGCGTCGCCCAAGGCATGTTTGCTGGCTACGTCGCTCCGGTGATGGCGTTGGGGACGGGGCAGTTACCGCGCTACGTGCATGGTCGCATCATTGCGCGCCTGCAGACGGCGATGGCGCTGGGCACCTTGCTGGGGCCGTATCTGGGCGCGGAGATCACCGGGCTGTTTGGTCGCAGCGGCTTGTTCTGGGTTGCGAGCGTGTTCTCATTGATCTCGGCGATCTGGCTGCAGGTGCGAGCCGTCGAATTGCCGCCGTTGGCTGCCGCCCGTCGCCACTCGTTCTTCGGTGGCTTCTGGCTTGCGTGTCGCAGCATGCTTGGCAATCGTGTTTTGGCCACGCTGCTATTGATGGTGATGGTGCTCCGGCTCGGGCAGAACATCTTCGAACCGATGGTGTCCCTGTTCGTGCGTGAACTGGGACCGCAGAGCGTGCTGCTTGCGATCAGTGGTTCGGAAAGCATGGCTGTCGATCGCACGATTGCCTTGGCGTTCGGAGTGATGGCGATTGCGCAGTGGTTTTGCACGCCGGTCTGGGGACGCATGGCGGATCGACACGGGCCGTTGCGGTGTCTGATCGTGCTCAGCATCGCGCTCGCCGTGGTGCAGGCGTTGACCTCCTTGGTCGCCAATATCGACCAATTTTTGCTGATGCGCTGTGCCTGTGCGTGCGCGATGGCAGGCTCGATGACGTTGGCGTTTGCGGCAATGAGCAAGCGCGTGCCCGATGAGCATCGCACCTTGGCGTTTGCGCTGGTTCAGAGTTGCATCCAGTTCGGCCTGGCCTTGGGGCCGCTGCTGGGGGCCTTTGTGGTCCGTGGCGACGATGGCCCAGACTTCCACTTTGCCTTCGTTGTCGGGGCACTGTTGTGTGGCGTCGCCGGATTGGGGATGTTGTTGCTGCGCAGAGTCGAACGTCGCTCTGCTATCTGAGAGAACCCACATGTGCTCGCTGATCGTGTTACGTGGTTTGTCGGTCGATTACCCGTTGATCATTGCCGCCAACCGAGACGAACAAACTGGCCGCAAGGCAGCGCCTCCAGGCATCTGGGAAGGCGAACGCCGACGCATCTTGTCACCGCGCGATCGCGTCGCGGGTGGCACGTGGCTGTGCGTCAATGATCTCGGTCACTTCGCAGGTTTGACCAACGTGATCGGCGAGCCGTCGATTATGGGGGCGCCGTCGCGTGGCCATCTGCCGCATCTCGCCCTCGATCACGACGATGTCGAGTCTGGGGTGCAGGCCGTGCTCAAGTTGGTTCGCGAACACCAGCATTCAGGCTTCCAGTTGGTGGTCGCGGATCGGGATCGCATGGTCGTGATCCGCAACGCCAAAGGCCAGGTGAGTTGCGACGAATGGCTGAACCCGGTGCTGTCGCTGACCAATGAACATGCGGCGGGCGATTGGTCGCCGCGCCATCTCGATCCGGCGTTGGCCGAAGGGCTAGCCATCGACGATCGTCTGCACGCGCTGGCGACCGCGGTGTGTGATCGTGGCGGCGACGGCTTTCATACCGTCTGCAAGCACGGCGAGAACTATGCGACGGTGTCGAGCTCTCTGGTCGCCGTTCCTGGCGATGACTCGGGCGGTTTGATCTGGCGCTACGCCGCTGGGCCACCGGACGTGACGAGCTATCGCAACTACAGCAATCTCGCCGCCCGGTTGCGGCCAGAGTCATAGCGGCCAACCGCTTCGCAAGCCGACTCGGGTTGGTGGGCTAAGGGCTCGCGAACTTCGCAGTGAGCGGGCTACTTGCCCTTAGAGAGCTTGTCTAGCGCGGCGATGTTTGCCCGCGCGTTGACCTGAGCCTCTTCTGCAAACGTGCGCTGCTGTGCGCTGATCGATTTGTCGGCGAGCGATGTGGTTGCGAGTTGCAGCGCCGTCTCATACATCGTGCGCGCCTTCGTCAGGTTGTTGCGCGTCGGCAGGTGGTATTGCAGCACGACTGCCGCGTCGTTCCACAGTTGTGCCGACGTCGGCTCCTTCTCGATCGCATGCTGGTAGGAGGAGTAGGCACTCTCGAACTGCTCGGTCTCGCGACATAGATACGCGTGGTTGTTCCATGCGTCTGCCGAGTCCTTGAGGCACGCAATGACGTGGTTCAGGTCGCGGCTGTTCTCGATGCGTTGCTCTTCGTAGGCGCGGTTGCCAAGGTAGAGAACCATCTCGGCGATCTGCACGCGATCGATTGCGGATACGGCCCGCAAAACATCGGCAAATGCCGGCGCGCCGGCGCGGGCGTAGATCGCAGCATGCTGCTCGGCGTCGTCGTAGTCCTTGAGGTAGTAGGCTGCGAGGAAGCAGTAGTAGTGGGCGTTCTTGGCCGATGGGTCGCCGGCAATCGCGAGGCGGAACGAGGTTCGCGCGGCTGCGAACTGCAAGCCATCCAGTTGCGCCCGCCCTTCGTGAAAGAGCAGCGTCGCGGTCCGCTTGGCGCGCGGCGCCTTCGGCAGCGTCGTGGCCTTCGTGAACTGCTCGCGAATACCTTGGTAGAAGGCGAGTCGCTGTTGCGCGTTCATGTCGGCCGTCAGCATGTCGTGGTCGACGGCGACATCCGGGTCAATGGCGAGCGCGTCGCGTAGATGCGCCTTGGCTTCATCGAGATTGCCATCGATAGAGGCTAGCTGACTCAGGGCCACGTGCGGGTGAGCGCGGGTCGGGTCCAGCTTGGCAGCTTGCATGAACGCCTGCTTGGCGCGCACACGTTCGGCGTGCAGTTTGCCAACGAGGTCGCTCTGTTCCTGGCCGGTGGCGTCGCTTTCTTGGTAGTCCTTCAGCAAACGACGGAACCGGTCCGTCGCGATGCGACCGAGCAGCACGTGCGCGCCCGGACGTTGCGGGTGTCGCGTGACCGCCTCTTGCGCTTGGCGAACCGCTTCATCCCAGTTGCCCATCAGGTAGCGCGCTTGCGCCAGCAGTAGGCGGCAGTCTTCGTGGTCCGGGTAGGCCTTCAAGACTCCTTCGGCGATCTCCGCTGCATCCGCCCAGATGATCTCGGGGTTCATCATGTCGGCGGCGCTCTCGGTCTGCAGCAGCAGCGTGCGCGCCAGCATGGCCGAGATCTCGATGTCGCCATCGAAGCGCTTGCGGCCAGCGTCGAGCAAATCGATCGCAGCGGCAAAGCGACCACTGCGGCCGAGGCATCTGCCAGCCGCAATGATCCAGTCCTGACGAGCTGGGGCCGAGTTCGATAATTTAAGGAACGCGTCGGCGGCAACGCCGTAGCGGCCCTCGTTCTCGGCCTTGAACGCTGTCGCTCGCAACTGGTTTTGTTCCTGCTGCGTTACGACAACGGGATCTTGCGGGGACGCAACCGCCGGGACCGCAACTGGCGATGCCGGCCTTGCTGGTGGCGTCTCCCCGCGCTGCGCCGGCAGAGCGGCGAGCAGCACGAGGGGCAGGGACAAGCGCGAGGCGATTTGCATACTACTTACCTTGCAAGAGCTGTTCCGCGCTGCGCAGATGTCGGCGAGCGCCGGGGCGACGCTGGCCGGGATAGTAGTTCTGACTCTTGGTCGCGGCGGCCTTGGCAGCGGCTCCATCCTTGGAGTGCTTGATATGCCACAACGCGAGGTTCTCGTAGCTGTCGCCGACGGCTTCCTCGAGTTGTTGCTTTTGTTCCGCGTCTTCCGGGGGCGAGTCCGCCAGCGTGCGCTCGCCATCGGCGATCGCTGCGTCGAGCAAGGCCTTGACCTTGTCCCAGTCGCGATCGAGGTGGTAGATCGCAATCAGTGCCAGGTCGTTGCGCAGGCGCACGTTCTTGCCGTCGAGCTGCACGGCGCGGCCATACGCCTTGTAGCTCTGCTCATACATCTCTTGCGCTTCTTTGACCTTGCCGTTGCGCTCGATCTGGTTGCCGTAGTCGCGCGCGAACAGACCCGAGTTGTTCTGCAGGTCGACGTCGCTCAGCGCCGACTCGGCGGCGGCACGGCTGATCGACTCGCACTTCTGGAGGTCGTTCTTCTGGACATACATGTAGACCAAGAGCCCGATGCCGCGCTTGGTCGTCTCGGTCAGTCCGAGGTCCTGATTGATCAGGTCGGGGCGGGCAGCGGTTGCTTGCAGGAACAGCTTTTCCGCTTCGTCATACTTCTTGAGCGAGAACGCGATGTTGCCCTGCTTGCCGAGGCACATGGCGATCCATTGCTCGCAGCTATCCTTGTAGCCGGCGTTCTTGGTCATCGATTTGGTGAAGCTCGCGATGGCCTCATCGATGGTCTTGAGCGCGTCGTCAGCCTTGCCGCCCTCGCGCTGGTCGCCAGCGAAGTAATACTGCGCCTTGCCGAGATACCAAACGGTGCCGGCGTCATCTCGCTTCTTGAGCGATTCGATTGCTAGTGGCAGCTGCTTCTGCGAGGCGGCGGTGCTGACCACCAGCTCGAGCATCGCGAAGTCGGCCGGCGCGCGCTCGCTGGCGCGAACGTAGACGTTGGTCGCTTCGGCGGGCGCTTCGGCCCATTGCTCGGTCGTTGACCACAGCTTGAGTAGCTCCGGCGTCAGGTTGCCCTGTTGCTCAAGCCAGCGCATCGAGGTGCGCGCCGACATCAGCAGGCCAGCGTCGTTGTTGCCGCCGTTCTTGGCTTGTGCGTAGGCACGGGACGCGGCGTTGGCGCGCAATGCGTGTGCCGCGAGCCCTTGCTCGTTGGTGCCACCGCCCTGCGACTGCATGTGCAGCAGCAGCGAAGAGATCGTGTCCGTAGCCTTCTGCGTTTCGTTGCTGTCAAACTGCGCCTGCGCTAGCAGCTGGCGCGGCTCGATTGGCTCTGGGTCTAGTTCGACGGCCTTCTTAAATGCGCGCGCCGCGTCTTGGTAGAAGGACGCGGTGCCTTTGCGGCCGCTGTCACGCGCTTGGTTGGCGAGCTGCCACGTTATCTTGCCGACCATCAGCCGGTAGGGGGCGTGGTTCTTGCAGTCCTTGACAAGCTTGTCGAGCACGTTGAGGGCCGAATCGTAGTCCTTGTTGGCTGCGTATTTTTCGATCTCGGGCATCGCCTTCTTGAGCGCCTCGGCGGCGCCACTTTGCTGCCCGTTGCTAACCGTGCTCGCGTTGGACGAACCCGAGTTGCTGCCAGATGCAGTGCCGCGACCAGATGCTGCTCCGCGTGCCGTCGAGCCGAGCTTGGTTTCGCCCTTGTTGCGCAGCATCGCCGCGGCCTCGCGACGTTGGTAGGGGTAGAACTTGACGGCTTCTTCGCAGAAGCGCTGGTAGTCCTCAAACGGCGCTTTCTTGTTCGTGCGCAGCAAGATGGCAATGTTTTGCCAAGCGTCGCCGACCGCTTCTTCGAGTAGGTGGCGGTCCCGCTCGCTGACATCTTCGTCCATCTCGGCGAGTTGTTCCGAGCCGAGTTCAATCGCGCGCTCGCACAGTTGGCGGGCGTGGTCGAGGTCGCGGTTGAGGTGGTAGATCAACATCAGGCCGCAGTCGTTGACGATGCGCGCATCGGTTGGCGACAGTTCGACGGCCTTGACGTAGTGCTGGTAGCTGCGCTCCCACAGTGCCATTGCGGCCGGCTCGTCGCCGTTCGCAGCGACCTGTACGCCGAGGTCACGCGCGGCCAAACCGGCGTTGTTGTAGATGAAGCCCCACTGGTCGGGGAAGCGCGTCACGATCGCCTCGTTGAACTTGAGCGTGCGCTCCAGTGCCTTGTCGGGGCTCGCGGTCAGTGCCATGTGGATCGCGAATGCAGCACCGGTGAAGTGGTTGCCGTAGCTGTCCGTCAGCGTTGGCTTGCCATCGACATACTCGGTGGTCTTGGGCGAAGTTTCGCCAGCACTCAGCAAGTGCTTCTGGGCCGCGTCGAGGTCGCCATTGTCGGCCGCACAGCGCGCCATCGACAGGTCACACAGCGCTTGCCATTGGCCGATCGCGTCGCGGTACTGCGGCGTCAGCGCGAGATACTGAGCGAACACGTCGCGCGACTTCTGGTAGATCGCGATCGAACCTTGGAAGTTGCCTTCGCGGCGCAGGCGATTGGCGCGCGCGTAGATCGCGCGACCTTGATACCAGCGCAGGACTGTCGCATTCGGCTTCTCGCGCACGAACCGACGATAGGCGCCGACGAGAGCGTCTTCCTGACCCAGATCGCACATCCAGTTGATGTAGGCATCGTGGATCGCGGTCTCGGTTGGGTTGTTGATGACGCCGCGCTCATAGGTGCGGATCGCTTCGCCGTTTTGGCCTAGCCAGCGTTGGATAATGGCCAGCTGCTTGGTGCAGTGCGCCGGGTAGTCGATTCGTGCTTCGGCGTAACCGGCGACGGCGACGCTGGCCAGCGTGCTGGTGCGCGGTTCCGGCGGCACGATGCCGTTCATGTCGGCTTTGCCATCCTTGATCTCAGGTTGGCGTGCATCGACAAACAGGCGGTAGTCGCAGTCGGCACCAACGAGACGCGATAGCGCGAACTCCTTGGCGTTCTCGAGCCCCTTGCGTTGCTGGAAGCCGTCTGCCGAACGGATCGCGGCTTGGCTGCCCTTGGCCCACTCGCCTAGATCTCGGTAGCCTTCGGCCAGCAGTCGCCACTCGCGGGCGTATGGTTCGTTCTCGGCATCATTGAGAGCCTTGTCGAAGTTGCGCGTCGCATCGAGAAGGTGCAGCTTCTTGCCTGAAAAATCAGGGTTGCGCGACATCGCCAACGAACTCTCGGCCAGCAGCAGCCGGGCTTCGCGCAGCTGAGGGTTCTGCTTTAGCATCGCCTCGGCTGTGTCGGCGGCCCGGCCGGGCGTCGCAATCAGTAAGTCGCGAGCATTGGCAATCTGCTCTGCTTCACTAGCGGTTGGGGGAACGGAGCTGGCACAGGCTGCCAGAACGGCACTGGCTACCAGCGAACTGGCAATCCACAGAAGGGTCGTGGGCTTCATAAGTCGGGTCACCCGGCGGACGGGTCGGGTTAGATCAGACGGAGTGCGCGAGAGGGATATTGCGACAAGGCCAATTGTTGCGTCATTCGGTCCGGAGCGGAAGGGTCCACCTGGGGGGAATGCCTGATCAGGGGGGGTCAAGCGGTGCTGCAGAATGGCCGATAGCACCGATGACAGGATCTCAACACCCCCGTTCCCCCCCGTGACGCACCCGACAATTACTGCCGGGGCGACGTTGGATCGCACCAACGTGACCGCCCTGGTGACCGAGCTGGACCGCGCCCTGAGGGGCAAGCCCGAGCGGGTCTACGTCGACTTAGAGGCCGTGGATAGCTTTGACTCGGCCGGCCTCGGCGGCGTGGTGGCCGGAATGCGTAAGGCGAAGAGGACCGGCTGTGAGATCAAATTGCGCGGGGTCAGCCAGTCGATGCTCGACTACTTCTCGCTGGTTTCGATCGAGCGTCTCGTCGGTGATGACGAAGTCGAGGCCAAGCCGGACCCCGTGACCCGGCTCGGCGCGATGGTCGAGCCGATGCTCGATGGCGCCATGGCGGTCTGTGCGACCGCCGTCGATGCGTGCCGCGAATTGTTCGTCGGTCCGTTCCAGCGCCGCTTCCTGCGCTTGGATCGCACCGCCATTGAAGTGGATCACTGTGCCGCGGGGGCACTGCCGATCATCGCGTTGATCGCTTTCCTGCTAGGGCTGATTCTGGCCATGCAGGCGTATGTGCAGCTGCGCGTTTGGGGCGCCGAGATCTATATCGCGGACATGGTTGGCGTTTCGGTGCTCGCCGAGATTGGGCCGTTGATGACGGCGATTGTCTTGGCCGCCCGTTCGGGTTCGCGCAATGCCGCGCAGCTCGGGTCGATGGTGGTCAGCGAAGAGATTGCTGCGATCGAACAGATGGGCATCCGCACCATCTCGTTCCTGGTGGCACCAAAGGTACTCGCGTGCGCGTTTGCATCGGTTGCGTTGAGCATTGTCTTTGACGTCGTCGGCATGTGCGGCGGCGCGTTGTTTGCCTGGTCCGTTGCCGGCATCGAACTCGACGCCTTTGCCCAGCAGTTGCGCAACGCGCTGCATCTGTCGGACTTTGTGGTCGCCCTATGCAAGGCGATGACGTTCGGCGCAGCGGTTGGTGTGGTCGGCTGTGCACTCGGTCTACGAGTCAAGGACGGCAGCGAAGGTGTCGGCCGCGCGACCACCAACGCCGTCGTGCTCGGCATCTTTTTGGTCATCGTCATCGATGCTGTCTTTGTCACCGCCCAGAGGTTCTTGACGTGATGGGGTTCTTGACGTGATGGACCTAGCTAGCCTCCAAGCGGGGTCTCGTCGCCGTACTGAGGACCTCGTGCGGGCGGTTGCGTTGACGACATGTTTCGGTGATCGCACCGTTCTGGACGGCGTCGACCTAGCGATTCGTCAAGGCGAAGTGTTCGTCATCATGGGGCCATCTGGTTGCGGCAAGACGACTCTGCTGCGCAATCTCTCGGGGCTGCTGCCGCCCGATATGGGGTCGGTCAGCGTCTCTGGCCACGACCTCTATTCGGCGCCGCCGCAGTTGCTGCACCACATGCGCTTGCGCACCGGGTTGTCGTTCCAGGGCGGCGCGTTGTTGGGCAGTCTGTCTGTGCTTGAGAACGTGGCGCTACCGCTGCGCGAGAATACCAACCTCAGCGAGTCCGTGATCATTGAGACGGCCCGCATGAAGCTCGACATGGTCGGCCTCTTGCACGCTGCCGAACTGCAGCCAAGTTCGTTGTCCGGTGGCATGAAGAAGCGTGCCGCGATTGCTCGTGCGATCGCGCTCGATCCGGACATCGTCTACTTCGACGAACCGTCGGCGGGTCTCGACCCGATCACAGCTGCCGAAGTTGACAACGTCATCCTAAAACTCAACAAGGTCTTTGGCATCACGATGGTTGTCGTGACCCATGACCTGCCGTCGGCACACTCGATTGCCGATCGTATTGTCGTGCTGCTAGATGGCCGCGTCGCTGCCCTTGGCGAACGCGATGAAGTCTGGCACGACCCAAACCCACGCTTGCGTGACTTCATCGAGCGGCGGTTGCCGGCCGAGGATGGCGCCGGCCTCGACATCATTCGCCACATAGAGATCTGAGGCATGCACAACACCAGACGATTCCGCTTGGGGCTATTCGTGCTGGGCACGGGGGCCATGTTTGTAATGCTGCTCGTGTTCATCATGCAGAGCAGCTTCGACCGCGAACGCGCAACCTACTACATCATGTTCTCCGAGAACGTGAAGGGCATGGTGATCGGTTCGAAGGTCAACTTCCAAGGCGTGCCGATTGGCGTCGTCAAGGATATGCGCTTTCAGGATGGCAGCACGCTAGTGGAGCTCAGCGTCAATCCGTCTCGCGCCAGCATTCAAGATGTGACCCGCGCTCGCATGGACCGTTTGCTGGTTACGGGGCAAGTGTCGGTCGAACTTGAGGGCTACGCCGGCAGCGGCACGGCGCTGCCGCCGGACTCGTTTATTGAGCCTAAGGAAGACCCGATGAACTCGCTAAAGGCGAGCTTGCCGGAAGTTGTCGCGCAAGCCGCTCAGGTGTTGGAGCGTTTGGATCACGTGCTGGGCAACGCCGATGCACTACTTTCCGACAACAATCAGGCGATGGTGACGGCGATTCTGGCGCACGCGGAACGCGCGGCGCGTCAACTCGCAGACGAGACCATGCCAGAGGTCGGCGCGTTAGTGGCTGATGCACGGCGCACGATTCAAGCGGCTGAGAACACGGCGCACGCAGCCACCAACTCAGCGGAAGCGGTCACCGCGACGATGGCAGCAATGGCACGATTGGAGGCTGATCTGCACGGCTTACTGCGCGAGTCGACTGCCATCGTTACCGGTGTGCGTGGCCCTGCGCTGGCGACGTTCTCTGGCTTCCGATCGACGTTGGATGATCTGCGCGGCTTGCTGCGCCAACTGAAACTCGCTCCAGACAGTTTGCTGTTTGGAGTCAATCACCCGGCTGCGCCGGTCGGAGGAAAGCGATGAAGAATCTTTCGGTAATGGGCTTCGCGGCGTGTGCCATTCTAGTGCTTGCTGGCTGCAGCAGCGTCGAGGTTCCGATTGAGCGCTACTACCGTTTGCAGCCGATCGAGCCCGATGCACCGGACCCGATGCGTGCCGGCACGCTGCGCGTCTACGATCTGCAGTTGGGCACCGCACTCGACTCAGATCGGTTGCTATTCCAATCGGGTGTCAGTCTTGAGCCGCGACATTTGGCGCGATGGGTTGCGCCGCTCGATCGTTTGGTGACGGACGCGATGGTGCTCGGTTTGTCGCGTGCCCGCGTCTGTGAATTGGTGAAAGGCAGCGCCGATGCCGGCACCGAGACCTGGTCGCTACACGGACGCATTGTCGACTTCGTGGAGGCGCAAACCGATAGCGGGTCGGAGGCGCGGGTGACGCTTGAGTTGTGGTTAGAACGCGACGGCCAGTTGGTGTTTCACGACGAGTTCCGCCGGGTCGTTCCGCTTGCCGAATCCGGCCCGGACGCCGCCGTTGTCGCGCTGTCGCATGGCTTGAACCACATTGTCGAAGGCGTTGTTGATCAGATGCGATCGCTCGAACTCTTCGCTACTGCGCACAACGACAAGCAAGCCGCGCTGCTCGCTCAGCCCCCGCGATAATTCAGGACAAGATGCAGTTGCACAGCATGATTCATTGGGGCGCAGCCGCGCTGTTCTCGGCACTGTCGGTCACGGCGCAGGCCGAACTCGGTGGCAAGACCGGCGAGGCGCATTGGCTTAAGTGGCTGCAGGGCGCTCCAGTCGAGGTCGCCTCCAGCGATGCGCCTATGTGCACCGTTTGGGCGTTCTACTCGCAGTTGCCACACTTGCTGCAGGCAGACGCGGACTACATGTCGCAGCTGCAGTCGCGCTATGCAGCGCGTGGCGTGCGCGTGGTCGCTGCGGTCAAGGATGACCAGCAACCGGGCCTCAAACTATGGGGGCGTTGCTCTGTGGTGCTCGATGATGCGGCCCGCACCGAACGTGGCTGGCTCACGGTCAATCAGGAATACCGGGCTAACGTGTTGGTTCTTGCCAATGACGGCACGATCTCATTTGTCGGTAGGCCGGGTGCCGGCCTGGCGGATGCCATCGAGCATGTGCTTGATGACGAGTCGGATCTCGCGGTCGAATCGCGTGCTGCCAACATGCGCGTGCAGTTACTGGATCGCTTTGATGATGCGGTGGGACCGGCGACGGTTGCCGCGCTACGGCCAATGGTTGCCGCGTCGCCACGCGATGGCTTGCTCAGCGGCTTGCTCTACTTGACGCTGGCAACCAAGTCGAATGACCAAGCAGCCGCGAAGCAGTGGTTGGCGCAGGCGACCAAGCAGTTGGCGGCCGAACCCAGGCCGTTGGCAGTGTTCGCCGATCTGGTGTTGCGCGGTGACGCGCGCCGCGCATCGGTTCTAGCCGCATTGCGTGAACCGCTCGCGACGGCAGCCAAGGCGACTAGGTTTGATCCTGTCGTGCAGCTCGCATACTTGCGCGCTTTGGTCATGGTTGGCGATGGCCGTGAGGCGGGTCGTCAGGCAATGCGCAGCCGTAAGCTCGTCATGCAGACCGCTGAGGGCTGCCTCGACTACGCCATGTTGTTGGCACGCGACGAGAACCCACTAATCCACATCGACCTCGCGACACACGCTCTCAATACGGCCGAGAAACTCGGAGCTGACAAGCGACTGTTGGCTGCTGGCCGTTACACGGTGGCGCTGAGATGCGCCGGTAACGAAAAGGCCGCGAAGGGCGTGATGACCGTCTATCTGAAGGACCAGGGACTGCGTGTCGGTATCAATAACGACGTGTGGTATTTGATGACTCAGATACCGACAATGGGTCGCTACGACTGGTTTGCGGTAGGCCTAGTTGAGCGCATGCTCGAAGAGCGGGACTCGATGGAATACTTCGAGTTCGATACCGCCGCGCTGGCCATGTTCTTGGTTGGTCGGGTCACTGACGCGGTGGCGCTGCAGGAGTTGTCACTCAAGAAGGGTGGCAAGGGCACCGCCGAATACGAGGAGCGCCTAGTGCGCTACAAGGCGCACCTGTCACCGGCGCCGCGTTAGCAGCTGTTCGTGTTGCTGCATCGTGGCGTTGCCTTGATCGCCAGCTCGTCTCCGACGACGGCGTTCATGGGGCATCACTTCGAACCGACGGGGCGGCAGACTGGCGAGATGCATTGGTGCAAGTGGCTGCCAAGCGAACCGGTCGAGGTCGCTCCCAGCGCTGCGTCTAGGCTCGCTGGCTAGCAGTCAATCAAGCGCCTCGAGCCAACGGGTTGGTGCTCGCCACCGACGGTCGCCGTGCTACCGGTCGCGGTCGCGTTTGCGTAGTTGCGCCATGACATCCGTGTTAACGGTTTGTCGCATCTTGGCCGGGAACTAGTGCGGTCACTCGGGCTCAGCCGCAGCTGAATTGCTGCAGTCTGCATAGAATTGTGTCACGCTTTGTTTTGTGGCACATTCAGATGGTCATGCATGCAAGGGGAAGATCGGGGAATGCGGTGTTAGGCGAACTGCGAGCGCTCCTAGTGCGTGTCTTAGTAATGCGGGTTGCAGCGTTTTTTGTTGGGGGGTGGGTGGTCTTGGCAGTTTGCGTGGCTGCGCAAAGGAGGGGCCCAAAGTGGGCTTCGAGGATGCTCGATATGAAGTTGCTGAGTTGGCACTTCCGGACGGGCTCGTGATGCTCGGCGTGG
>JBNMNW010000118.1:0-16187 GCA_051278165.1 Planctomycetota bacterium | reverse complement strand
AGGGCAAGGGCGAGATCGTGCCGGGCGAAAAGCTCGTGATTGCCAAGGGTGCGAACAACAAGTACATGCTCGCCGGACTCAACGCTGCTACCGAGCAGACCAACGAAGAGAAGGCCAACGAGATCGGTACGACGCTTGGTGAGATCAAGATTGTTGGTGTGCGTGAGAAGCCGCAAGGCCTGACCGCTCGTCTCGAGCGTGCCAACAGCCGTGACGCGCAGTTGCTCAGTCGCTACCTCAACCCGAAGGGGTTCTTCCTCGCGGGCGGCGGCAAGCTGGTCAGCAACGAAGGCGACCTGCTGTTCGAGACCAAGAGTGGCGTGCGCTACACGCTGCGCTTCGGCGAACTCGTTCTTGGCGAAGGCGACGAGGTCACGGCTGGCATCGGCAGTGACGCGCCGAAGGTAGGCGATGATTCGAAGCAGGCCGCGAACAACCGCTACCTGATGGTGACGGTTGCGTTCGATGAAGCGTTGCTCAAGAAGCCCGCTGGTGTGCGTCTAGCAGCCGAAGAGTTGGCCAAGCGTTCGAAAGCCCGCGCCATGATCCAGTCGATCCAGGCGGCGCTCGCGACCTATACGACCGCCAACGAAGGCAAGCTGCCGGCGGCACTCGCAGACCTGACGGTGAAGCCTGAGGAAGGCGAAGCGCTGCTGAAGGACCTCTCGGTTGATCCGTGGGGCAATCAGTACGACTTCGTGCCTGCCGGTGACACCTACGTGCTGATGAGTCACGCGGCGGACGGCAAATCCGGCGGCGACGGCGCGAACCAAGATGTGCGCAGTGACCAACTACCGCTCGAGGATGCGTTGGCTACGGCGGCGACCGAATGGACGACCTTCGACAGCAAGGTTGAGACCGGCCGAGAAGAAGCCGAGAGCCTGACCAAGCGCTTCGGTCCGTGGTACTACGTGATCGACAAGGCGCTGTTCGACAAGCTGAAGCCGTCTCGCGCTGACCTCGTTGAGCCAAAGGCCGAAGAGCCGAAGCCAGGCGACGCGCCCAAGTAGCGCGCCTCGCCCGCCCCAGGGTTGTTGCTTCACTGTTGCTTCCCTGGGACGCCTGGGCCGATTCGCAGAGGCGGTCGCCGGGTTTTTCCGGGTATCGTGGTACACAATCGGGAGCCGTCCGTATGGACAGCACCGCTATTACCACCCCCATAAGGAAGCCCGCAATGTTGAGAAACGCTCTCGCGGCCGCGCTTCTGCTTTCGATACCGGTAGGTGTCGTCGCGCAAAGCGACGTCACGACCGGATCACAGCAGGATCCGCAAGCTGCATACCAAGCGCTCTCCAAGTCGTTCAACAAGGCCATGACGGCTTGGAGTGACGAGTTGGAAGCGACGAAGAAGAAGGCCGATAAGGCCGGCGAACGCCTGCCGCGTTCGGCCTACGCCCCGCCGACTGGAGACTTTGTCTCCACCGCGCAAGAACACGCGAAGAAGTTCGCTGGCACCGATGCCGCTGTGCCGTTCCTCGGGTTCATCCTGAAGAACGCCAGTAAAGAGCGCAACGCGGTCAAGTGGGCGGTCAAGACGCTCGCGTCCGAGCACGTTGACAGCAAGGCCATCGGCGACATCGTCGATTACCTGCCCAAGGTCGAGCGCATGGCCGGTCGTTCTGCTCGCTCGTTGCTCAACGACGTTGCCGACAACCACGGCGACAAGTCGGTGCGAGTGATGGCGCTATTGGCGCGTGCTCGTCAGGACGGCGCCGGCGGCAAGACCGAGCAAGCGGTTGCCGACCTCATGCTCGTCAAGGAATTGACGACTGATGCGGACCTGCTCGACGAAGCCAAGGAAGCTCTCGCCGAAGTGCAGAAGCTCGCCATTGGCACGGCTGCCCCTGAGATTGATGGCATTGACGTCGATGGCGTCAAGTTCAAGCTCAGTGACTACCGTGGCAAGGTTGTGCTGCTCGACTTCTGGGGCTTCTGGTGACCACCTTGCCGGGCAATGATCCCGCACGAGCGGTCGCTCGTGGATAAGTGGAAGGACCGTCCCTTTGCTCTGCTGGGTGTCAACAGTGACAACACCAGCACCGACAAGGGAATGGCTCTCTACAAAGAGAAGCAAAAGGAAATGGGTGTCACGTGGCGGAGCTTCCGCAACGAAGGCAACACCCCGAACATCAGTGATGACTGGCGTGTTCGTGGTTGGCCGACGCTCTACTTCATCGATCACGAAGGTGTGATCAAGCACAAGAACATCCGCGGCGAAGCCGAGATGGAGAAGGTGCTCGACGAGATGATCACAGCCGCAGAAGCGGCCTCGAAGAAGTAGCACTAGCTACGATCTCGAACGCGAAGACGCCGCCGTGTCACTTAGTGGCACGGCGGCGTCTTTGTGTATGGAGTGCACTTCGCGGGCGGTGCACTTCGCGGCCAGTGCAGTTCGCAGCCAGTGAACTTCGCAGCCAGTGCGACTGCACGGGCAGTGCGACTGCGCGGGGGAGCTACTTCGCCGGTAGAGCCGGATCGAACTGCATTGCCGTGACCGTGCGCGTCGGCCGCGCCTGTTCGGTGATCTCTGCATCGAGCTGCACTGCAAGCTCGCGCAATTCGGCAACCAACTCCGGCTGCTTCTTGGCGACGTTCCACTGCTCACTGACGTCTCGTTCGATCTGAAACAACTCCAGCGGTTCGAGCTTCAGCTTCCACGGTCCGCGGCGGATACCGTGCAGCGCGCCCTTACTCGTGTAGTAAAGGAACTGCTCCGTCTTGGTCTTCGCGCCAGTCGTTGCGAACAGCAGTTCTCGAACGTCGTGGCCATCGATTTTACGATCCGCTGCCAACTCGCCACCACAGACGGCCGCCAGTGTCGGCAGCAGGTCCATCGTCGTGGCCACTTCCCGGCACACCCGACCCTTGGGGATCCGCGCCGGCCACTTCGCGACGAACGGCACCCGCTGGCCACCTTCCCAATTGCTGCCCTTGCCACCGCGCAGCAACCCAGCACTGCCGCCATTCAGTTTGAACGGCAACCATGGCCCGTTGTCGCTCATGAACACCACCAGCGTGTTGTCACTGAGGCCAAGGCGATCGAGTGTCTTGGTGATCTGGCCAACGCTCCAGTCGATCTCTTCGATGACGTCGCCATACAGTCCGCGCGGGCTGGTGCCCTTGAAGTCCTTCGACGCATAGAGCGGAATGTGCGGCATCGAATGCGGCACATACGCGAAGAACGGCTGGTCCTTGTTGCGCTCGATGAAGTCGACCGTTGCCTCGGTGTAGCGCTTCGTCAACTCGCGCTGATCTGGTTCCCACTCGACGACCTTGTTGCCGTTCATGAATGGCAGGCGGAACGTGTATTTGCTGTTCTTGCCACGATGGATCTGCGCCATGTCGTTCGAATACGGAACGCCCACGTATTCGTCGAAGCCTTGATCGAGCGGCAGCAATCCCGGCCGGTGGCCGAGGTGCCACTTGCCAAAGCAGCCGGTCGCGTAACCTTGTTCGCGCAGCATGTCGGCGATGGTCACTTCGTCGGTGTGCAGCCCGTAGTCGTACTGCGGAAAGATCACATGCTTGTGCATGCCAACCCGCTTTGGATAGCAACCGGTCAGCAGCGCGGCGCGCGACGGCGAACACACTGGCGACGCGACATAGAACTGCGTCAGCTTCGCGCCGTCTGCCGCGAGTTGGTCGATGTGCGGCGTGTGGATCGTCGGATGGCCATTGCACGATAGGTCGCCGAAACCCTGGTCGTCAGTGAAGATGATCACGACGTTGGGCGGTCCCTTCGGAATCGAGACGGTAGTCGTTTGGCAGCCGGCTAGAGCCAGCAAGGCCACACTTGCGGGGGCCATGAATGAGGCGGGGAGTCGAGCCATGCGCACAGCATGCCGCAAGGCCCGCGAGCAGCATGGTCACTTTTTGTCCCGGCGATCTACTATGTCGTGATGCGAGCGATCACCTTTCGCGGCGTCCGTGACGTCGTGCTCCAAGACGTCGCCGAACCGCGGGTTCGCGATGCGCACGATGTGCTTGTGCGCGTGAAGTTGGCTGCGCTCTGTGGTTCCGACCTGCATCCATACCTGGGCCGTGAAACCGGTCTCGACATCGGCACGGTCATGGGGCACGAGTTCCTGGGCGAAGTCGTTGAGATTGGCAGCGCCGTGCAGTCGCTGTCGGTCGGCGATCGCGTCGTCAGTCCGTTCACGACCAGTTGCGGCGCGTGCTTCTATTGCGAACGTGGCCTGACCGCGCGCTGCGTGCACGGCGAACTGTTCGGTTGGGTGCAAGACGGTCAAGGTCTGCACGGTGCGCAAGCCGAGATGGTGCGGGTGCCGCTCGCCGATTCGACCCTCGTGAAAGTCCCCGACGGCACGTGCAGCGAGCAGGCTCTGCTGGCCGGCGACGTGCTATCGACAGGCTTCTTCTGTGCCCGCCTTGGCAACATCGAAGCCGACAGTGTGGTCGCCGTCGTCGGCGCCGGCCCGGTTGGCATCTGTGCGGCGATCGCCGCGAAGGAACTAGGTGCCGCCAAGGTCTTCAGCCTCGATTTCGAACCGGCACGGCTGACGTTGGCTGCGAGCTACGGAGCCGTTCCGTTGCTAGCAAATGATGCCTTGGCTCTGGAGCAACTACGCGAAGCGACCCAAGGTCGCGGTGCCGATGTCGTGCTCGAGTGTGTCGGATCGGAACAAGCAACGCGGTCTGCCTACGACTTGGCTCGTCCGGGCGCGACGATCGCTGCCGCCGGCGTGCACTGCGAGTCGCACTTGGCGTTCTCGCCCGGCGAAGCCTACGACAAGAACCTCACCTATCGCGCCGGTCGCTGTTCGGCCCGCGCAATGATGGAGGAAACGATGCCGCTCGTTACCTCACGCAAGTTCGATCTCGGTGCGCTGTTCTCACATCGCATGCCGTTCGAAGAAGCGGCGCGCGGCTACGAGATGTTTGAGCAGCGACTCGACGGCTGCACCAAGGTCTTGCTGACGCCGTAGCCCGATCGCTGCCGTTGCGTTCAGCGCGGTGGTTGCGCGACGTTTTGCGAGTCGCTCACGTTCTCCCGGGCCAACGCCGCTTGGGTCGGGCGATACTCGATCGTCATGTTGGTCATGATCGGGGTGAACAGCCAGGTCAGAGGTGGCGCCCCATACCAGAAGTTGTCCGTTTCGGTTTCGATCAGTCGTAGGTGCGTGCCCTCTTCGTGGCCGATCCAAGCGGTGGACTCTTTGATCATCGAACCGATGTCGGTGTCACCGAGCACGGGCAGCAGGATCCCGAAGTTCATGCCGACGTAGGTGGAACGCAGCACGAACACCGGCTCGCCATCAGGGCCAACGTGCCCGTTCCATTGCACGGCTCGCTCATGCATCGTGCACGAGCCGAGCAGTGCCAGTGCGAACAGGAGGCCGAAGCGGCGGAGGGCGTGACCGGTCATGCCATGCCTATCGACAAGACCGGTGTGGCATCCGCAATTGCATGGCTGCGCTCGGTGGCGCTGCGATTTCGGCTAGGCGGGCGGCGGCTTGCCGGGCTTCGTAGCACGAGGCGACTGGGTCACGATCTCATGTCGCCAGAATTGCCTTCGTGCCATTGCGGCGCTTTCCGTTTCCAATGGTGCCATGGACCTATCAACGATCGCGTGGGCTATGGCGTCGCTGCTACCGGCAGTGCTACCAGCTCAGGTGCAGGAGCTGCCGTCGCCCGCTGCGGCGAAGAGTTCACTGCCCAATCTCACGATGACGAGCGATGGACGGGCGTTGCTGAGCTGGGTCGAGCCCGCAGGCAAGGGTCACTCGCTGCGCTTCGCGATCCGCGAGAAACAAGGCTGGTCGAAGCCGAAGGAAGTAGCCCGTGGCGACCGCTGGTTCGTCAACTGGGCGGACTTCCCATCGGTTGTCGCATGGCCCGGTGGCCGCATGGCGGCGCATTGGTTGGAGAAGAGTGCCAAGGGCACCTACGACTACGACGTGCACATCGCGCAGTCGACGGACGGTGGCGAGACGTGGAGCAAGTCGTTGGTGCCGCACGTCGATGGCAAGAAGACCGAGCATGGATTCGTGTCGCTGCTGCCCACAACCGACGGCGCACTGTCTGCGGTGTGGCTTGACGGTCGGGAAATGAAGGCCGGCGATGGTGGGCACGGGCACGGTCAGGGTGCCATGACGCTTCGCTACGTTGAGATCCTCGGCGATGGCACGCTGCGCAAGCCGGCGTTGTTGGATACGCGCGTCTGTGAGTGTTGTCAGACGTCGGCCGCGATGACTCAAGATGGACCGGTGGTGGTCTATAGAGACCGCTCGCAAGATGAGGTTCGCGACATCGGCGTGGTGCGGCGTGTCGACGGCGCTTGGACCAAGCCGGTGTTGGTTTGCCGCGATGATTGGAAGATTGCGGGTTGTCCGGTGAACGGTCCGTCGATCGCTGCGGCTGGCAAGCATGTGGCCGTCGCCTGGTTTACCGCTGCCGAGGGCAAATCCAGGGTCAAGCTGGCGCTGTCACACGATGCTGGCTCGAGTTTTGACGAGCCGATCATGATCGATAAGGGCAGCCCGCTCGGGCGCGTCGAGGTGGTTATGCGCGACGACGGCCGCGCGTTCGTCTGTTGGTTGACGCATGCGGAAGACACTGGCGCCATCCGCGTGCGCAGCATTGCCGTCGACGGGACGGTGCTGCCTTCGGTTACGATTGCGTCATCGGGTACCGGTCGTCGCAACGGCTTCCCTCAGATGGTTTGTGTCGGCAACGAGCTTGTGTTCGCGTGGACCAACGATGGTGTCAAGGTGGCGAGCATGCCGATGGTCAAATGACTCGTGCGATGCAAGATGGGCAACGCATACGAGCAGTGAAATGGTGGGTTCTCTCGATCGCTTTGGTGACCTCAGGCTGTGCTGTCGATCCGGTCAGCGAAGAGCGTGCTCTGCAAGGACTGTGGGCGAAGTTCGAGCGCGCGTTCAATGATGGAGACGCGGTCGCCGCCGCGAAGCTCTACGCAACGGACAGCGACCGCATCGGTTCGAACGGTGTCAAAGTGTCGGGCCGCGAAGCGATCGAGAAGAAATACGGCGCGATGCTCGAGCGCCGCGCCGCCGACCCGTCGAGCAAACCGTTCCATGCGACGATCGAGGTTAGGTTGTTGCGGCCTGATGTTGCGCTACTCGATGGCTCGTGGAGTGGCGCCCGCGCCGGCAAACCTGTGCGCGGGTTCTTCACGCTGACCGCGACGAAGCAGCAGGGCCGTTGGCTCATCGCCGCGGGTCGTGATCGCGGCGTCGTGGTTGAGTAGCCGTAACCTGTCGTGACCAGAGGGTGCGTTAGTCGTTCGCGCGCCGCCCGCCCGGGCCGAGTGCTGCCAGCGCTGATTGGTCTGGAGATGATTTTCATCCACGCGCTGGTCGACGGGAAGGGGGTTGTGGTCGAGGCTCGCAGTTGGGGGCTGTGACGATCACTCCGTGAGCTTCATCGTCGGTCCTGACGCCAACGCATCTTGCTCACTAGCGCGATGGGTGGCGCCGTCGACTCCAGCCTAACGTGGCCGGTCCTGCCGCAATGTATTGCGCCGCAGGGAGTTAAATATGGTGGGCAGACGCAGATTTGAACTGCGGACCCTGGCATTTTCAATGCCATGCTCTACCAACTGAGCTATCTGCCCGACCATCCAGCTCACCCCGGAGGGCTGACCGACATCGCCGTTACCGGCTATGCGCCGAGGACGTTAGCCAGAGGAGAAGGTCTTCGCAAGTACCAGATCCGAGAGTCACAAGCGTTGGTGGCGAACCCGGTTGCTGTGCTGATCCTGGGCGCGATCCACCCGTCGTCCCCGTGGCGATGTGGCGTTCCGGGTCTCGAGACGCGGGCTACGCGCGCAGGCATGCGCGGGCAGCAGCCACGTCTTTGACGATTTGGGCCTTCAGGTCGTCGGGGCCGTCAAATTTGCGTTCGCCGCGTAGCAACTGTCGGAACGTGACTTCGAGTTCACGGTCGTAGAGGTCGCCGTCGTAGTCGAGCAGGTGAACCTCCAGGCTGCGCTTGCCGTCGTCGAATGTCGGGCGCGTGCCCAGGTTGGCGACCGCCGCGAAGGTGTCTCCGTCGACAACCGCTTCGACCGCGTAGACACCGCTTGGTGGCACGGCACCGGACGTCAGCGCGACGTTCGCGGTTGGAAAACCGAGCGTGCGGCCTCGGGCTTTGCCGTGTTCGACCAAGCCGAGGGCGCCGGGGAATCGGCCGAGGTAGGTGCGGGCTCTGGCGAGGTCACCGATGGCAATGGCCTTGCGGATCGCTGTTGACGAAACTGGTTCGCCGTCCACTTCGAATGGCGCGCCGGTCGCTACTTGGAAGCCGAGTTTGCTGCCAAGGTCACGAAAGTGTTGAGGCGTGCCTTGCCGATCCTTGCCGAGCGCTGAGTCGTAGCCAAGTAGCAGTCCGCGCGTGCGCAGCTTCTCGACCAGCAGTTCTTTGGCGAACTCGCCGGCAGTCATGTTTTGCAGCCGCGGTTCAAACTCGAGCAGCACGAGCCGCAACACTCCGGCGCGGCGCAGCATGCGCAGGCGATGCTGCACGCTGACGATCAGCGGCGGAGCCGAGCCGTGAAGCACCTGATCCGGGTGATTGGCGAACGTGACCACTGTCGGCATGCCCTGCAGCGCAGACGCCATTTCGAGCAGTTGGTGAAGCAATCGCTGGTGACCCAGGTGCACGCCATCGAACACGCCAACCGCAACCACGGAATGGCTATCTTGATCCTGATCGCCATAAATCGACACCAGGTCGAGTTCGCGCAGGGCGTCGAGGCCGTGGATCAGTCTCATGGTCGTAGGCGCCAGCCAGCCCTGCGTTGCCAGCCCTGCGTACTGTACCCGGTACAAACCACAGGTCGCGCGCGGCGGAACTTGTGGTTTGTACCGGGTACAGTACGCAGGTTTTAGTGCGCACGGGTGGTTGGTTGGTGAAGCCGTGTTGTGGGTGGGTGGCTGCTGGGGCTAGGCTCGAGCTTTGTAGTCGCTTTCGAGCTCGAGCAGTTGGGACTTCACTCGGAGCTTTTCGCCGGAAGTTAGGCGGTCGACGAAGAAAACGCCCTCGAGGTGGTCAATCTCGTGCTGGACGATTCGGGCTAGCCAGCTGTCGCATTTCAGCGATTGTTCCTCACCGTTGATGTCCTGGTAATCGACCGTGATCTCCACGGCGCGCTCGACGTCTACCTGGATGCCTGGGAACGACAAGCAGCCCTCCTCCCCAAACTCCTTCTTCTTCTTGCGGACGATCTTGGGGTTGCAGATCACTAGCTCGCCGGAGCGGTCGTCCTTGCTGCCAAGGGGGTTAAGGACGAGCAATTTCTGCTCGATGCCGACTTGAGGAGCCGCCAAACCGACTCCGCCCTCAACATACATGGCCTCGAGCATCTGGTCGGCGAGCGCGCGGAGACCCTCCCCGAACTCGGTAATGGGCTTGCCGCCGCGGCGGAGGATGGGGTTTGGATAGATGAGTACGTCCATTCGGGCGGAAGATCTTGGGGTGGTCGGGGCAGGTGCCACGTTGCGGGGGTCGGGGTTGTTCGCTAGATTGTTCGGCCCTTTCGTCCGCGTCAAGCAGTCCCCCTGCTGCCTTTTCGCCAATCGCGTGTTTCTAGCACGCGGATATCAGCAGCATCCGATGGTGGATCTAACCAAGTATCTCGAGCAAGCCGCCGATGCGGCAAAGCGTCGCAACTACGCGATGGCCGTTAAGATCTACGGCCAGGTGCTCGCGATCCAGCCGGACTTCGGCGAGGCCCGCGCTGGACTGCGCAAGGTGCTCTTCCAGAAGGTCGCTCAAAAGCCGGCGTCGAAGCTGTCGGCCATTCTGTTCGGCGGACTCAACATCCCGATCGCTGGGCTGATGCGGTTGATCGGTCAGCACGCCTCTGCAGCCAAGGGCTACGAGCGCTACCTCGCCTACGATCCGACGGCTGAAGGCCCCAACCTCAAGTTGGGCAACTCGCTGGAGCGTGCCGGTCTGACGAGGTCGGCACTCGCCGTTTACGCCGCATACGCCGAGCACCAGCCGCGCTGCCTCGAAGCTTGCCGCGCAGCCGGTGCGCTTTACTACGAGAACGGCCAGGTCAACGAAGCCTTGGGCATGTATGAGCAGGCGCTCAAGGTCGACCCGCGTGACCAAGACTCGTTGAAGGCGCGAAAGAACCTGGCGGCGGAAGGCGCGTTGGCGAGCACCGGCATTGAGAAGGCCGAGAGCTCCCGTGACCTAATCAAGGACAAGGATAAGCAGCAGCAGATTGAGCGTTCGGAGCGGTTGCAGTTGTCGGCCGAGGAGGTCGAGGACGAACTCACCGGCATCGAAGAGCAGTTGCAGTCCAACCCAGGCGACCAAAAGCTGCTTCGCCGCGCCGCCCGTCTGCGCGAGATGGCAAAGGACCTACAGGGAGCGCTCGATCTGATCGATCAGCTGCTGGTGAAAAACCCGGCCGACTCCGAGTTGCTCGAAATCGCCAGCGACCTGCGCATTCGTTTGCAGGAGCAGATGGTGCAGAAGGCCGTCAAGCGTGGCGATGATGGTGCCGCCAAGCGTGCGGGCGTTGCGTTGGCCCAATTGCGGGTCGAAGAAGCCCGCCGCCGCGTCGAGCGCAACCCCTCGGACCTGGGCGCCCGCTTCGATCTGGGCTCGGGCCTGCTAGAATCCGGTGAAGTGGATGATGCCATCAAGGAATTGCAGCAGGCCGTAAAGGACCCGCGCAAGAAGACCGATTCGATGTTCCAGCTCGGCCGCGCGTTCATGCTCAAGGACCTGCCGGATCTCGCCCTCGGACAATACGAGAAGGCGTTGGCAGCGGCCGGATCGAGCGCACGAGCCAAAGATGCCCTCTACGAGATGGGCGCCATTTGTGAGGGGCAGGGCAACAACCAAGCTGCTCTGGGCCACTTCACGAAGATCCTCGAACAAGATATTGGCTTCCGCGATGTCGCCAAAAAAGTGGAAGCACTCAAAAACTGAGCGCTCGCCCGCTAGCCTTACCAACCTCCCTAACGACTGAGATAGAGACCGAGATACCTACAGATGGCCCACAGCAAGCAAGCAAGCAAGCGCATCCGCACGTCGGACAAGCAGCGCGTGATGAACAAGTCCCGTATGAGTCGCCTCAGGACTGAGACGAAGAAGCTCATGTCCGCGATCGAAACTGGCGACAAGGGCGTGGCCACCGAGATGCTGCCGCTCATCTGCAGCTGCATCGACAAGGCTGCCAAGCAAAACATCATCCACGCGCACAACGCATCCCGCCGCAAGGGTCAGGTGATGCGCGCTGTGTCGGCGATGAAGTAGGGCCTCGCTCTTCTGGGCTTCTGGGCTCCTAGGCTCCTAGGCAGCCAGATTTCTTCGGCCAGATTCATTTGGCCGGATGGCTCCCGAAAAGAGCAGAGCTCTTCATCCCGTCTGGCTTTCAGCCAGTCTGGCTGAGCGCCGCAACTTGTGAGCGCTCGAAAGACATCCGCGCAGCGGGCGTCGATCACAACCGCGATGACGCGCTATGCGCCAGCGTTGTGTACTACTAGTTCTGCAGCAACTGCAGAGCCGCTTGGGGCTGGGTGTTCGCCTGCGCCAAGATCGAGATGGCGGCCTGTTGCAGGATTGAGTTCCGCGTCAGTGACGAAGTCTCGACGGCAACATCCACATCGCGGATGCGCGACTCGGCCGCGCTGAGGTTCTCGCTCTGGATCTGCAGGTTGGCGATGGTTGTCGATAAGCGGTTTTGGGCCGCGCCGAACTGGCCACGAACGCGACTGACTGCGTTGATCGCGCCATCGAGTTGCGACACGGCGACCGTTGGCAGGCCACCGGAGCCGATGTCGAGCGCCGACAGACCGAGCGTCGACGCGAGCGTGTCGGACGTGCTTAGTTGGATTGTATCGATGCCGACCGTTGTGCCGGTGCCGACTTGGAAGGTCAGTGTCGAGCCCGTTCCGTCGAGCAACTTGACGCCGTTAAACGTCGTCGATTGTGCGATCCGGTCGATCTCATTGATGAGGTCGGTGAACTCTTGGTTGAGGGTTGCACGGTCCGCATCACTGACTGTTCCGTTGCTTGCCTGGATCGACAGTTCACGCATCCGGATCAGGATGGAGCTGACTTCATTCAGCGCGCCTTCCCCCGTTTGCGTAAGTGAGATGCCGTCCTGTGCGTTTCGGATCGCCTGGTTGGTCGATCGGATCTGCGCTCGGAAGCGTTCTGAAATGGCGAGGCCAGCGGCGTCGTCAGATGCAGTGGAAATGCGCAGACCTGTAGAGAGCCGTCGGTAGTTGGCTTGCAGTCGATCCGTTGTCTGTGACAACGAGCGCTGTGCATTCAGGGATGCGATATTCGAATTGACCCTTAAGCCCATCTGTATTCCTCGAAACCTGTCGGAGCGATGCCATGGGGGATCCCGCAGCACCTTGTTGGAAAACTCATCGGCCGTCGCTTGAGTCCTACTTCAGGAAATCTTCTGGAGCGTTGCGGGTAGCACCGGTGGCATGGCACATGTGCTGTAGTTGTCCAGGGTTGTCCCTTTGCTCGTTTTTGAGACGGTGCCCATATTTGCCCGCACAGCCCGGTCTCTGTATGCGACTTGTATCGTTCTGAGGCAGCACCAAGGGGGGTGCGCGTAGTGCTCGGCGGGGGCGAGGTCGAGGTTGGCTGCCGGCAGCGCATGGCGCCGCTGCTAGGCACCGCGCTGCTGGGCACCGCGCTGCTAGGCACCGCGCTGCTGGGCACCGCGCTGCTAGGCACCGCACTGCTGGGCACCGCGCTGCTGAGCACCGCGCTGCTAGCGGTGCTCTAGGCACCATCCTGCAGGCATCATCCTGCTCGGCACTATCCTGATACGCGTCACGCAGCTAGGCGGCGATTACCGGCGGACTGGCTATCGAATGAGGCGGGTGTAGCGGTAGTTCGCTTGCATGGTCAGCGTCAGGATGGCTGTTGAGTAGACGCGGCCACCATCTTCGCCCCAGGCACCGACCGGGTCCCACGACCCGAACGTGTTGGTGTTCTCAAGGTCAGAGTGTTGGTTGGGGCCGACGGCCCGCTCGAGCGACTTCTGCCACTGCTTCCACGTCTTGCCGCCCATCTGGAACAAGGCATACGTGCCGTAGTACCAGTAGTAGTGATCGATCGACCCATCCGTCTCATTCCACACTGGCAGCGTCTTGGTCAGCAGGTTGGCCGCCGCGTTCATGACTGGCTTCTCCTTCGGATCCTGGCCGAGGAAGAAGCGACAGAACAAACCGACGGCGGTCAGCGCCTGGCTCTTGGCGGGCGGGAACCTGATCGCATGCCCGCCCGGCTTGCGACCGCACATCTGGCCGGCCTTCTGGTAGCCGTGCAGACCAGTCGCGTCGCTGACCTCGTCGAGGAACACACCGGATAAGCGCAGCGCTTCGTCGTTGACCTGGAGGTCGAAGAACTTGCCTGACTTGTAGGCCATCACGGCCCAGCCAGTGACGGAGATGTCGTTGTCTTGGTCGCGCGGTTGGTAGCGCCACACAGAGTACGCGTTGCGGTGCGACTCGAGATACTCGATGGCTCGTTGCGCCGGCTTCTTGAGCAGCTTGTAGTTCGATAGTCCGTACGCTTCGCACAGCGCGTAGGCAGCGATCGCGTGGTCGTAGACGAAGTCGTGAGCCGTGCGGCCACCGATCAAACCGCTGTCCTGCTCTTGTTGGCTGATCAACCACTTCACGCCGCGCTTGACGTTGTCCTTGTAGATGCCGGCGCGCATCGTGTTGCTCTCACCAAGGAACGCCAGCAGGGCGAGTGCGGTGACTCCCACATCGTGCACGGCGTTACCTGGGCCGTCGCATGCACCCATCGCAGGGTTGTCGTGCTTCATGAAGCCGTCGGCATCCCAGCGACCGTTGGCGTCTTGGTGGCGAGCGAGCCACATCAGGCCGTGCTTGACGTGCGTGCTTGGAACGCGGCCGCCGTTCTTGCCGTTGCCCTTGCCGCGTTTGCCGTAGGGCCCCTTAGCGCCTGGGCCAAGGCCGACGGCGGTGTTCCACTGATTCGATTCGAGCGACGAGTCCGAGGGGTTCTCTGCTTGGTCCGAGTCGTTGGTGTCCTCGGACTCGAGTTCGGAAACGGTCACTTCGTTGACCGGAGTGACCTCAGGATCGACCTCCTTCTTGAGTTCCGGCGTCGGCGGCGGTGGCGGTTGTTTGACCTCCTTCTTGGTGGCGTCGGACAGTTGCACGCTAACGGTTGCCTGCTTCGGTTGTTCTGGTGGCAGGAACACCCAGATCAACAGCAGCAACCCGGCGTGCATGCAAGCCGACATTAGCAGCCACGGCGACTGCTTGAGCCGATCGCTCATCATCTCCTGGAACGTCGCGTTGTCCGAGGACTCGCGGTGGGTGCGGACGGGTACCTCAAATGATTGCATCGGAGAGCTCCTTCTTGCGCCGGCAAAAGCGCTAGTGGCGTCTTGGGTCACGAACCGGAGAACACTGTGTTGTTCGATTCGGTGACTGGTTGTTTCTAGTAACGGGCCGCAAGCGTCGCTGGATCACTCCAAGGCGTAGTTCTTCGCGTCTCTCGTGCTGTTACAGTTTTACTCATGCAAAGGAAACGAGTCGTGAACCCGTTTGCATGGCTGGTCGTTGTCTGTGCCTGCGCCACGAGTTGTGCGCTGGCCAATGGCGACCGCCGCCGCGCCCTCAACTACCTTGACGCGAATTGGGCGCCGAGCACGACCACTGGTCGTTGGCTTGCTGCGCCAATCGCGTTACCCATCGGCATCGTCGCTGGAGCAACCGACGCGATTGTCTTGCACCCGTTGAGTCAGATCGATGACGCGTGGCTCGACACTGTCGATGTCGTTTGGGACTTCGACGACAGCACCGAGTTCCGCACCGTGTTGTTGGTGCCGCTGTCTGCCGTGGCCACTCCCGTGGTGTTTGGTGTGACGTGGTTGTTTCGTGCGGTCTTCGACTTCGACGACTCCGTGCACGAAGTCGCGCTACCAATCGTGGCAGAGCCTGCAGCCGCCCCCGCTGCGGAACCGATGGAGGAAGGTCGATGATCCGTCCGTCTCAAGTGATTCGTGTAGTCGGCGTGTTGTCGCTGACTTTGCTGCCATCGTGCGCGTGGTCCAACATCGCCAATCGGCCGGTGTGGAACGCATTCGAGTCCAACCTCGTGCCCGATAGCGGTGGCCTGTTTGCGGCAACGCTGCCGGTAACCGTGCCGTTGGGCCTCGTGTCGATCGTCGTCGACACCGTCATCGCGCATCCGCTCCAGGTTGTTGATGAGGCCTACGGAGATGCCGCTCGGATTTGGGATCCAGAAGACCTGGAGTTCGACGAGGCCTACTACACCGAGATGGGGTTCTTGCCGATCCGCACTTTGGTGACCCCGATTGTGTTTGCGGGATCGTTCTTGGGGCGGTCATTGTTCGACATCCGCGCGCCAGTGGCGCCGATGAGTGAAGCCGAACACATTGCCGAGGTGGAACGTCAGCACGAGGCGCGTGTGCAGCAGCAACGCAAGTCGTTCATCGCCTGGCTGCATGCGAGCGGAACGACTGGTGGTGCTGTTGACGTGGTCGGTTGGCACGCGAGTTTTGAACAACCGATGCGCGAGGCGCTTGCCGGCGATGGCGCGCATCGTGCTCGTTTGCACACTGGCATGCTGCGCGCTGGCTTTACCAAGATCGGCAACTACGACGGCGAGGCTGGCTTGCGCGACGCGGATCCGGTGGTGCGCTACATGAGTGTCTTCTACTGGCCGCGCCGCGCTGCGAAACCGTCGAAGGAACTGCTTGGTGCGTTGCGGCAGGATCCGGTCGAGACGGTGCGTTTGATGGCCGAGCATCGCTTCGGCCGCTAGCGGGCGCGCGCACTCGAGAGTGAGTGCGGCGTGCGAGCTAGAGGTGGTTGAGGCGTGTTGGCGAATGCGTTGCTTCTGTGCCAGGCACCGTCGCTAGCGGTCTTGTTCTGGCTCGCTGCGAACGTAGGCTTCTTGGCCGTCGAGTTCTACGTGGATGACGTTGGGGTTGCAGCAGACCGGGCAGTCTTCGACGTAGCTCTGGCGGGGGCCTCCCGACCAGTCGATCGGGACGACGATGTCTTCGCCGCATGAGTCGCAGACGTAGCTGGCTTCGTCTCGCATGGTGTTTTGCTTGGTGCGCGGTGTTTTGTTGCAGGGTGTGTTGCCGAACACACTCATGCCGAGGACCGTCATGTAGGACACAGTCTTACCGAACACAGTCTTGC